>JBOGEV010000231.1:0-5144 GCA_050742015.1 Acidimicrobiia bacterium
GCCCGCATGCTCGTCTCCGAGCCGTCCACACCAACGATGATCGCTTTCGGATTCCAATCCATCTGCCTGTCGTACCTCCTTGCTCAGACGATACGCAGGTTGGGTCGAGTCATCAGAATCGGAACACGACGCCACTGAGCAGATGCCCGATCGCCAGGGCGTAGAGACCGGCGACCAGGTCGTCGAGGACCACCCCTGTGGCGCCGGGGATTGAATCCGCCCGAAGCACGCCGGGGAATGGGCGCTTGGTGATGTCGGCGACGCGGAACACGACAAAGGCCACGACCGCCGGCCATCCGAGCAGCCCGATGGTCGATACGAACGTCCCCGCTGCCTCGTCGATGACGATCCAGCCGGCATCCCCTTCGGATGCCACGACGGCGGCGGTCGACCAGTAGGCGACCAGGGTCAGCACCAGAGCGGCCACCAGTTGACCCGCCCATCCCGACGTCGACCCGATCAGCATGGAAAGGGGTAGAGCGACCAGGCCCGCCACGGTGCCCGACCCCGCATCGGATCCCCTCACCCTTCGGAGAAGCAGACCTACTCCGAACAGGGAGGCCACGAGCCGGTGCATCGGACGAGAAGCTACCTTCGTTCCCACGCTTCGAGGACGCGCATCGCTCTCAACGTGTTCCATCGGCTGGCCTGACCGACCTCCTCCATCTCGAACCACGTCTCACCCGGGTACCGCTGCTGGAGAGGCCATCGCCCATCGGGGAGCTGCTTGTTCATGACCACCTCGATTGCGTCCTGAAGGCGCTCATCGGTCAGGGCGTCGGCGGATCAGAAGTAGTCGAGACCGCGCAAGACGTCGAAATGCCAGCGGGGTGGGAAGGACAGACGCAGGAACCTTTCGCTCACTACCTCGCCGGTGCGGTGGGAGCGAAACATGCGATGCTCGAGGAAGAACTCCCGGCCGCGAGCCTCGGCGGCCTCGATCTCTCCGACGTCGCCGTCGACGACGTCGGAACACACCCTCAGGGCCTCCAGGGCGGACGAACTGGTATGAAACGATCCATGTCTGGATGAGACGATGCAGTTCCATCCACCGTCGGGCAACTGTCGGTCCAGCAGGTTTCCGATGAGCGGATCACGCCTCTCGTCTTGCACCGAGAACCAATAGAGCAACGCCAGGACCATCGAGGCGATGCACTGCTCGCTGCGGCGGGTGGTGCCCGTGCGCTCGTCGAGGAAGAGGAGGCAAGACTTGATCGCCCGGGGATCGTCGCGGGGCAGGCCCATCCGACGCAAGAGAGCCATGGTGCACGTAGTCGAGATCCACTTCTTGCCGTAGAGCCGCGGGGTCCAACGTCCTTCCGCGTCCTGATGGTTCAGCAAACGGGCTCCCCATCCTTCGTTGGCGACTCGCTCCCGCTCCTCCATCCACTCCGTTTCGGGAGCGTCGAGGAGGTCTCGCATCACCTGCCAGCGGATGGCCGGATCGCCCTCGAGCAGCCACGTCGATGACAGCAGAGCGCTCGGATGCCATGGGCTGATTCAACACGGTGACATCACATGAGTCGGCCATCGGCGGTTTCTCTTTCCGTTTCAGCCGTTAGCCTCTGAAGATGGAACCGGCATCCAAGATATGGTGCGACGGAGAGTTCGTCGACTGGGACGACGCCACCGTCCACTTCCTTTCCCATTCCCTCCAATACGGAACTGGTGTCTTCGAGGGCATTCGCGCCTATAAGACGCCCGAGGGAACTGCCGTATTCCGTCTCCACGAGCACATGGTCCGGCTCGTGGCCTCGGCCCGTGCCTATGGCTTGCCGATGAAGGAAACCGCCGATGAGATGGATGAGGCCTGTCTCGAGCTGCTCCGGGTGAATGAGCTGGAATCGGCCTACATCAGGCCCTTCGTCTTCTACGGCTCCGGAGCGTTCGGGATCAACCCGAAAGCGAGCCCTGTCCACAATTACATGGCCGCCTTCTATCTCGGCAGCTACATGGGCGACGACGGGGTTCAGAATGGCATCACCACCATGGTCTCGAGCTGGCGGCGCATCTCGCACACCAGCTTCATTCCCACCGCCAAGGGTTCGGGCCAGTACCTGAATTCGGTCCTGGCCAAACAGGAGGCCCTGCGCGCCGGGTACGACGAGGCGATCATGCTCAATGATGGCGGCTCGGTGTCCGAGGGGAGCGGGATGAACATCTTCACCGTGAGCAACGGTGTGATCCACACCCCGCCGGTGTCGTCGGGGATCCTCGAAGGGATCACCCGCAACTCGGTCATGGAGCTGCTCGGTGGCGAGGGCTTCGAGATGGTCCAGACCGAGCTTGCCCGAGGCAGCCTCTACACGGCAGACGAGGTCTTCCTGACCGGCACCGCCGCCGAGGTGACTCCGGTGATCGAGATCGACGGCCGCGTGATCGGATCCGGCAAGCCGGGCTCGGTGACACGTAAGGCGCAGGACCTGTTCTCCGACGTGGTCGCAGCCAAGATCCCCGAGTACCGCCACTGGCTCAGCTTCGTCTAGTGGGCCAGCAGCCCAACATCGAGTTGACAGAGGGGGAACGACCCCGTTCCGTGCTGGAGCCCCCTCCGGCCCGACGCTGGCGGCCCGACATCAAGCCGGGCATCCCGGTGGCGCCGGAGGATGTTCCGCGCGGGGGCCGCTTCGGCCAGGCGA
The DNA here is from genome assembly GCA_050742015.1 of Acidimicrobiia bacterium. GTDB lineage: Bacteria > Actinomycetota > Acidimicrobiia > Spongiisociales > ZC4RG35 > JARDZU01. The sequence goes on from JBOGEV010000231.1 coordinate 2,640, forward strand.
CCCCTGACGGCGGTTGGGCCCTGCGTCTGATCAGCTCGGTCGAGTTGCCCGACGACGATCCGGATCTCAGGTCGGTGCTCACCGCTCTCACCATTGCCCGGGCCGGTGTCCTGGGCCGGGCGCCGGTGATGGAGGACCTGGAGGTCGCCCTTGCCCTCACTGGTTACGGGTTCGAGGCACCACCGGAGGTGATCGAGCGCCGGGAGCGTTGGAAGGCTGCGGTCCCCCATGAGGTCCGGCCGGGCCAGACCGCGGTCGGCGAAGTGGACCGCGAACTGCTCGTCAACAAGCCCGATCAGGTTCGTCGGGCGCTGTCATCGGCTGATAGCCAGTAGTTTCCGGCTTCATGAAGATCGTCCGCATCAAGGCCGGAGATGACATCGCCTATGGCGTCGCCGACGCCGAAGGGGTGCTCGTCTACCGGGGCTCGCCCTTCGTGGCCTGGGAGCCCACTGAGACCGTGGTCCCCTGGGAATCGGCCCAACTGCTCGCCCCGATCCTTCCGTCCAAAGTGGTGGCCGTGGGGCGGAATTATGAGGATCACGCCGCAGAGCGTGATGCCGAGGTCCCCGACGAGCCGCTCATCTTCCTCAAACCGGCCACTTCTGTCATCGGACCGGAGGCCAATGTCGTGCATCCGGCGATCTCGCAGGACGTACAGCATGAGGCCGAGTTGGCAGCCGTGGTCGGCAAGGTGGCCCGTTACGTGAAAGCCGAAGACGCGTCGGCCTACATATTCGGGTACACCGCGGCCAACGACGTCACGGCACGCGACCTCCAGATGAAGGACGGTCAATGGGCGAGGGCCAAGGGCTTCGACACCTTCTGTCCGCTCGGCCCGGCCATCGAGACCGAGCTCGACCCCCTCGAGAAGCTGGCCGTCATCTGCCGGGTCAATGGCGACGTCCGTCAGGCGGGATTCACCTCGGACATGGTCTTCGGAGTCGCCGAGATCCTGGAGTACGTGACGGCGGTGATGACCCTGCTTCCCGGTGACGTGATCCTCACCGGGACGCCGTCGGGAATCAGCCGGGTGGAGCCGGGTGATGTCATGGAGGTGGAAGTCGACGGGATCGGTGTTCTCCAGAATCGGGTGGTGGCCGCGAGATGACGGTTCGCCTGCGGGTCGCCCCGTCGCCGACGGGGTACCTGCACGTCGGCAACGCCCGCGCCGCATTGTTCAACTGGCTGTTCTCCCGGCATCACCAGGGGACCTTCATCGTCAGGGTCGATGACACCGACCAGGAGCGATCCACAGCCGAATTCGAACGCGACATCCTCGACTCGCTGCGCTGGCTCGGCCTCGACTGGGACGAGGGGGCGGACGTAGGTGGTCCCCACGGTACGTACCGGCAGTCCGATCGGTTCGATCGGTACCAGGAGGTGGCGAGGTCGCTCGTGGAGTCCGGTGCCGCCTATTACGACGACAGGTCGCCCGATGAGCTGGAGGCTCTCCGCGGGAAGGCGCAGGGGGACAAACTGCACCCCGGTCACTACATCAGACGACCGGAGAGCGATTTCGGCCGCGGGGTGATCCGGATGTCGGTCCCCCAGGACGCGGCCGTCGAGTTCGACGACCTGGTCCGGGGGAGGGTCCGGTTCGAGGCGCGCGATGTCGACGACTTCGTGATCCTGCGCAGCGACGGCTCGCCGACCTATCACCTGGCGTCGACGATCGACGACGTTGACTATGAGATCACCCACGTCGCCCGGGGCGAGGATCTGCTTCCCTCCACTCCCAAGCACATCGTCCTCACCCGTGCTCTCGGCGCCACTGAGCCGACATATGCGCATTTGCCGCTCCTGTTCGGCCCGGACGGGAAGAAGCTGTCCAAACGTCACGGCGAGACCGCGCTGTCCCACTATCGGGACGGGGGTTATCTCCCCGATGCAGTGTTCAACTACCTCGCCTTGCTCGGCTGGTCCATCGATGGCGACCGGACCATCTTCTCCCGGGCGGAGGCAATCGAGGCCTTCGACCTGACGGACGTGTCGAGCAACCCGGCCGTGTTCGATCCCGACAAGCTGGCCTGGATGAACGGGGAGTACATGCGCGCGATGGACCCGGGCGATTTCAGGGAGGCGGTTCGGCCCCAGGTCGAGGCTGCCGTGGGGCGGGCCCTCGACGACGAGGAGTGGGCCCGGTTCGAGTCGGTCTCGGATCTGGTCCAGGAGCGGACCCGGCTCCTGCCGGAGGCGGGGGAGCAGGTCGTGTTCCTCTTCGAGGATTTCGAGGATTACGACTCCACTTCCTGGGAGAAGGTCATGACCAAGGACGGTGTGTCCGCGATCCTGGAGGCGGCTTCGGGCCGTTTGTCCGGGCTCGATACCTGGAGCGCGGAGGGCATCGAGACTGCTTTGCGTGGGATGCTCGAGGAGATGGGCATCGGCGCCGGCAAGGGCCTCCAACCGCTGCGGGTGGCGGTGACCGGCTCCTCGGTCAGCCCACCCCTCTTCGAGTCGATGGCCGCCCTGGGCCAGGACAAGACCCTCGAGCGCCTCGCC
>JBOGEV010000232.1:0-11477 GCA_050742015.1 Acidimicrobiia bacterium
CGACCACCGGGATCGGTGCCGGCATCCCCACCTCTTCCCCCTTGAGCACCGAGAGCAGGTCGGAGCGCATCTCGTCGGCGGTTTGATAGCGGGCTGTTGGGTCCTTGCGCATGGCCTTGGCGACCACGGCGTCGAGCGACGGCGGAACGTCGGCGTTTAGCGAGCTGGGGAGTGGGGCCTCGGTGGAGACGTGCTGGAAAGCGACAGACATCGGGCTGTCACCGGTGTAGGGCGGGCGCCCGGTGAGCATCTCGTAGAGGACCACCCCGAGCGAATAGACATCGCTGCGGGCGTCGGCGGCCGCTCCCTGGGCCTGTTCCGGGCTGAAGTAGGTGGCAGTGCCGATGACCGCCCCGGTCCGGGTCAGCTCCTGGCTGTCGTCCCAGGCCCGGGCGATCCCGAAGTCGGTCACTTTTACGGTGCCGTCTTTGGCCAGGAGGATGTTCCCCGGCTTCACATCGCGATGGACGAGGCCCGCCTGATGGGCGACGGACAGTGCTGCCGCCACCTCGGCGGTGATCTCGGTGGCGCGCCGGGCGAGCAGTGCCCCCTCCGACTTGAGCACGTCACGCAGAGACCGTCCGTCGACCAGCTCCATGACGATGAAGTAGGTGTTTTGGGCCTGACCCCAGTCGTAGATCCCGACGATGTTGGGGTGGCTGAGGTTGGCGGCGGCCTGCGCCTCACGCCGAAATCGCTTGACGAAAGCCTCGTCGGCCGAGTACTGCGAGTGGAGGACCTTGATCGCGACCTTGCGGTTGAGGAGCGTGTCTCTGCCGTCGTAGACGTCCGCCATCCCACCCCGGGCGATGTGCGAGGTGATTTGGTAACGATCGGTCAGCGTGGTCTGGGCATCCATGGGAGCTCGCGGATTGTAGGAATGCTCTAGTTCCAACTCATGGGGATCGCTCCATCCAGAGCTGGATCAGATCGCCGGCGATGGGGGCGGCGACCCCTCCGCCTGAGGCGGACTCACCGAGCTCTGGGCTGGCCTCCAGGAACACTGCCAGCGCGATCGTCGGGTCGTCGACCGGGGCGAATCCGATGAACCAGGGGTTGGGAAGACCTTCCGGGCCCATGGAGGTCCCGGTCTTGCCGGCCACTCTCACCCCGGGCACGGCTGCATTCCGCCCGGTCCCCTCGGTGACAACCCGCTCCATCATCTGGACCATGACCTCGGCGGTGGCAGGGGCCATGGCCCGGCCCATGGGGGTCGGTTCGAATGTCTCCACGGTGTTGCCGTCGGCGTCGAAGATCCGGTTCACGAGGTAGGGCACGGGGGTTATCCCGTCGTTGGCCACGGCGGCCGCGACCATCGCCATATGCAACGGCGCGGCCCGTACATCGCGTTCCCCGATGCCACTCTGGCCAAGCGCGGCGGGGTCTTCGGCGAGGACGTCGACGGGATATGCGGCCTCGGGCACCGTCCAGGGGAAGGGGATCTCGGTGTTGAAGCCAAGCGCCTCTGCCGTGATCCCGATGTCCTCGGCGCCAAGGCGGATCGAGAGATCGGCGAATGTCGTGTTGCAGGACACGACAAAAGCCTGGAGCAGAGTTATCGATTGCCCGTTGTTGCACACCCCCCCACCCGCATTGGAGATGGTGGCTGTCGATCCCGGTAGCGGGAATTCGACAGGGTCGGGGAACTCGGTGTTGAGGTCGGCAGCCCCGGTGTCGATGGCTGCCGCTGCCACCACGGTCTTGAACGAAGACCCGGGCGGGTAGATCTCCCGGGTTGCCCTGTCGAGCAGAGGCCCGTTCGGGTCGGCGAGCAGGCCCTCCCATATCGCGGCGGCGTCGGCGCCGAGAAGCGATTCGGGGTCGAACGAAGGCGAGGAGACGGCGGCGAGCACGGCCCCGGTGCGGGGGTCGAGGGCGACGATGCCCCCCTTCAGACCACCGAGGGCGGCATAGGCGGCGCGTTGTAGCTCGGCGTCGGGGGTGATCTCGAGGCTCTCGGGGCGGAGGTCGCGACCAAGGATCACCGTGACCAGGTCGCTGATGGTCAGGTCGCGCTTGGAGCGCAGCTCCTGGGCGTAGGCATTCTCCAAGCCGGACGAGCCGACCAGGAACGAGTTGTACCCGACGACGTGGGCGAACGCCTCACCTTCGGGGTACTCCCGAACGAACGAACGAGGGTCTTCGGGATCCTCAACCGACCGGGCCACCACCGTCCCGTCGATCGTGACCATCAGACCCCGCTCCTTGCCTCGCTCGGAGAGGGCCGGACGGGAGTTTCGGGGATCGGCCTTGAGAGCGTCGGCGTTGATCACCTGGATCCAGGTGACGGCGAGCAGGAGGGCGAAGAAACCGGTGAAGAGACCGATGGAGAGACGGCGCACCGGGCCGTTCATGGCGCTTCCTCGTGGCTGATGCGGAGGAGGAAGGCGATCAGGATCAGATTCCCCACCAGTGCCGAGCCTCCATACGACATGAAGGGAAGGGTGATCCCGGTGAGCGGGACGATGCGCACGATGCCCCCGATGATCAAGATGGTTTGTACGGCGAGGACGAAGGTCAGTCCCGCGGCCAGCAGCTTGCGGAAAGTGTCCCGACTGCGGAAGGCGATGCCCAGGCCGACGGCAACGGTCAGGGCGAACAACGCGAGGACCGAAACCGTCCCAGCGAATCCCAGCTCCTCACCCACCGCCGCGAAGATGAAGTCTGTCGAGGCATTGGGGATGAGGTCGGGTCTCCCCAACCCGGGCCCGGCTCCAGAAAGGCTCCCTGTCCCCATGGCGAAGAGGCCCTGGGCGATCTGAAAGCCCTCGTCCTCGTAGTGCTCGAACGGGGCCAGCCAGGCGATCACCCGTCGTTGCACGTGATCGAAGGCCAGATACGAGGCGACACCGGCGATGAGACCGAGGAAACCGCCGGCCACCAGGTACCCGGTGGTTCCGGTTGCCGCGTAGAGGAGGAGCACGAAACCCACGAAGAGGAGCAGTGAGGCTCCCAGGTCGCGCTGGGAGATCAGGATCAGCACACTGACCCCCCAGGTGATCAGGAGTGGGATGAGCTGACGCGGCTCGGGGAAGGCAATGGGGCCGATATGGCGGCGGGCCTCCCGCAATGCTCGCTGATGGTCGGCCAGATAGCCGGCGACGTAGGCGACCAACCCCAGCTTCGCTATCTCCGCCGGCTGGAACTGGAAGGTGGTGAACCCGATGTCGAGCAGCACCCACAATCGCGACCCGTTCACCTCCAGCCCGCGCAGCGGGAACCCCCAGTCGGTGGGCAAGTTGGGGAGGAGGATCAGCACCACCGAGACGAGCAGCGTGATGTTCCGGTATCGGCGGAAGATCGAGACCGAGGTTCGGTTGAGCAGGATCAGGGTGAGACAAGCGAGACCCGCCGCGATCAGGATCCACCATCTCTGAAGGCCAGCCCGACTCGACTCGGTAGCCAGGTCGAGGCGGTAGATCTGAAAGAAGCCGAGAGCGGTCAGGGCGCTGACCGGGCCCAGGAGCAACGGTGTTGCCTTGGGGGCGAAGGCGCGAACCGCCAGATGGAGACCGCCGAAGGCAATCAGGAAGACGAGAAAGGTGAGGGCGGTCTGAGCGTCGAGACTCCGCTCCTGGGCGAAGTTGACCAGGGTCACCCCGAAGCCGGCCAACACCGACGCCGCAACAATGGTCGCACCTTCGGTGTTGCGGGTCATGGTCAGGAGGTGACGTCGATGACGATGACGCTGATGTTGTCGTGTCCTCCGGCCTTGTTGGCCACTTCCACCAGCTTCCACGCCGCCTCGTCTGCGGTCCCCTCGGTCAGGGCCTTGCCGATTCCTTCCGGGCCTACCATCGAATTGAGGCCATCGGAGCAGAGGAGGATCCGATCCCCTGGCTCCAGCTCGAGGTCGAACTCGTCGACGTTGACGAACCGGGTGAGACCCAGACAGCGGGTCAACATGTGGCTCTGGGGATGGTCGTCGGCCTCCGCCGCCGAGAGCTGACCCATGGCCACATACTCCGCGGCCACGGTGTGGTCGATGCTCAACTGCCGCAACTCGCCGTTGCGGAACAGGTAGGCGCGGCTGTCGCCGACGTGTCCGAATCGGGCTATCCCCTCCGGGGCCAGCTCGACCAGGGTGAGGGTGGTTCCCATGCCTTCTAGGTCGGGCTGACGGGCCACCTCCTCGCGGATGGCGCGGTTGGCCAGCGCCACCCGGTCTCCTGGCTCGAGGTCGGAGGAGGCGGCGGCGTTCACGGCCAGCCTGGAGGCGACCTCCCCTGCGATGTGACCTCCCATGCCGTCGGCAACCATGAGCACCACATCGCCGTTGGACTCGCCGGACTTGTCCGGGTAGAGGGAGTCTTCGTTGTTCTGACGGACCATGCCCTGATGAGTGGCCGAGCCCCAGACATATCTCATCTCGTGCTCCAGGAATGGCGCATCCAACCGAAAAAGGCGCTGACAACATGGGCCAAACTCCAGGTGACGGCGACTCCGACCGCCCCGTTCAAGGCGCCGAGAGCGAAACCGGCGATCCAGATCTGCGCGAACGACATGGTGGGATCGCCGCTCGTGGTCAATATGACCGACCAGATGACGCCGATCACCGGGATCGACCACCATCGGTAGCGAGGAATCAGGCCTCCGATGAGCCCGAGAAGGATCGCTGTCGGAATCATCGGACCTCCATCACCGTCTTCCCCACCTGGATGTTGTCCCCACGTCGCAGCGTGGTGGGCGCGGTGACCCGGCGCCCGTTGACATAGGTCCCGTTCGTGCTGCCCAGATCATGGAGGACCATCCCGTTCTCCCCAGCCACCAGCCTCATGTGGAACTCAGAAGCGTAGGGATCGTCCAGAAGCACGTCGGCCTCAGAGGAACGTCCGAGGACGGTCACGTCCTCGACCTCCAACTCGGTCCCCTGTTGGGTTTCCGACTTGATCATCACGACCTTGGTGCCCTCCCGGCGCTGTCGTCGTAGAGATATTCCTAGATGTGAGCCGATAGCACGTGCGACTTGCCAGACGAACAGGTAGACCAGGCCCAAGAAGATGATCCGCAGCAGGGCCAGGATGATGTCCGGCACGGCTATGCCTCGAGGAACCGAAAGCGGTGCCCGGCCAGGCTCAGAACGGACCCGCTGCCGAGGGGCACGGGTTGTTCGCCGACGGTGGCCCCGTCCACCGACGTACCGTTGGACGAACCGAGGTCCCGGATCCAAGACCTGCCTTCGGAGCGCCAGATGAGGGCGTGCTTGCGTGACACGTTGTCATAGGGAAGCACGACGTCGGCCTCTTCGGAGCGGCCGATGATCACCCGGTTGGCCCCGATTTCCACCGTGGTCCCCGAACCGGTCAGCCGGGCCCAGGGCGGGAGCGGTCCCGGTTCGACCGACGGGGTGCAGCTGAACTGCCCTTGCGGCACATCGGCAGAGGTCACGATCCGCACCGTTGGCGGTCCTTCGAAGAGCAACCCGACATTGGCGGCATGTTCGGCGAGGGCCATCTCCAGCTTCCGCTCCAGGGCGGAAGGGTCGACATCGAGATCAGACGGGCTCACCGTCAGCAGGTATTTGTTGGCTGTCGCCGGGCCCGATTCGTGGCGATACCGGCTCAGATCGGCCTCCCGGGCGATGCGCCCCGCCATTTCGGTGGGATGGAGACGACCGGAGAAGACACGTCCGGCGGCGCCCTCGAAGAGGCGTTCCAGACGTCGTTCCAGGCTTCGTGCCAGCTTCACCGAGGAGAGGTTACGGTCGGCCCGGGACAGTGTGACCGACTACCGGAACGCAACGCCCAACGGTACGATTTGCCCTCGATCCCGGGCGAGTGGCGGAATTGGCAGACGCGCAGGATTCAGGTTCCTGTGATCGCAAGATCGTGGGGGTTCAAGTCCCCCCTCGCCCACGGTCACATGCAAGGGGGGACGACCCCCCTTGTATCCCCCCGACATGGCCAGGTGGGCGGTTCCCTTGCGGGGCCTCCGGCCCGGGGTGGGTCACGTAGTAAAGCGCTCCGGGGTTGGTTTGAGCCCGGGCCGCCCGTTACGGGCCATTCGGCCCCTTCGCTATGACTTAGTCGAGTTTTATGGTTTCTCTTCCATCCTCTAGACCCTCCACGTGATCCTCGAACCACCCCGGCCCAAGAGACGGGCGGTGGGCCGTCTCCTCTGGCCTGCGGTCCTGACTGCTGCCGCCGTGGTCGCAGTGGTCGTCTCCGGCGCAGGGGCCGACACCCGCTCCGAGCTGGAGTACCTCGACGCCATGCATGAGACCGTTAGCGATCTCTCCCTCGGCGGTGACACCCTCCGTGTGGTCATCTCCCGGCTCGCTCGGATCGAGCGCACCGAACTGGTCACCGCGACCGATGGGATTCGGGAGTCGCTCGAGGCCGGTCTGGAACTGGTCGAGGCAGGGCCCCCCTCCGACACGCTGATCGCCGCCAACGCCGTCTACCGCCAGGCTCTGGAGGCTTGGACGGTGGGTGTGAGCGGATTCACCTCGGGCGTCCTGGCCGCGGCCGACGATCCGACCAGCACGGTGGTCGTCGACAACATCGCTAATGCCCTCGCCGAGCTGCGCGCCGGAGACCGGCTCTACGCCGACCTGGTGCGGGAGCTCGAAATGGAGGACGTCCCCGAGCCGGTGGGCCCGATGCCGGAAGTGCGGATGCTCCCGGCGGAGGGGGAGATGCTCACGTTGTCGCTGGCCTATGTCGAGGCGTCACGATCGCCGAACAGCGGCATCGCATTGCGACCTGGTCTCGCCGTCATGTCGATCACGTCGAGCCCGCTGTGGAACGTCAACCCTTCGGACCAGGCTGTCGTGCCTGCCACCGAAGATGTCTCCTTCTCGGTCGTCGTGAGCAACATCGGCAACGTCGCCAGCGAGCCAGAGCCGCTGACCTTGACGGTGGCCGGCGCCTCCGAACCGGTGGTGCTCACCGAGAACGTCCCTGTCCTGGAGGCGGGGGAGCAGACGGCGCTGAGCTTCCCCGACATCCCGGTCGTGCAGGGCGGGGTGTACGAGGTGGCGGCCGCCCTCTCCGACGAGCTGACCAACGACGTGAATCTCGACGACAACGCGGTGAGCGTCATGTTCGAGGTGAACGAGGACTGAACGGTGTGGGGCGGTCGACCGGCCACTCGGTACCATCCGCGCCCTCATGATCGACCCCAGGCTGCTTCGAGAAGAACCTGATGCCATCCGTGAGTCTCTCAGACGCCGTGGCTCGAAGCTCGATCTCGATGCACTGATCGCGACGGAGTCCGCCCTGAGAGCGGCGCGGCAGGCGGCGGAGGACCTCCGGGCACGGCAGAAGGAGATCGGTCGGGAGATCGCAAGTCTGGAGGGCGAGGCCAAGGAGAAGGCAATCGCCGATGTCGCCGGACTGGCGGCGGAGGTGAAGGAGGCATCGGCCGTCGTCGACAGGCTGGCCGCCGAGTTCGACCTGGCGATTCTCGAGGTTCCAAACCTGGTCGCCACCGACGCCGCGGACGGCTACAGCGAAGAGGACAACGTCGAGGTCAAACGAGTGGGTTCCCCGCTGTCCGAGGGCACCGATCACGCCACTCTCGGCGACCAGCTCGGGATCATCGACACGGCTCGCGCCGCCAGGGTGTCGGGAAGCCGGTTCGGCTACCTCAAGGGGAAGGGGGCGATGCTCGAGCTCTCCCTCGTGCGTTGGGCGATGGATCATCTGGTGACGGAGGGTTTCACGCCGATGATGCCCCCGGTCCTGGTACGGGAAGAGGCCCTGGTCGGCACCGGGTTCTTCCCCGAAGCCAGGGAGCAGGTCTACGAGATCCCACGTGACGAGTTGTTTCTGGTGGGGACTGCGGAGGTGCCGCTGGCCGCCTATCACACCGGCGAGATCCTCACCGAGTCCGAGATGCCATTGCGTTACGCCGGTTTCTCCACCTGCTTTCGGCGAGAGGCAGGGACCTACGGGAAGGACACCGCGGGGATCTTCCGCGTCCACCAGTTCGACAAGGTCGAGATGTTCGTCTTCACGGCACCAGAGGTGTCGGCGGCGGAACACGATCGTCTGCTCGGGGTCGAGGAGAAGCTGGTTGGCGAGTTGGAGGTTCCCTATCGCGTGGTCAATGTGGCGGCGGGTGATCTTGGGGCGTCGGCGGTCAAGAAGTACGACATCGAGGCCTGGTTCCCGGGTGAGCAGAACTACCGGGAGATCACATCCTGCTCCAACACCACCGACTTTCAGGCGCGACGGCTCAAGGTGCGGATGAAGACGGACCAGGGCAACGAGGTGGTGCACACCTTGAACGGGACCGCCTGCGCCGTGGGCCGGACCATCCTCGCCATTCTCGAGAACCACCAGCAGCCTGACGGCTCGGTGGTCATCCCCGAGGCGCTTCGCCGTTACACCGGGTTCGACGTCATCGAGCCGTGAGTGAGGTCACCGACCCGATCTTTGCCCGGATCGCCGCTCGTTACGACCTGATCAACCGGATTCTCTCCTTGGGTCAGGAGGGGCGGTGGAGGGCTAGGGGAATCGGGATGCTGGAGCCGGGCACAGTGCTCGACCTGGGTTGCGGTACCGGGGCCACCGACTTCGAGGGCCGGGCCGTGGTCGGCCTGGACCCGGTGATCGAGATGCTGGCCCTGAGCCCGGTTCGGGACCGGGTGGTGGGAGTGGGGGAGTCACTCCCGTTCCGGGACGGGTCCATCGACGGGGTGTTCAGCGGCTTCGTCTTTCGCAACCTGACCTCGGTCGACGACACCCTGGCCGAGGTGGGCCGGGTCCTGGCACCGGATGGGTCATTGGTGGTGGTCGACCTGAGCCGGCCCCGGAACCCAATCTTGCGCGGACTGCACCAAGTCGGCACCACGATCTTGCTCCCCCTGGTGGGTCTGATCTTCGCCGGCGCCCCCAGGGAGTACTGGTACCTCCACCGCTCCCTCGACTCCCTACCCCCACCTGAGCAGCTCTTCGAGGGCCACCCCCTCGTCCTCGAAGAGGTCTGGCGCATGGGCCTGTTCGGGTTCGTCTACGGGGCCCGGTTGAGGAAGCCGCCAACCTAATGCAGGGCGTCACGAGTATGTGACGCGGTGCATTCGGTTTGGTACACGTCGGCGTGGACCTCGGAACGGCGCCCCTTCTTTATGCAGGGCGTCACGCATGCGTGACGCCCTGCATTAGGTTCCGACGTAGATCGTGCCCCCGCCTTCGAAGCGGCGGGGCGCCGTCGATGATGGCCGTGGGCTCGGGTCAGGTTGCCCTGCGGCACCCGGAACGTTCCACTTAGGGCTGCTTCCTTCCGGATCTGACCCGGTTCGTGGTGCTCCGCCGCGCAGGACCCAACCGTCAACGCCTCGTGTCCATCGTCAGGGCAAAGCCCCGGCGTCACGTCGCCCCTCGGGCGGGGAACTCAGCCCCGCATGGAGAGGATTTCGGGTTCAGGGCACCCCTAGCGCCCCGCCTATCACGATCGATGCGAAGGGTAACGAGACCGATCGAGTAGGCGACCCGGCATAATCCCACGGGCATAAATCCGCAGACTGTTACCTTCACTCGGCTGATGTCCACCAGCCGTTTCGGCCCCGATTTCGCCAAGGTGTTCGCCGCGGCCCTCCTCCAGGAGGTGTCGTTCTTCCTGATGGTCCACTTTCCCGGTTACCTCGACGGTCTCGGGGTCACCGAATCGCTGATCGGCGTGCTCTACGCCGCGGCCGCGGTGCTGGCCCTCTCGTTTCGCCCCGCTCTCGGGCGCATCCTCGATCTGACCCATCGGCGCACGGTCCTCCTCGTGACCGGCGTGCTCAACGCGGCCGTGGTCCTCGCTCTGGCCACAACCAGCGTCTGGGGGCCGCTGCTCTGGGTGCTCTTCCTCTCCCAGCGTGTGCTCCAGATCGCCCTGTTCACCACGATGCTCACCTACGGAGCCGACTCCATCCCGGTCGAGCATCGAACCCAGGGACTTGCCCTGCTCGGTCTCTCCGGGTTGCTCCCCATCGCAGTCGGCGGCGTGGCCGGCGACCTCGTGATCGATGCTTACGGGTTCACCGCACTATTCGTCCTGGCCGCCACCTCGAGCCTCGGGTCATGGCTCCTGGTGTGGCGACTCCCGGTGCTCCCCGTCCTGGGTCGACAGCCTCGCCGCGGGTTTTGGGCCGCCCTGGCTCAACGGAACCTGCTCCCGTTGTGGTGGGTGACCCTCTCACTCAGCATCGGGATGGAGACCCTGTTCACCTTCACCCGCACCTACGTCGCCGATCGGGGAGTCGGATCCACCGGGCTCTTCTTCGGGATCTACGGCCTCGCCGCGGCGTCGGTCAGGATCTTCGGGGGCCGTCACTACGACAACATCCCGCATCGACCTTTCGTGGTCGGCGCGACGACGAGTTACGGGCTCGGCCTCGCCCTGATGGCTGTCGCCGGCTCGGTGCCGGTGCTGGCCGCGGCGGCGATCCTCGGCGGGCTGGCCCACGGTGTCCTCTTCCCCATCCTCACCAGCCAGGTGGTGAACCGGGCTCGCACCGCGGAACGCGGGTCGGCGATGTCGATCTTCACCTCCATCTTCGACATCGCCCTGCTCGCCTCGGCCCCCGCGGTGGGGGCGCTCATCGACGGCTTCAGCTATCTGGTCGCCTTCTCGATGGTTGCCGTGGCGTTGGGCATCGGGGCTGTGGTCTATGCCATCTGGGACCGCCGCCTGGTCGCCCATGAGGCGACCGTCTCCGCCTGATCAGCGGCGTTCGGCGAAAAAGCCATCGAGCAGCACGGCGGCCTCTTCTGCGAGGACCCCCTCGATCAGCTCGACCCGGTGGTTGAGTCTCCGGTCCTGGGGGATGTTGTACAGGGACCATGCCGCGCCCGCCTTGAGGTCGGCTGCCCCGTAGACGATCCGGTCGACCCGGGCGAGAACCGCAGCCCCGGCGCACATGACACAAGGCTCCAAGGTGACAACCAAGGTGTGCCCGGTGAGGCGCCAATCGCCGATCTCCCGGGCCCGGGCCGCGATCACCAGCATCTCCGCGTGTGCGGTGGGGTCGGTCAGCTGCTCACGTCGGTTCCGATCGGCTGCGACCACCGTCCCTTCGGGATCGAGCAAGACCGCCCCCACCGGGACGTCGCCGTTCGAGGCCGCCTCGGAAGCCGCCTTCAGTGCCTCGCGCATCGGGTCGATGTAGCGGTCGGTCGAGGTGGGCTCTGTCATGGGGCCGATTATCCTTGATTTGCCTGCCGGTCCCGGCAGGCGCTCCGGAGGGATCGCATAGTCCGGTCTAGTGCGCGGCACTGGAAATGCCGTTGGGGGTTTACGCTCCCTCGAGGGTTCAAATCCCTCTCCCTCCGCTGGCCGCCGTCGCGGCCCGTTGTACGTGATACGTCTTACGTTCTACGTTTGCGTCTGACGTACCTAGAACGTAGAACGTACAACGGAGAACGGCGGCGAAGCCGCTTGGAGGGGTCGCATAGTCCGGTCTAGTGCGCGGCACTCGAAATGCCGTAGGGGGCTGACGCCTCCTCGAGGGTTCGAATCCCTCCCCCTCCGCCGGCGCCGCCGAG
>JBOGEV010000233.1:0-15979 GCA_050742015.1 Acidimicrobiia bacterium
GTCGATCAGTGTGCCGTGGGCCGGGTAGGTGACTCCGAGCCCCATGGCGATCAGCCTGTCGAGCGCCTGGAGATAGTCGCCGAGGGGGTCACCGATGTCGAGGTCGTACATGATCACCGGTGAGATCCGGGGGAGCACGTGATCACCCGAGAAGAAGATGCCGGTGCGACTGTCCCGGAGACAGATGTGCGCCGGGTCGTGGCCCGGGGTATGGACCACGAGCAGCGATCTGCCGCCGGCCAGTGCTATCTCGTCCCCGTCGGCCACCACGTGATCGGGTGGCTCGATCATCGGCATGTAGTCGGGTCGCTCGATGTTGACCGCGGCGGTGATCACCCCGCGGGGCACCCCGTGGGTGCTCGCAATCGTGCGGAGCCGCTCGACATACCCGGGGGTGTCGTTGTAGAAGCGGACATCCCGCGCCGCCCTCTCGTGCATGACGAATCGGCAACCCAGGTCGCGCACCAATCGAGCGGACATGCCGACATGATCGGGGTGGAGATGGGAGACCAGGAGAGTGTGGATGGCCGACTCCTCGAGCCCGAGGATCTCGAATCCCTCGCTCAGTGCCTGCCTTCCAGGCTCCCAGTCGGTCCCACAGTCGATCAGAGCCAACCCCTCGTCGGACTCGATTGCATAGGTGTTGACCCATGCCGGGGATTTGAAGGGGAGGGGGAGGGGTATCAAGTGGATCCCGTTCCCCAAGGTCTGGGGCGCCGGGACACTCATCTCGCGGTTGCGACGGCCGGTCCGGCTCGGTTGGCCCACCATCGGGCGACGTAGCCAAGACCGAGGACGACGGTCAGGACGACGGCCGACCAGACGCCAATAGCTCCATAGCCGGAGCGGCCCGGATCGAGGAATGGATACGGGTACCAGCCCAGCACTTCGCCCCTGGTCAGAGTGTAGACGAGATAGACCGCCGGGAACACCAGCCAGATTGCCACGGCCTGAGCAGGGAGAGGAAGAGAGGGAGGCTGCAGTGCCCAATCGATCGCCACTGCGATCGGCCCAACGAGGAGGAGACACCAGTCCACCCAGGGCTCGCTGAGACCAGCGGGGATCACATCTGGGACGAGGATGAGCGCATAGCTGCCACCGGTGACAGCCATGTAGACCGTCACCGCCCCCCGGAAAATGATGAAGCCGGCTCCCCGCCCCCGGTCGGGCCGCCAGGCCAGCATCACCAGGACGGCTATCGCAACGAGGTTGCTGAGGACCGTGAAGAGACTGAAGAATTGCGCAACGGTCAGGTCGTTGCGACTCATCCCGATGGCGAGCCGGGCAACCAGGGCCACGGTGAGGAGTGAGGCCAGCGCGAGACGTAGCGCCCTATGGGTGGTCCCGCTCATCGAGATTGGCTGCCGAACGTGGCTGACGGCCCCCGGGGGGGCCGCCAACAACTTCGAGCCTCTGGGTCGATCAGGCAGTCGACTTCCTCATGCCACCGTAGATGAGCACGACGGCTGCGGCCACGGCGACCTGGATCAGCAGTTTTATCCAGTCGATTCCCGAGGTTTCCTGGCCACCCAAGGCGTCGTAGACGAACCCACCGACGATGGCTCCGACGGCACCGAGGACGATCGTCATCACCAATGAGATGTTCTGCTTGCCGGGAAGCACCAGCCGAGCCAATGGCCCGATCACGATGCCAGCCACCAGACCCCATACCAGGGTGCTGAGTACTTCGCTCATTTCATCCTCCTACGGACAGGCGTTGCGCCCGGTCACACTAACCCGAGGGCCGAGGCCGATGCGGTCCTCTTCGATTTCAGCAGTCTGTACCTCATCGATTGGTTATTATTTCTGGCGGGACCCGAGAAACGGGTCCCACGCCTGGCTTGCTGCTCCTACCCGTCGGACGCTGCATGAGGCGACCGGTGGCCTCCGGGCCGCTGGTTGCGGAACGCTTGGTGCGAAGAATCTGGCGGGACCGCTCACGAAGGAGCATGAATGTCAACCAATCTGTTCGTGGGGAATCTTCCCTTCACAGCCAGCTCGCCAGACTTGGAGGAGCTCTTCACCGCATACGGTGCGGTAACCCGTGCCCAGGTGATCACCGATCGCGACACGGGTCGGTCCCGCGGATTCGGATTCGTGGAGATGGACTCCGCCGAGGACGCTCAGAAGGCGATCGATGCCCTCGACGGCTCCGATTTCGAGGGCCGACAGATCAAGGTGAACGTGGCCCGCGAGAGATCTCGCTGAACCAGACGGGCCGCCCCATCGGGGCGGCTCCCCTTCAACACTGCATCAAAGGGGCGCGCTGCGCCCCTTTGCTGCAGCACCTCGATTGGCTAACCGTGCTCGACGGGGTCTTTGATGCCAAAAGTGATGTCGAGGGTCACCGTGAACAGTGTGGGAGCACCCGAAGAGTCGACTTCACCACCCACCTCGACGATCTCGAAGTGATGGATGTCCGAGATGGTGCTCGTCGCCCGGGCGAGCACGGTCCGGACGGCGTCCTCGATGGAGCCTCCGGCCTTGCCCGACAATCTGATGGTCTTGGTGATCGATGACATGGCTCTCTTCGGTGAGACCGTAGCTGCGTCGCCGACGAGATGGCCTCCCCTGAGTGTGGTCACTCGAGAGTGTGAGGCGAGAGCGGCCAGAATCGACTAGTGGCGCCCCGGTCTTATCGTCGCCCCATGCCACGCTGGTCGGCTCTCCTCGTCTTGCTCGCAGCTTGCACCGGCCCGACGGCGGAGGTGACCACTTCGACATCGGAGCCGATCAGCACCACCACCTCGTCCCCGGCAGTGGTGACCACCGCCCTGGCCACGACAACCACTCTCGCCGCCACCACGACGACAGCCGACCCCCATGCCCGGCCGGACTGGCTGGGGACCAGACCCCTCCCGCTCCGCCCCGACGGGCACGGCGAGGCGCAACCGACCCCACCCGAGCTGGTTGATCGCCGGCTGGAGACCATCGATCACCTGACCCCGCCCGAGGGGCCGGGATTCGAGTCCTCGATCGGCCCGATCCCGTCCGATGTCCTGGCACGCTCGAGCTGGACCGGGGAGTGCCCGGTGACGGTGGACGATCTGGCCTATCTGACCATGAGCCATCTCGGTTTCGATGGCGAGCTGCACACCGGGGAGATGATCGTCGACGTCACGGTGGCCGAGGATGTGGTCGAGGTCTTTCGAGAGTTGTTCGAGGCCCGGTTCCCCATCGAGCAGATGAGGGTCATCACCGCCGAGGAGATAGATGCCCACCCCACCGGTGACTGGAACGACACCACCTCGTTCGTCTGCCGTCCCGCGGTGGGATCCACCTCCTGGTCGTACCATGCCTACGGGCTTGCCATCGATGTCAACCCGTTTCACAACCCGTACCTGAAAGACGGTCTCGTGCTGCCCGAGCTCGCCGGCTCCTATCTGGACAGGGAGGAGGTGAGACCGGGGATGATCGTCGAAGGTGATGTGGCGACCCGGGTCTTCGCCGAGATCGGTTGGGATTGGGGTGGCAACTGGAACACGCTCAAGGACTGGATGCACTTCTCCCTGGGTGGGGGCTGAGACATATCGAACATATGTTCGATATAGTGGTCCGGTGTCCAGATACGCCGAGCTCCACTGTCACACCAACTTCTCCTTCCTCGACGGTGCATCCCACCCCGAGGACCTGGTCCTGCGGGCGATCGAGCTCGGCTATGACGCCCTGGCGATAACCGACCACGACGGGTTCTATGGGACCTCCCGTCTGTGGCAGGCGGCCCGGGCAACCGGGCTTCCGGTGATCTACGGGGTCGAGATCGCCTTGGAGGTCGACTCGGGGGGAGCCGTCGACCCGGTTTCCACAGCCGAGGAATGGGACCGGAGACGCTACGCCCGGGTAAAGGCAAGCCTGGGTCGGCTGAGACGGGGCCGCTCGGTGCGCGCTCATGGGGTGAAACCGACTGCCCTGCCCGAGTCCGACCACCTGGTATTGCTCGCCGGGTCACCGGATGGTTATCGGACCCTGTCCCATCTGGTCACCAAAGCCCAGTTGCGCGGGGAGAAGGACCATCCCGTCTACACCTGGGACGATCTGGCGGTGGCGGCCATCAACCACGATGTGCACGCCCTGACGGGATGTCACTCGGGTGCGGTGCCCAAGGCCGCCGCGGCACATGACCTCGGGGCGACCATTGGGGAGGCCTCCCGTCTGCGTGAGATATTCGGCCCGCGTCTCCACATCGAGATGTGGCATCACGGCATGCCCGAGGACGATGCTCGAAACGACTTGATGTGGGAGGTCATCCAAAAGCTGGGCATGTCTCCGGTCGCCACCAACCAGGTCCACTATCACGACCGGGCCGATGCATATCTGTCGGAGGTGCTGGCAGCCATCGGTGGACGTCGGACACTGGTCGAGGCCGACGGGTTCAGACCCGCCTCCGACGAGCGCTACTTGAAGCACCCCAAGGAGATGGAGTGGCGTTTTGCCCGTTATCCGGGGGCAGTTGCCCGCAGCGCCGAACTGGGACGTCGTCTCGCTTTCGACCTCGGTCTGGTCTCCCCCCGGCTTCCCGACTTCCCCATGCCGGGACACTTCCGTGACGAGATGGACTACCTGCGACATCTCACCTGGGAAGGGGCGAGGGAGGTCTATCCGGGCTCGGAGGACGGCATCGAGTCGACGGCGCGTCGTCGTCTGTCCCATGAGCTGGACATCATCGAGAGACTCGGGTTCCCCGGGTACTTCCTGGTAGTCAAAGACCTGGTCGACTTTGCGAGAGAACAAGACATCTACTGCCAGATCAGGGGATCGGGCGCCGACTCGGCGGTATGTCGTTGCATCGGGCTGACCCGGGTCGACCCGATCAGGCTTCATCTTCCCTTCGAGCGGTTTCTCTCCGAGGAGAGAGGCAGACCCCCCGACATCGACGTGGACTTCGAGGCCGACCGTCGTGAAGAGGTCATCCAGTACTGCTATCGCCGTTACGGGCGGGAGCGGGCGGCGATGGTGGCCAATGTGATCACCTATCGGGCCCGCTCCGTGCTCCGGGACGTGGCCAAGACCTTTGGGTTCACCCAAGCACAGGTGGACGGTCTGTCGAAGTACGTCGACACCCGCGACCCGGCGCAGTTGAGGGAAATGGACACCGCACTCCCCGAGGGGATGACCGCCGAGATGATCTACAACATCTGCTGGCGTCTCGATGGCTTCCCCCGGCACCTGGGCATCCACTCCGGTGGCATGGTCATCGCCGACCGCCCTCTCTGGCAGGTGGTGCCTCTGGAATGGGGGAGGATGGAGGGGAGGACCGTCATCCAATGGGACAAAGACGACTCGGCGGCGGTGGGCATCGTCAAATTCGATCTGCTCGGTCTCGGGATGCTCAACGCCCTTCACCTCGCCACCGACCTCATCGAGGACACCCATGGGGTGGGCATCGACCTGGCGCGGATCCCTCAGGAGCCTGCCCTATACGAGTCGATGACCCGCGCCGACACCGTCGGTCTCTTTCAGATCGAGTCCCGGGCACAGATGGCGACTCTGCCGAAGATGAAGCCGAAGACCTTCTACGACCTGGCCGTGGAGGTGGCCCTGATCCGTCCCGGCCCGATCCAGGGGCAGTCGGTCCATCCCTATCTGCGACGTCGCAACGGTGAGGAGCCGGTGGTGTATCCCCACCCATCTACCGAGGAGATCCTGGAGAAGACCCTCGGGGTTCCCATCTTCCAAGAGCAGTTGATGGAGCTGGCCCGGATCTGTGCCGGGTTCGACGGGGGACAGGCCGACCGGCTCCGTCAGGCGATGACCCACAAGCGCTCGGAGCAGGCGATGGGGAGACTCCGCGAGGAGGTCTACGTCGGGATGGCCGGCAACGGGATCGTGGGGGCGGCCGCCGACGAGATCTGGGAGAAGCTGCAGGGGTTCGCCAGCTTCGGCTTTCCCGAGAGCCACTCGGTGAGCTTCGCCTACATCGTCTACATGTCGGCCTGGCTCCGTCTCCACTACCCGGCCGAATATCTGGCCGGGCTGCTCAATGCCCAACCGATGGGCTTCTACAACCCCAACACGCTGGTCCAGGACTCGGGACGGCACGGGGTGGTGGTGATGGGTCCCGACGTCAACATCTCCTGGCACGACTGCACAATCGAGCCGATCGAAGCCGATCCCGACGACGTGGTGACCTATCTCGGGGAGAGCTGGCGGCGAGGGAGGGGAACCGTCGACGACCCGATCCGCCCCCCGGTCGGGGTGCGGATGGGGCTGCGCTACGTGCGCAACCTGGGGGAGAAGGAGGTGACTCGAATCGAGGCGGCTCGGATCCTGAGTGGTGAGTTCACCTCACCGGAGGATCTGGCATCCCGCACCGGGCTCGGGGTGGAGGCGCTGGAGGGTCTGGCCGCCTCCGGTGCCCTCGAGTCGATCGGGCTCGGTCGTCGGGAGGGGATGTGGGCCGCGGGCGCCCTGGCAGAGATCGACCCCGAGCGGCTGGCGTTGTCGCCCGGGGTGGATTCGCCACAGTTGCCGATGATGAGGCAGGAGGAGGAGCATCGAGCAGATCTCTGGTCGACCGGGGTCTCCAATCGGCATCCGATGAGCTTCATCCGCGACCAGTTGGATGGGTGCCTCACCGCCGCCCAGGCCCTCGACATGCAACGCAACGGATCCCGGATAAAAGTGGCGGGTGTCATCACTCATCGGCAGCGGCCCGGTACCGCCAAAGGTGTCTACTTCCTCAACCTGGAGGACGAGACCGGGCTTTTGAACATCATCGTGCTCCCCGACGTATGGGCCAAGCACCGTCAGGTGGTGCGGAGAAGCCCGGCGCTGCTCATCCATGGTCGGCTCGAGTACCACGACGGGGTGACCAACATCGTGGCTCGGGACTTCGAGCCGATCGGGGTGCAGACGGTGCAGTCCAGGGACTTCAGGTAACGGATCCTTACGCTTGCAGGCCGTCGGAGTATTTCTCGGGCCCGCCGGGTATCGATCAGCACGACAAGCAAGGAGCAGATCATGGGCAAAGTCATCGCCACCATCACCACTTCGGTGGACGGGTTCTACGCCGGTCCCGATGACGGGCCCGGGCACGGGCTCGGCGTGGGGGGCGAGAGACTCCACTACTGGGTGATGGGCGGGCCGTGGACCTACGAGACCGAGCACGAGCCGGGCGTCGGCATGTCGGACGCCGACCGCGAATTCTTCGACGATCTGACATCTGGCCTTGGAGCCGGTATCTGTGGACGCGGCATGTACGACGCGGCCGAGGCGTGGGGAGGCACCAACCCGTTTGACGGACCGCTCTGGGTGGTGACCCACCGGTTCGAGGACGCACCCGATCCCGAGAGCGGCTTCAGATTCATCGATGGCCTGGACGCCGCGTTGGAGGAGGCGGCCACGGCGGCTGACGGCAAGGACATCGCAATCAGCGGTGGAGGCGATTTGATCCGCCAGGCGCTGGCCGCCGGCCACGTCGATGTCCTCGCCATCTCGACCGCTCCGCTCGTGCTGGGCAGAGGCAAGAGACTCTTCGATGGCTTCGACCATGACATCGATCTCGAGATCGATAGCGTGCACAGCTCCCCCTACGCCACCCACACCACTTACAACGTCAAGCAGTGAGCCGCGGCACGCTCGAAAGGTGGCACACTCTTCGACGTGGCCGGATTCCGCTACTCGAAAGAGATCCTGGATGCATTCCCGTCTGTCCGGGGCGGGATCATCCACGCCACCGGGCTGGACAACACGACCCGGCCGGCGATACTCGCCGACCTGTATCGGGCCGAGCAGGAGAAGGTCCGACAGGAGATCGGGGACCGGCCGCTGTCGGAGATTCCGAGTCTCTCGGCGTGGCGGGCCACCTTCACCGGGTTCGGGGTCAAGCCAACCCAATACCGCAGCGCGGCCGAGGCATTGCTCCGACGTCTGACCAAACAGGGCGACATCCCCTCGATCAATCCCCTCGTCGACCTGGCCAATCTGGTCAGTGTCCGGCACCGACTCCCGGTGGCTGTGTTCGATCAGCGAGCCGCCACCGGCGTCACGACTGTGCGCTTCGCCGCCGGTCATGAGCCCTTCACCGATCTCGGGGCCGACGGGTTGACCAATCCCGAGCCGGGCGAGGTGATCTTCGCCGATGAAGCCGACGTGGTCAGCGCCAGGCGTTGGTGCTGGCGCCAGAGCGATCAGAGCGCGGCCCGGTCGACCACGGTCGAGGCCCTCATAACGGTCGAGGGTCAACACGAAGACGCAGGAGACGACGTGAAACGCGCCACCGAGGATCTCCTCGACCTCTTCAGCCAGTTCCAGCCCGGGGCCGATCTCAGACCTGGCTTCCTCTCCCCGCGGGCGAAGGACTTTTTGCCCTGAACATCGGTTCCTCGGCCATTGGTGCTCTTGCGCTCTGGGGGAGGAGAGATGGAACCGGTTGCGGGGGTCGGTCGATCGTCTGGGTGGGTATGTCGGATGCATACCGGCACGGTTATATAACGAGACGGGCATAATGGCGGGCATGAGCCCTTTCCAAGCAATCGCCGATCCCAACCGTCGCCGCATCCTGGACCTCCTCCGCGAAGAAGAGCGCCCGGTTGGGGACCTGGTCGAGGCGCTCCGGATCACACAGCCAGGTGTGTCCAAGCATCTCAGGGTGCTCAGATCGGCCGGCCTGGTGACGGTACGACCAGAGGCACAACGCCGGATATACGGGCTTCGCCCCATGCCACTGGTCGAAGTCGAGGAATGGCTGGCCCCATATCGCCAGCATTGAGACGTCCGGCCGGTGTTGCCGCTACTCGCCAACCGGCGCAGGCGCATCGACGTTGACCACCGCCGGGCCGAATCCGGCTCGAACCACCACGATCTGGCTCTCGGTTGGGCCTGGATTTCCCTCTCGGTGGATCGCACCCTTGGGAACATGGAGAAAGTCCCCGGGGCCGGCCTCGACGATTGCACTGCCTCCGGGACCGGATTCCATTCGCAGAGTGCCGGCCACAACGTAGATCGACGTCTCGTAGTCGCCGTGGTGGTGCCATCCGGACACCATCTGCGGATCTGTCCGCACCAATCCCGCCCAGAGCCCCTCGACCGAAGTCGCCTCTTCTCTGGTCATGCCGGGAGTCATGTCCCCTTCTCGACGCTCTTCCGGGCCGATTCGAGACACAGGATCAGATGAGCCCATCGCCGTCCTCTCGTGACCCGGCCAAACCTAGGCCGTCGATCGGCCGGACCGTATCGTCATGAGCCGTGAGCGAGGAAGACGGCAGGCATTGGGACGAGCGGTTTGCCGAGTTGGGGATGGCTCCGCTCGCCGAGACCGGCCCGCCACCGGCGTTCGCCCCGTTCGCCCACCTGTTCCCCAGCGAGGGATCGGCGCTCGACATCGCTTGTGGGCGTGGTCGCGCTTCGGTATGGCTGGCGAAGCGTGGCATGGATGTCCTCGGAGTCGACGCTTCATCTGTCGCCATCGGCTTCGCCAGCGAGTTGGCCCGGCTCAGCGGTGTGGCAGATCGTTGCCGATTCCTGGTGCACGATCTCGACGACGGCCTTCCCGATGGTCCACGGGTGGACCTGGTCCTCTGTCACAAGTTCCGTGACCCGGTCCTCGATTTGGCATTGATGGACCGACTGGCACCGGAGGGATTGTTGGCCGTGGCCACGCTCAGTGAGGTCGGTGCCGAGCCCGGCCGATTCCGAGCCCGGCCGGGGGAATTGAGCGAGGCGTTCGCCGCGCTGGAAGTCTTGGCCGAAGGGGAGGCGGACGGGATTGCCTGGCTGATCGGGCGGAAGAACGGGTAGCCCCCGGGCGGGAGGGCAAATCTGTCACAGCCTGTTCTGGGTTGGATCCGTTCTGTGCGGATTTTCCGCGCGTCCAGCCGCGCAAGCCCGCACAGAAGCGATGATCCGGGCCTTCAGGGCTTACTCGGTCGCCTTGAGGTACTCGTTGACCAGCCGCCTCGGCGCCCGATCGAGCCACGCTTCGACGATCAACTCTTCGAGCTCGGGGACGGGTATCTCCTCGAGACGGATGAGGATCGCCCGATAGCCGTCGAAGTGGGGGGTTGTGAAGTAGACACCGGGGTCGTCGGCGAGGAGAGCCTCCTTGACTCCGAGGTCGGGGACCCATATCGCCAGGATCGCACCGTCGGGGGCGTCGTGTCCCAGAGCCGCGAAGTCCGCTCGTCGCAACGGCCGCTCCCAGGCCACCATCTTCTCCTTGACCCGCCACTGCATCACGCCCTCTGTGGTCCGCTCCGTCATCTCGGGAAGGTCCAATGCGATGTGCCGTACGTCGTCCCAGGTGGCCATGGCCAAAACGATATACCAGAGCCACCTGACCCGCCCCGGTCTGTGAGCGCGTAGGTTTGGCCCGGTCAGAAAGGAGGAGTCATGGCTCGCGATCTGACTTTGATGCTGGATGACCGTCCAGGAGCCCTGGCCGAGATGGGCGAGGCGCTGGGCCGGGCCGGAGTCAACATCGATGGGATATGTGGCGCCGCCGGCGCCGGCGGACGGGGAGAGCTCCACATCCTGGTCGAGGATGTCGACGCAGCCCGGGCGGCACTCTCGGAGGCGGGAATCGAAGTCGAGGCCGACACCGACGTGGTGATGATGAGCTTCGAGGATCGACCCGGGGAGTTGGGCGCGATGGCGCGTCGGGTCGCCGACACCGACACCAACATCGAGCTGGTCTACATCTCGTGCGATCGGAAATTGGTCATGGCCACCAACGACAACGACGCGATCGAGGGTTTGTCATAGGGCTGATTCGGCTCCCTGAATTGTGGGTAGATTCGTAGGCAGGCCCTGGCTCGAAGAAGAGGAGCATTCATGACCGAAGATGAGCGAAACCCCGGCACGCTGACTGACGAGGACATCCAGACCGTGGGTGCCGACACGCCGGCGGCGACCAACAGGGACACCGACAGCACCGACCCCGACACGGACGGTGTGGATACCACGGATACCGATGGGGTGGACACCACGGACACGGATGGAGTGGATACCACGGACACGGATGGAGTGGATACCACGGACACGGACGGTGTGGATACCACGGATACCGATGGGGTCGACACCACCGACACCGACTCTCAGGATGCTTGACACTGGGGTCTGAGCCGACCCCAGCTGACCACCCTGCCCTCGAAGCACTGGCGCGTTGTGTAGGGGCTGTTGATGTCTTCGCCGATGAGCTCTGGGGCCGTCACCCGGTTCTCCGCATGGCCGAGGACGATCGGGGATTCCAGGACCTGCTCGCCCTCGACGACGTCGATCACATCGTGTCGTCGATGGGTCTGCGCCTCCCCGCCTTCAGGCTGGTCAAAGCAGGGGAGACCCTGCCCTCGACCCGATATACCAAGACCACCCGCACCGGAGCCCAGGCGGCGACCGGGGTCATGGACGCCAGAGCGGTGTTCCGCGAGTTCGATGCCGGGGCGACGATCGTCTTCCAGGGCATGCACAGGTACTGGTACCCGCTCGCCCGCTTCTGCCGGCACCTGGAGATGTCACTCGGGCACCCCGTGCAGGCCAATGCCTATGTGACGCCACCCGGATCCCAGGGACTGAACGCCCACGAGGACGAGCACGACGTGTTCGTGCTGCAGTCGTACGGGACCAAATCGTGGCGCATCTTCGAAAGACACGACTTGCCGCCAAGCCGCCCACCCCTGATCGATGCCGCAGTCAGCCCCGGGGATGCCCTGTACATCCCCGAGGGTTTCCCCCATGCGGCCAGCACTCAGCAGCAGGCGTCGGTCCACCTGACGATCGGGATTCTGAGCATCACTTGGGCCGCGGCCCTGCGCGATGCGGCGAAGACAGCGGAACGCGAGCCTTCGATGCAAGAGCCGCTCCCTCTCCGATTCGCCCGGGACAAGGGCGGGTTTCAGCAGCTCGTCCAGGAGCGTCTGGTCGAGGCGGGGAGCCTCGTGGCCAAGGCCGACGCGGCGCAGGTGGCGGAGCGGATCCGACGGACCTTCCTCACCACGAGACAGCCGCTGCTCGACGGCCAGATCAGTCAGCTCCTGTCACTCGACGACCTCTCGGACAGCTCGACCGTCCGAATCCGTGACACCACGATGTGCGTGCTCGGCCTGGAACGGGGTGAGTTGTCGGTCCTGCTCGGTGATCGCGAGCTGAGAATGCCTGCTTGGTTGGAGTCGGCGATGAGCCTGATCGTGGAGCGGGGGCGTCTGCAGGTGGCGGAGCTGGCCCCGCATCTCGACGGGCCCGGCCGGCTCGTCTTGGTGCGCCGTCTCATAGTGGAAGGGCTGCTCGAGGTCGTCGAGTGATCCCGGGCCGGCCCCGGTGCTCGGAGGAGGCTCTGGGCCGAGACGAACCGCTGTTCGCCACGGCGTCCCTGGTCACGACCTGGCTCTTGATCGAACAGCCGGGTGCTTGGGGACCGGATGCGTTGGTCGACAGCGGCTTCCCGACCGACAGCGCCCGGCCGCTCATGCGGGAAGCGACCCGACTCCGGATCCGGATCCTGGCTATTCGGCGGAGGGAGACCGAGGGGACCGCTCGGACGGTCTTCCTCGTCCACTCCGGAGGCGATGGACTGCCGCCACAGATCGTCGTCGGTTCCGTGTCAGACCCGGCCACCCTGGTCGAGCTCGACCTTGCGGGGCTGGCCAGGGGGCAACTTCCTGACTTCGGCTCCGTTGTGGACGGGCCGGTCTACTTGGTTTGCACCCACGGACGGCACGACATCTGCTGCGCCGACAAAGGCAGACCCCTTTACAGGGAGCTTGCCGAGCTCCGACCCGACCAGACCTGGGAGGTGTCCCACCTCGGGGGCGATCGTTTCGCCGGGAACCTGGTAGTGCTCCCTCGCGGCGACTATTTCGGCCGTGTGGCTCCCGATGACGTCGGGGCTCTCGTCTCGGAGTACGAGACCCAGGAACTGGCCATGGCCCATCATCGGGGGCGGAGCATCCAACCTCGTCTGGTCCAGGCCGCCGAGCACTTCCTCCGCACCTCGCGCTCCCTGACCGGTTTCGATGACTTGGACCTGATCGGGTACCGCCGCCCCGATCACGACCACGCCGAAGTCGTGTTCCGCGACAACGAGAAGGTGACACATCGGGTACGTCTCGCCGCCCGAGTGCTCCCGGAGCCGGTGTTCATGACCTGTCGGGCCGAACAGCCCGGCCAGACCGTCGCCTACGACCTCGTCTCTCTGGAGACAGTGGGCTAGCTGTCCTCGTCCAGTCTCTCGGCGAGATAGTTCCAGTCCCGGGCGAATCGATAGGAGTGACGGGCCGGTGGTGCCGGTGACTGGGTCTCCAACCAGCGCACCGTAGTGTTGGTCGGGTTGTTGAACGCATGGACCGCGCCCACTCCGGCGAAGGCGACATCACCGGCTTTGAGCCGGTACTCGACCCCGTCGAACCAGGCGTCGACCTCGCCGTCGAGGATGTAGTAGGTCTCCTCGAGCGGGTGGTCGTGCGGGCCAGGACCGCCGCGCGGGTCGTACTGGACCATGAACATCGTGGAGAGCTGAGCGCCGAGGTCGGTATCCGACATCATCTTCACCGTGATCCCGGTGTAGACGAGCAGGGCGGTGCGCATGCTGCCCGACACCGCCAGCAGGTCCTGGGACTGCTTTCCAGGATCCATGTGCTCCGGGGCGATTTGCCCGAAGGATCGAGTCCTTGGATCACGGGCGTCCACCGGTATCGGCTTCTGTTCGGGCGGGCCGGGCACGAAGAACGTGTCGTCGTCGAACCATGGCCTGGGCTGAGGGGTGAGCAGGTCTGCCCAGCTCGCCTCGTCACCCGAATCATTGCGCCATGCGTGGGGCGCTCCGATCGGGATCATCCCGTAGTCGCCGGGAACCAATTCGACCGTCGCCTCCGGTGTCTCCACCACCACCGAGCCCTCCAGCATGTAGAAGCTCTCCTCGAAGGAGTGGACATGGGGATCGACCCGCCCGCCGGCATCGAGGCGGCTGACTCCGAATCCGGTGTGAACCGCACCCGGCGTCGTGTCGTCAACCATCGACCACCGGGTGAATCCCGAGCTCCGGTTCGCCATCACCTTCGGGACGTCGTAACGCGCCTCCTCGGCGCGGAGGACGATGTGGCGGGTGAGGGGGTTCATGTTTCGGTGGCTCTCGAGTGCCGACCGAAGATAGATCGAGGGTGGAGACGGTGCAACAGTTCGACTGAATGCCCTTTCAATGACACTGAGCACAGAATGCCCTGGAACCGGTGAACAAATTCAGGATCGGTCCTAGTCTGGGCCGATCAAACGGGTCGCTCCATCCAAGTCGTGGATGACCGCGGCGGGCCTCGTGTTTCTGGTCGCCGCCTGCTCCAACGCGGATGCTGGCGTGGTCACCTTCACCGACGAGGAGCGTCTGAGCAGGTTCGACATTCCGGAGTCGTGGAACATCTACGAACTGACCGAGCTCTCATCGCTCGAGGACCTTCCCTTCGACGAACAGGTCCAGGGGTTCAGCTTCCCGGCGATCACGAGCGTCGGATTCGACGGGGGACCGGTGCGCGACGTCTCCAATCTGGCCGCCAACCTCCCCGAGGCTGATTATCCGATCGGGTCGATGTCGGTGCGACAAGTCGGGGAGGTGGAGAAAGATCTCCTGTCCCGGGCCATGCTGACCCAATCGGTTCTTCCCTATTACGGCCTCTCCAACAGCGAGGAAATCTCCAAGGAAGACTTCAGCTTCGGCGAGGGATTCGATGGAGTTCGGGTCCTGGTCGCGTTCCAGGACGAGGCGGCTACCGGCCAGGGAGTGGCCTACATGATCTCGGTGTCCAATGAGGACGACACCCGCATCTACTCCATGATCGCCGGCTGCAATCGGGAGTGCTTCATCGCCAATCAGGAAACCATCGAGGGAGTAGTGGACTCATGGCTCGTAAACAAGAGGGCCTGAACACCCGGCAACGGGACATCCGCGCCACCCGGCGCCGCGCCGATATGTGGGACCGGATCAAGATCCTCGTCCTCCTCGGGGTGATAATCGCCGCCATCATCGCCAGCAGCGATGCCATCGGATTCCTCAGCTTCTGGCAGGTCGCCGCCGAGTTCTTCACGACTACAGCCGGCATCGCCCTCGGCGCGTTGTTCCTGCTCGAACTCACCCGGCAGGTCCACTACTGGTTCTCGGAGCGGTCCGCCGCCTACAACTCGTTCTGGCAGGACAGCTTCTTCGGGGGGATGGAACGCTGGACCCATGCCCACATCAAGCCCTGGACCCGGTTCCGGGTGGCCAGGTTCATCCGCAGGCTGATTTACATCTTCGTCTTCGCCCTGCTTGTCGACTATTTCGTCGACGAGGTCAACGGGCCCCTGGAAGCATTGATCGAGGCGCCCCGGATCCTCGTGGACGCCCTTCCCTTCATCTTCCAGTTGATGTTCGGCTTCTTGTTCGTCGCCATCCAATTCATCGGGATCTTCTGGCTCCTCTCTCGGGGTGGCACCGACGTCATCCTCCCGGAGGAAGTCACCACCCGGTTCGACGATGTCTGGGGTCAGGACCACGTCCTCGACCTGATCAGAGAGAACATCGCCTTCCTCGAAAAACCGGACGAGATCGAGGCGAAGGGCGGCTACATACCGGGAGGAATCCTCCTCTGGGGTCCTCCCGGTACCGGCAAGACCCTGCTCGCCCAGGCGGTGGCCGGTGAGACCGGCCGACCGTATGTGTTCGTCGAGCCCGGAGCCTTCGTCAACATGTTCATGGGCATCGGCCTGCTCAAGGTGAAGGGCCTGTATCGGAAGTTGCGCAAGCTCAGCCTCCGTCACGGCGGGGTCATCGTCTTCTTCGACGAGGCCGACGCACTCGGCTCACGCGGTCAGATGGGGTCACCCACCGGCCAGTTGGGTGCGGCGGCCATGTCTTACGGCGGGTTCTCCTGCAATGGGTTCAGCTATCTCACCCCACAGACCCAGGACATGCTGGTGACCTATTGGTCCGACGAGGAGGCGCAGACGGCTCCCGAGCCTCGACGCCGGTTCGTCGACCGGATCATGATGGGTGGCATGGGGATGGGCGGCGGCGGTATGG
>JBOGEV010000234.1:0-6175 GCA_050742015.1 Acidimicrobiia bacterium
GCAGTGCTCGCCATCGCTTACGGGCCCGATGCCCGTCGGCGGCTGAAAGACACATTGACGCTGGTCATCGTCTCCCAACTCGCCTTGTTGTCACTCGGAGTGATCGGGTTCTTCCTCATGCCGGACCTCTTCGGCCCGTTCGAGTCCCGACCCGGTTTCGTGTCCTTACGAACTCTCGCCCCTCCCTTCATGCACAGCAATGCGGTGTCTTCGGCCGGCGCAGTGGTGGCGACCTTCGCCTTGGCCAGCTTCCTCAGGGAGTCGTATGGTCGAAGATTCTGGGCGGGGGCGTTTGTGATTTCGATCGCAGCACTGATCCTGTCGTCGGGGAGGCAGGGTGTGGCGATGGCCCTGGTCGGAATCGGCCTTGTCCTGTGGGTGGAGCGGAGGCGCCTGCTGGCCTTCTTCGTGGCACCGGCGCTGATCCTCACCTTCCTCACCTACCGCGAAGAGATAATCGGGATGCTGAGCCGGGATCGGCCGAGCAACTGGATCACCCTTACTGGACGGCTTCCCTGGTGGGAGGCGGCGGTCACGGCGTGGGAGCGCCATCCGTGGACGGGGTGGGGATACTCGACGGGTGGTCGGTTCGTGGCCCTCGAGTCCATCGATAGTGGCGTGGTGTCGAGCGTGCACTCCGGCTACCTCGAGGTGTTGGTGGGAGTCGGGATAATCGGCTTGATCCCCTTCCTGTTCGCCCTCGGTCGGATCCTGCTCTGGAGCTTTCGACAGATGGCGGCGAAGACCGAGACGGCGATGGCCGTTCTCATCGTTCCTCTCATCGTCCGCACGGCCGTGAGTCCGGGCTTCGGGGGCTGGCTCAATGTCGAGTTCGTGCTCTTCGTCCTCCTCGCGGCCGTCGCAGATCAGAGCTCCATGGACACCGAGCTCGAAGGTGTCGGACGACGCAGGCTCGATCAGCCCAGTCTTCGGAGCTCATCGAGCATCTCGGACGCCAGCCTCTGATCGCCCGGCGAGTGGGCGAATCGCTCGGGGATCTCCGTGATCCAGAACCGTACGGCTTCCTCGAAACCGGCCACGTCCCAGGAGCCTGGGAGACGCATGGCCCGAGATGCAGCTCGATGGAAAACGAGGTCCGCGCCCGGCGGGGCACGTCGGCTCAGTTCCCAATCGAACAGGATGGGTCCGGTGCCGCCGAGATGCCGCAGGTTCCAGGGACCCATGTCTCCGTGCATGGGTTTCCAGTCACCATGCACCGGATCGGGGGGAATCAGCGACTCGAGAAGCTCGGATATCTCCTCGGCCAAATCAATGGGAGATCGGGAGAGTCGGGCCGAATGGAGACCGGGTGGGATTGGCGACAACCCCATCGTTGACCAACCTGAGCCGCTAGAGACACCCTTCACAGAAGGCGTGTCGAACGATGTCGCGCCGGACACGCCGTCGATCAAGGTTGCCTCTGGCTGGAAGTCCGAATCGGGCCGCCACTTGACAAAACCGACCTGTGTCGGCCCGTCGAACAACAGACCGGCGAAACCCGACCGCTCTGCCTGGCGCGGCCGATACAGGGCGAGCTCGTCGAACGGGCCGAACCAGCCCGTCCAGACATCGGTCAGCTCTCCCCACACCTCGTCGGCCACCGGAGGTCCCCACTCGCCCGAAGCGAACGGCCTCAGAGGGAAAGTCCCCACCACGCCGACCATGTGGTAGATCATCGATCGGACGACTCGTGCCCGGAGCCTGCACGCCGACCACATCGAGATTCCCGCCCGACAGGCATCGCGGGACGACAACGGCACGAGAAAGTTGCCCCGTGGGGGAGGAACCCGGGCGTGGGTCACAGATCCAACACGGTCAGAATGCGGGCTGCCATCTCACTGGAGGTCTCGAGGGCATCGATCTTCATCGATCTCCGGGCCGGGATCCGGTCCCAGGCTTGCAGTTCGGCTTCGATCTCTGCCACGGTCAGCTCCTGCTTCCTGCGGTGGATCTCGACAGGCGGGGCGGTCAGGTTCACCACGAGGTCGGGTGACGGAAAGAGCCTGAGCATGAAAGTGGCGAGCCAACGCGGTCCCCCATATCGCAACGCCCTTGGCTGAACCACATAGCCATACGCCCATCGGTCGCCCACCACGAGCGCGCCGCGGCGAACTGCGGGCCGGATCTTGGCGAGATACCCCTCCCAGAACCGGATCAAGGCCAGACCCAGGCGAAGCCATCCGAGCACCATCGAAGGCTCGTCCTGCGTTTTCGCCGGTGCATCGTCGATCGGCACACTGGTGGGCAGGGGCTTGCCCAGCACCGGTCGGAAATGGAAATAGTGCGACTCGACCGGCGCCATCTCGAGGAGGGCGCGGGCGAGACCGCTCTTGCCCACTCCGTCCGGTCCGACGACCACCACGAAGGCTCCCCGCCCCCGGTGAGATGCTCCGTTCACGGTCGATCGGAGCCGATCACGCCTTGGGCAGTCTCAGGAACCGTGCGTCCATTTCCGAGCTGGGAACCAAACGGGGCCGCCGCTTGAGGATGGCCAAGACGAAAGTTGGGTTGTTGGTCAGGTATCGCTTCCAGAGACGTCTGGGCTCCTTCATCAGCCGATAGAGCCACTCCAGTCCCGACCTCTGCATCCAGGGAGGCGCCTGCGTGATCCGGCCGGCATGGAAGTCGAAGGCGGCACCCACCCCGAAGAGGACCGGGGCATGGAGGAGGGGCCTCAACTCTGCCATCCACCTCTCTTGCTTAGGCGTGCTCATCCCTATCCAGACCAGTGAGGCTCCGCTTTCGTTGATGAGTGCCGCCGTCTCCTCGACCTCGTGGGGGGTGAGTGGTCGGAATGGTGGTGAGTGGGCGCCCGCGACCTGGAGACCGGGGAATCGGCGGCCTAACCGCTCCGCAAGCTCCTCGGGGACTCCGGGTGCTCCCCCGTAGAAGAAGGAGCTCCAGTCCCTCGCCTGCGCCTCGGCCAGCACTGCGAGCATCATGTCCGGACCGTAGACACGTTCCATCCAATTGGCACCTGCTGCCCGGCCCGCCCACACCATCGGCATCCCGTCCGGTGTGGTCAGACCGGCCCGGTTGTGGATGGCTATCAGCTCTTGGTCCCGCTGCGACTCCATCACACCATGGACACCGGTGACGCAGACGTATTGGCGATCGTCGGACTCCACCCAGCCGACCACGGCTTCGATGGCCATGTCCATGTTGATCGCCGAGATTCCAACTCCCAGCACGTCGACTCGGGGAAACACGGCTCAGCCTTCGGCTGCCCGAACCTGCTTCTCGATCCACCAGTAGGTCGTGTCGAGGCCGTCCTCGAGACTCGTCTGTGGCTCCCAGCCCAGCACCTCACGCAGTCGATCGTTGTCAGAGTTCCGGCCTCGCACACCCTGCGGGCCGTCGACATGGCTCAGCGTCAACCCCGGTTTGCCTGAGGCACCGATGATGATGTCCGCCAAATCGTTGATGGTGACCATCCGATCGGTCCCGAGGTTGAGGGGCTGTTGGTATCCGGAGTTCATCAGCCGGTAGATCCCCTCGACGCAGTCGTCGATGTAGCAGAAGGACCGGGTCTGGAGACCGTCTCCCCAGATCTCGATGGTCCCGCCATCTTCTGCTTGGGCCACCTTGCGGCAGATCGCAGCGGGCGCTTTCTCCCTGCCACCGTCCCAGGTCCCGTTCGGGCCGAAGATGTTGTGGAAGCGAACGATTCTCGTATCGAGCCCGAAGTCGGAGGCGAAATACTCGGCGAGCTTCTCGGTGAAGAGCTTCTCCCACCCGTAGGCATCCTGGGGCGCCGCCGGATAGGCGTCATCCTCCTTGAGCGGGGTGACGTCCGCGGTGACTTGCAGATGCTCGGGATAGATGCACGCCGATGAGGTGTAGAGGTAGCGCCCGACGCCGTTGACCCGCGCCGACTCCATGGTGTGCAGGTTGATCAGGGCGTTGTTGCGCAGGATGACGGCGTGGTTGGCGGAGATGAACCCCATGCCGCCCATGTCCGCCGCGAGCGCATAGACGTCGTCTACATCCTTCGTCGCAAGGAGGCAGTCGTCCGCGCGACGGAGATCGAGGATGAGGAATTCATCGGCGTCGACATCTGAGTACTCGGGATATTTGAGGTCGACGCCACGAACCCAATGCCCTTCTTGCTTGAGACGCGTGACCAGGTGATGGCCAATGAAACCCCCTGCCCCCGTGACCAAAACACGACTCATTCTTCCCACATCCCCCAATTTCACGGGCTCCCTGGCTCTGAGCCGGAGGCTATCGCTGTGGGTCGCTACTGAAGCCCGACTGGCTTCACATTCCCGTTACGCGCGAAGTGACTAGCGCGTAGGTCTCGAGGAGTGCCTTCGCGCTGGCATCGGGGGTGTATCGGTCGAGATACGAGGCGCGGGAAGAAGCTCCGAGTCGGTCCGCCAGTTCGTCGTCAGCGAGCTGATCGAGGGCGCCTGCGAGTGATCCGATGTCGAGTGCCCGAAATGGGATGCCACCCGATCCGGCGATTTCGACCATGGCTCCATGGTCGGGGACGACGACCGGCAGCCCGGCTGCCATCGCCTCCAGGAGAACCATCGGCATCCCCTCGAACCAGCGACTCGGCAAGACCAGGGCTCGTGCCCCGAGCATTCGCCGGCGAACCTCGGTTCGAGGCAGCGCCCCCAACACTTCGACTCCGTGGCCGGCCCTGGCTCGGACGTCCTCGAGCAATGGCCCGTCGCCGATCACTACCAGGTCGAGGCCAGGGCGATCACTCTTCCCCCAGGCGTCGACCAGATCCATGACCCCTTTTTCCTCCGTGATGCGGCCGACGAAGAGAATCGACCGGGCACCCGAAGGAGGCATAGAGCGTGCGCCGGGGTCCTCGACTGCATTCGGTTTGACCACCATCAGCTTCTCGGGCACGCCGGCCCGGGCCAGCACGTCGACGGCGAACCGGGTCAGCACGATCATGCGGTCGACGTCTTTCTCGAAGGTTCGCCGGCGTCGATGGGTGGCGATCGTCACCGCCACGACCCCCGATTGGATCGCCGAGCGTCGGTAGCACCGGTGCTGGACCCCTGGCCACGGAGACCGGCCGACACAGTCCATGCATGGGCCGCCGTCCCGGTAGAGGAGGGCGTTGACGCAGGTGAGCCGAAAGTTGTGGATGGTGGCCACCACCGGAAAGCCCGCGTTCTTGAGAGTGGGAAAGACCGCGGGGGAGAGTGCAAACCAGGTGTTGTGCACATGGACCACATCCGGCCGGAACCGTCGTGCGGTCTCCAGTACCTCTCTGGCTCCTTCGGTATTCCACGGGGCTCTGGCCAGGGAGCCCAAGGTCGCCCCGAGCCGTTCGGGATTCTCCATCAGGTGGGTGGCAACCGTGTGACCGGCTTCCTCGAGGATCCTTCCTTCGGTCTCGACGACCGCATCCTCACCACCGGGTTGTCGATATCGGGTGTGGACCTGGAGGATCCTCAACCAAGCCTCGTGGGACGGACTTCCTCGCCTTCGGGTTCGAACCCGGAGTCACCGAGTATGTCCATCATCGATCCCTCGCTCATCGTCATCTCACGCCGCAGCGGCGAGCGGTTGTACACATAACCCAGCACCGGGGTCCCGATCAGCTCCAACCTGCCTCTCAGGTCGGCGAGCTCCGATTGCTTCGCTCCATGTTGTGTCACGACGACCAGACCTTCGGCGAGTTCGGCGAGCATCGACGCGTACGCGACCTGAAGCAACGGTGGGCCGTCGATCACGACCAGGTCGTAGGACGCAATCAGCTCGGCGAAGAGCTGTCGAGCTTCTTTTGACTGGAACGTGGAGGCGGCCATGGTTGGTCGTGTGCCCCGAGGCATCACCCAGAGCCAGGTGTCGTTGCCGAGGTCGACACGCCGGGAAGCTTCTCGTATCGAAGCGTTGCCCTCGATCACATCGGTGACGCCGGCATCGCGCATGTGCGCCTCACCGAGAAGCAGACGCGAGGCCTGCTGATTCCCGAAGTCACCATCGAGGACTAGCACGGAGCGCCCGTGAAATGCGGCGGCGATGGCCAGGTTGACGACTGTGGTGGTCTTCCCCTGGCCCAGGATCGAGGAGACGACGAGGATCGATCTGATGTCCTTGTCTCGCGCCTTGGCGGCGACCGAAGTGGCCGTGAAGCGGTAGGCCTCCGCGGCCGCGGATCGCGGGTGATCCCTCACCGGAACCTCGGATTCGAGATTCTCCAAAC
>JBOGEV010000235.1:0-1205 GCA_050742015.1 Acidimicrobiia bacterium
CGACCGGCACTGGTCGTCGACCTGAAGTCCGTGGCCGAGATCGGCAATCAGATCGAAATCGACGACGGGCAGCTCCGAATCGGGGGGCGGGTGGTGATGAGCCGGCTGACCGGGAACGAGCACGTCAGCAGTCATTTTCCCGCGCTCGGGGCGGCAGCGTCGGTGGTCGGATCCGTCCAGATCCGTAATCGAGCGACTCTGGCGGGAAACCTGTGCAACGCATCGCCGGCGGCGGACACCGCACCTGCTCTCCTCGCCTACGCCGCGACGATCACGATTTCCGGCCCCGAAGGCTCCCGCAAGGTGCCGGTGGAGGAGTTCTTCGTCGGCCCGGGGTCGACGGTGCTGAACCCCGGGGAGGTCGTCACCGAGGTGGTGCTCCCGATTCCGACCTCGACAATCGGTTCCGCCTTTGCCCGGGTGACCCGTCGCAATGGCGTCGACCTGGCGTCGGTGAGTCTCGCCTGTGCCCTGGACCCCTCAGGCCGAGCCCGTTTTGGGTTCGGCGCGGTCGGGCCAACTCCGCTGGTGGCCGAGTCGAATCTCGATGAGCTTGCCGACGATGACGGATGGGATCGGCTCCTTTCGGTGACCAGCCCCATCTCCGACGTGCGCGCCGGCGCCGATTACCGACGCGCCATGCTTCGGGTGCACTCGAGACGAGCGCTTCGGTCTGCGCGCGATCAGTTGGAGGCAGCGAGGTGAGCCAGGACGAGCGAGCAATCACCCTGACGGTGAATGGCGCCCCGAGAACCGTCAGCGTCACCCCGTCGACGACCTTGCTCGACATGGTTCGTAGCAGACTCGAGTTGACCGGGTCGAAGGAATGCTGCTCCGAGGGCGAGTGTGGCGCCTGCACGATGATCCTCGACGGCGAGCCGGTGAACTCCTGTCTGGTCCTCGCCCTCGAAGCCGACGGGAGCTCGGTGATGACCATCGAGGGGGTGGGATCCGGCGGCATGACCACTCTGCAACAGAGCTTCCTCGACACCGGAGCGGTTCAATGCGGGTTCTGCATCCCGGGCATGGTGGTGGCGGGGACCGCCTTGCTGGAGCGTGTCCCCAGGCCGACGGCCGGCGAAGTCCGGGAGGGGCTTTCGGGCAACCTCTGCCGGTGTGGCGGCTACGCCCGGATCTGCGACGCAGTCCTCGAGGCGGCCGGGGCAAGGGGAGCCGATGTCTGAGCCGGGAGTCGGGACGTCGGT
>JBOGEV010000236.1:0-4176 GCA_050742015.1 Acidimicrobiia bacterium
GCCGACGTGGCCAGTCGGGCCGACAATCCTTCGCTCGGGATCAGGAGCTTCGGGGACGACCCGGCCGAGGTGGCGCATCTCACCGGGGCCATGGTCGATGGCCTGCGCCGCGCCGGAGTCATGGCCACAGCCAAACACTTCCCGGGCATGGGCGTTGCGAGGGTCGACCCGCATTACGACCTCCCGCTACTCGACCTCGATCGGGACCGTCTCGACCGGATTGAGCTGCCCCCATTCCGGTCCGCCTTCGATGCCGGGGCCGAGCTGCTGATGATGGGTCACTATGTCGTACCGGCCGTGACCGGGAGCGATGATCTGCCGATCTCGGCATCGGAGCGCGGGATCGACGGTTTCGTCCGGGCGGAGATGGGTTTTGATGGCTTGGTCATCACGGACGCCCTGGACATGGGGGCGCTCGACCAGGGCCCGGCCCAAGTCGTGGAGATCATCACGATGATGCGAGGCGGCATCGATCTCCTTCTCTGCATGCCCGACCCAGCTTTGCAGGAGCGGGTCCGGGTGGCAGTGGAACGGGGGCACTCCCGGGAGCTGATCCCAGAACGTGTCCTGACGAGGTCGGCCACCAGGATCGAGCGGCTTCGTGGCTCGATCCCGGTGCCCGAGATCCATCCCGAGACGGTCGGCGCGAGCGATCATCTGGCT
Source organism: Acidimicrobiia bacterium (assembly GCA_050742015.1). Classification (GTDB taxonomy): domain Bacteria; phylum Actinomycetota; class Acidimicrobiia; order Spongiisociales; family ZC4RG35; genus JARDZU01. The sequence goes on from JBOGEV010000236.1 coordinate 664, forward strand.
CTCGCGGCCCGGCTGGCAGAGCTGTCGGTCACACTGGTCCGCAATGATGACGGTCACCTCCCGCTCCGACCCTCCCCGGATTCCCGGATCCTCGCCATGGAGCCGGTGCCGACCAACATGACCCCCGCCGACACCACAGCCATGTACCCGCCCCTGCTGGCATCCGCCCTCAGGAACCGCCACCGCGCGGTCACCGAAATCGTCTACCCCCATTTTCCCGAGCGGAGCGACATCGAAGCGGCGGTGAATGCTGCCGGAGAGCACGACCTGGTCGTCGTAGGCACGGTCACCGCATCGACCGGCCAGGCCGACCTGGTTGAGGCGCTGCTCGGGACCGGAAAACCGGTGGTCACGGTCGCCCTCCGCACCCCGTACGACCTGGCCGCCTACCCCCGGTCATCGACCCACATCTGCACCTACAGCGGGCACCTGCCATCGCTCGAGGCGCTGGTCCGGGCACTGTTCGGGGATCTGCCGTTTCGGGGTCGTCTCCCCGCAGCCATCCCCGGGCTCTACCCGCGCGGCCACGGAGTCGTGAAATGACCGGAGACATGGTCGCCGCCGGTTTCATCGACCTTCAGGTCAATGGTGGTTGGGGTCACGATTTCACCGCTGACCCCTCATCGATATGGGAGGTGGGTCGACACCTCCCTGCAACCGGGGTCACCACCTTCCTTCCCACGATCGTCTCCGCTCCTTACCACGTGGTCGACAAGGCCATCGAGGTGCTGCGGCGCGGGCCGCCGACCGGTTATCTCGGTGCCGACCCAATCGGGCTCCACATCGAAGGGCCATGGATATCTCCTGGGTGGAAAGGTGCCCACAACCCGGACCACCTCGTACTCCCCGATCCCGACGTGGCCCAGCGATGGGCCGGCTCGGGGATGGTCCGGATGGTGACGATCGCTCCGGAGCTCGATCGAGCGTTCGATGTAGCCGGGATCCTCGCCGGTGGCGGTGTCGTGGTCTCTGCCGGTCACAGCGGAGCCGACTTCGAGACCGGGGCTGAGGCATTGCTTGGGCCCTGGGGCGCGGTCACCCATCTCTACAACCAAATGAGCCCGTTTCACCACCGCTCCCCCGGACTGGTCGGCGCCGCCCTGCTTTCCGACCGGGCATGCGGGCTCATCGTCGACGGGATCCATAGCGCCCCGGCTGCGGTCCGGCTCGCCTGGGATCGGCTCGGGCCCGATCGTTTCACTCTGATCACCGATGGGATGCAGGCCACCGGACTCGGCGAGGGCATATACATCCTCGGTGATCGGGAGGTCGTGGTCGGCTCCGACGGCCCCCGCATCAGCCGCACCATCCTGGCCGGCAGCACTCTCACCATGGACCGGGCCTTGGCCAACCTGACGGCGTGGACCACGGCCACGACCGATCAGGGCCTCGCCAGTGCTTCCCTCGTTCCCGCCAGGTTGCTCGGCCTGGATGACAGGGGCGCCTTGGGAGACGGGATGCGTGACGATCGTGTGCTCCTCGACTCCAACCTTCGAGTCGCAGAGACCGTTGTCGATGGTGATGTGGCTTATCGGGCGGAAGACCACTGATGGGACTGCTCGACGAGATCCGGGAGCAGCCCGATGTCATCGCCCGCACCATCGCGGCCAACGTCGCACCGGCCGCCGAAGTGGCCCGGATTGCCGCCTCCTGCACCCATGCGGTCATAGCCGCCAGGGGGACATCGGACAATGCCGGTCGTTTCGCCCAATATGTATGGGGAACACGCAATGAGCTCTCGGTTGGTCTCACGACCCCTTCGTTGTTCTCCGTCTACGACCAGCCTCCACGACTCGATGGAGCATTGGTGCTGGGGATCTCACAGAGCGGAGAGTCCCCTGACATCATCTCGGTGTTGGAAGAGGGCCGTCGCCAGGGACGGCCGACAGTGGCCATCACCAACGAGCCGGGTTCACCGCTCGCCGAGTATGCGGACGTGGTTATCGACATCGACGCAGGCGACGAGCTGGCCGTGGCCGCCACCAAGTCCTATACCGCTCAACTCGCCGTGATCGCGCTGATCTCGGAGTCCATGTCCGGCAGGCGAGGCAGTCTCGACGCACTGGCCTCTTCTGCGACCGATGCCCTGGGATGTGAGGAACGCGCCGCCGAGTATGCAGGCATGCTGGCGCCAATGGAGCACTGTGCCGTGCTGGGCCGGGGCTTCAACCAGGCCACCGCCTTCGAATGGGCCTTGAAGCTCCAAGAGCTTTGCTACGTGGTGGCCCAGCCGTTCTCCACTGCGGACTTTCTCCACGGCCCAATCGCTGTGGTCGACCCCGACTATCCGGTGCTCGCAGTTGCCGCACGAGGTCCTGCCATCGACGACGTCTTCGACGTCCTCCGCAGGAGCGCGGAGGCGGGGGCATCGCTGGTCGTGATCGGCAACGACCCCCGTGCTGAGGAGGTGACGGCCCAGGTGCTTGGGTTCGGCCCGGAGGTGGAGGAGTGGCTCTCACCCATCCCTGCGATCGTCATCGGGCAGCTCTTCGCCTATCACCTGACCCTGGCCAAGGGCCTCGATCCGGATGCTCCGCGAGGTCTTCGCAAGGTCACCCGGACGACCTGACCCGATCCGGATTGATCAACCGGCAGCGCTCTCCGCAAGGATCAACCCGCCGGCGAGACCGGAGAGCGAGCCCAGGGCGGGTGGGACCACGAAACCGGGCCCGTGCTGGACAAGACCCGGGTAGCCGGAGAGCTCGTGGAGCAGGCTCGCGCCAACCGAATCCAGCAACCCGGGCATGTGCGCCACTCCTCCACCGATGATGATTCGCTCCGGGGCGAGGGTGTAGATCAGGTTCCGCATCATCTGTGCCAGGTAGAACGTCTCGAGCTCGATCGCCTCTCGCTGCTCTTCTCCGGTTAACCGATCGGCCGTGTTGCCAAAGCGGGCCTCGATCGAGGGCCCACTGGCCAGACCCTCCAGACAATCGCCATGAACTAGGCAGGTCCCTTCGAGCCTGTCATTTGGATGACGTCTCAGTGTCATATGACCCATCTCAGGATGACCGAGGCCATGGAGCGGCCGGCCTTGGAGGACGGCGCCTCCTCCGATGCCGGTGCCGATCGTGACATAGGCAAACGTGTCGAGCCCACGTCCTGCACCCCATCGCCACTCTCCCAGAGCGGCACCGTTCACGTCGGTGTCGAGCCCGATCGGCACCCTCACGGCTTCCCGGATCGGGCCCACCACATCGGTGCCCGACCATCCCACTTTGGGGGTGTTGGTGATTCGGCCGTATCCAGGGTCTTCCCGCCGCAACTCGATCGGCCCGAACGATGCCACCCCAACTGCGTCGGGCAAGCCGGCGGCGAGATGATCGATGATCCGCCCCAGGGTCACGACGGGGTCCGTAGTCGGGATCGTGACCACAGACGAGAGGTCATCGGGCGACGACCCGAACCCGACCGAAGTCTTGGTCCCCCCCATCTCGACGCTCCCGTACCTGGTCACGGACCCGAGGCTAAGCCGCCCACCACCCGTTTTGGCGCGGCGATCCGACCCTATGG
>JBOGEV010000237.1:0-1397 GCA_050742015.1 Acidimicrobiia bacterium
CGGGCGCCTCACCATCGAGCAGGAAGTCGACCGTTACATCGGAATGCCCGGTCAGGCCCTCTCCTACAAGATGGGCCAGCTCGAGATCATGCGTCTCCGAGCCGAGGCCGAGCGTCGGCTTGGGGACTCGTTCGACCTCAAGGGGTTCCACGACACCATGCTCACGAGCGGAGCGATGACCCTGCCGCTGCTGGCAGAGGTGGTCGAAGACTGGATCGACTCGGCCAGCTGATCTCAGGCTCGGACTGAGGTCCCGGATCGGCGACGGTCAGTTCCATGGTCATGGTCGAACCGGTGGGATAGACGTCCATCCCCTCTTCGGTGAGCACTGTCACCGAGCCCTCACCCAAGACCTGCATCTCCCCATCCCTGCCCACCAGACCGGTCGACTCGTCGATCCCGATCACGGCCAGGCCCTCGAGTAGCCCGATGAAAGGCGGGTACCAGTGTCGGACCCGGAGGCGGTCGAAGTGGGGCGCGGCCACGTAACCCTCGAGGAGGCCAAGACCGGGGATGAGCCGGAACGGGTTTGGGGGGTACAAGTTGAGCCGCTTCTCGAAGAGGTCCATCGCACCAGCCGAAGAACCGGTGATGGCCGCCCCGGCCCGCCACCGCGACACCAACTCGCTGAACACGGCGGTGCCGGAGAGGCCGACCATGAGCCGGTTGGGCACGCCGCCGGGAAGCACGATCACATCTGCCCTTGCCACCGCATCCAACGCCTGGGAGTCGAACCCGGAACCGGGAAGCACCACTGTGGCATGGGCTCCAAGACGCGTCCACTGCTCGTGGGCCAGGGCGCCGGCGGCGAAAGCCTGATGGCGGAACGAGGCCAGAGGGAGGATGACCACCTCGGGAGCGAACACCCCCACCTCATCGAGGATCGTGCGGTCGAGGGGCAGGGTCGGCTCGTAATGCTCCCGGCCCCCGAGGAGCCCGATCGGCCCCGGCATCAGGCCACCGCCCCGAGTTGGCGCTCCGTGTTGGCAGGAGCGGTCGGGCGAGATCGCAGCATGTGCAGGCCCGGGCCCAGGCCGGCGGCCACTGGCAGCCAGTATGAGACCAGCCGGTAGCAGAGCACCGCCACGACGGCCACGCCGGCGGGGACGCCGAGGCCGGCGTAGGCCGCAGCGAGGGCGGTCTCCATCACTCCGAGCCAGCCAGGGGTCAGCTCGGGGAGGGCGTTGATCAGGTTGGCTAGCCCGTAACCGACGAGAAGCACTGCCGGATGGAGATGCACACCGAACCCGGCGAACATCAGCCACAACGCGGTGGCGTCGGCGATCCAGCTCAACACAGCCCAACCCACCAGGGGCGCCAGGCGTGCGAAGGGCAGGGGGGCAGTCGCCGCCGCCTCCCACTCCTCCGCTGAGGCCGAGACCCGCAGCCGAGCACCG
>JBOGEV010000238.1:0-3036 GCA_050742015.1 Acidimicrobiia bacterium
ATCCTCGATGAGGTGGGGGTGTTCGCTCCCGAGGTGGTCATCCTCCCTCTGGCCTCGTTCCGTCATCAGGCTTTCGCCGCCGGTGCCCTGGCCCACGAGCAGTGGACGCGTCTTGGAGCCCATGCCACGGTGGTGCTTCCCGGTTCCGGGTTCGACTCCGAGGCGTTGGATGCGGTGGCAAGGGCAGACGTGATCGTGCTTCCCGGCGGGGTGCCCAACCGGCTCATGGTCGGCCTCTCCAGCACCGCCGTGTTCAGCGAGTTGGTGTCGCGGTGGCGGGCCGGGGCCGCCATCACCGGTTCTTCGGCTGGTGCGATGGACCTTTTCGAGAAGCGGCTCAACCTGTACCCCCCGAACCCGTTCCGGCTCATCCCCGGTCTTGGCCTCCTCGAGGGTTACGTGGCCGCGCCCCACTTCGACCGCCTCAGGGTCCGACACTGGTACCCGCCTTTCATCGGGCTGCTCGAGGGTCTGGCCGTGATCGGGATCGACGAGTCGACCGGTCTGGTGGGCAGGGATGGGGAGATGCAGGTCTTGGGTGAGGGCTCGGTGACAGTGCTCACCGAAGTGGGGATGGACGTCTATCCCACCGGTTCGACCATGGCTCTGGAACTGACCGTCGCCGATCCGGGACCTCAGTCCGAGCCTGAGATCAGCTGGCCGAGTCGATCGTCGCCGGCTGAGCGAGTAGGGGTGTAAACCCGGCTCGGGCAGGGGTCAATACAATCCGGCTGCAGTGACGTCGGTCATCGCCAGCGAAGCCTCCGTGTTCGCCTCGGAAACTCTGGCCGTGCTGGCCCTCATCGTCATAATCGGGCCTCTGCTCGCAGAGAAAGCCCGGCTCCCAGGCCTGATCGGCTTCATGCTCGGCGGGACACTCCTCGGCCCATTCGGCCTTGGTGTCCTCGACACGGGACAGTTCGACACCGTTGGCGCTCTCGGGATCCTTTACCTCATGTTCCTCGCCGGGCTCGAGTTGGATATGGACACTTTTACCCGCTACCGACGGGCCGCGATCCAGTTTGGCCTCCTCACCTTCGGCTTCCCGTTCGCGTTGGGCTGGTGGGGCGGACTGCAACTCGGGTACGGCGTGGAATCGGCTGTTCTCCTCGGGTCGGTGTGGGCATCACACACGTTGGTGGCCTTGCCCATCGTGAAACGAGCCGGGTTGAGCGGCTCCCGGTCGGTGGCGGTGGCAGCCGGAGCCACGATCCTCACCGATACGTTGGCTCTGCTGGTGCTGGCCGTGATCAGCTCCGGTGCCGGCGGCGAAGGCCAGCAGGGGGGCGGCGAGGCGATGGTCGTGGTCCGGCTATTGATTGGCCTCGCGGTCCTCGCGGCCGCCACGCTTTTCGTCATTCCCTGGGTGGGGAGGTGGTTCTTCGGCGGCCCCGGCACCGACCGGCTGCTTCGCTTCATGTTCCTCCTCGGGGCGATGGCGCTTGGGAGTCTGGTCGCGGAGTGGGGCGGGATCGAAGGGATCGTCGGAGCCTTCTTCGCCGGATTGGGGCTGAATCGCCTCGTGCCGAAGCGGAGTGGTCTGATGGAGAAGGTCGAGTTCGTCGGTTCCACGCTGTTCATCCCTGCCTTCCTGGTCTCCGTGGGGATGCTCATCGATCCCTCCCTCCTCTTCGACCTCTCGACTCTCTCCTTGGCCGGCGCATTCCTGCTCATCATCGGCGTGGGCAAGGCGTTGGCGGCCGGAGCCGGAGGCGGGCTTTTCCGCTTCACCCTGGCCGAGATCGGTGTCCTCTTCTCGCTGACGCTCGGTCAGGCCGCGGCGACATTCGCCGCGGTCCTGGTCGGGGTCGACCTGGGTCTGTTTGACGTCCAGGTCCTGAATGCGGTGGTCCTGGCCGTCCTGGTGACGGTGGTCATGTCCTCGGTGCTGACCCGGCTCTTCTCCGGCTTGGTCGAGCCAGAACAGACGCTGATCCAGCCTGTCGGTTTGTCGGTGGTGGTTCCGGTCCCGGCAGGTGCCGAGATCGGTCCGGTGCTTCACATTGCCGGGCAGATAGCACGGGCCGACACCGGGACGGTCACCCCTCTGGTCGTCATCCCGACCGAGCTGGCGACTGCGGAGTCGTCCGAGGAGGCGGAGGTGCGTGCCGAAGAGGCGGCAGAGATGGCGAGCACCTCAGGCGCCGAGGCCGAAGGTCTGATCCGGGTCGACGGCTCCATCAAGGACGCGGTGCTCAGCGTGGTTGCCGAGCGTCGTGCTTCGCTGGTCGTCCTGAGTGCTCCGCTCGGATCCAGGCTCTCCCAGGTGGTGTTCGGCGGCCCGATCGAGAGGATCGGCGGGCAGTCCCCGGTGCCCGTGATTCTGACGTTGCGCGTCGAGGCCGCCCCCGAACGCCTGGTGGTTGTGATACCAGGCCGGCCCCGGACCATCGGCGACCAGGTGGACTCCCAGGTGGCGGTCGACGTGGTCAGTCGCATTCACAGCTCGTCCGGACTCCCCCTGACCGCGCTGATCGGCATGGGCGGGGTGGTGCCAGACCTGCCTGAGGGGACAACCATCGAGCAGACCCCCGCCCTGACCGCCGCGTCAATCAACGCGACGATCACGAGCGGTGATCTGATCGTCGCTCCGCTGACCTCGGTTCGTCGATTCCTCAACGTTCTCAACCGGGAAGCCAGACTCCCGGCCGGGGTTGGAATGCTCATCACCGCAGGCCCGTTCCGGCTCCGGGCCGAAGGCACGGGCGCTGAGGACGTCTCGTCGATCCTCGGGTACAGCGCCAGATAGCCACACCCGGGCGCTCTGGGGGCAATTCTCCAGATTTCGCGGGGCGAGCTTGCCCTCAGCTTGCCGTTTCGATCCAGTCTTCGACCACTTCTGCCAGCAGGGGCAGGGTCATCGCTCCGCTGGTGAGCATGGTGTCGTGGAACCCCTTGAGGTCGAACGTGTCCCCAAGCCGACGCTCGGCCTCGGCTCGGAGACGCATGATCTCGAGCTGGCCCATCTTGTAGGAGAGGGCCTGACCGGGCATTCCGATGTAACGGTCGACTTCCTGCTCGATGGTGAGGCGCCCG
>JBOGEV010000239.1:0-5666 GCA_050742015.1 Acidimicrobiia bacterium
TTCGCCATCCAGCTCGCCGCCCTGCTCGACGGCCTCGCCATCGAGGTGATGCTCCGCGACCCAACCGTGGATGCCGCACGCATGGGCAAGCTCGCCAACTCCTTCGTGGAGATGTCGCTCCGGACCCGGTTTGACCGACACGAACCCTGAACGACCGTTTAGTGTCCTGACCGACGGCGAGGAGGAGCACCGATGGCGTACCACCCGAGGGAGAACTGGGACCCGAGACTTCGCAAGAGGGTGTACACCCGCCGGGACTTCCTGCAGCGCGCCGCCCTCTTGGGCGTCGCCCTGCCTGCCCTCCCCAGCCTTCTCGCCGCGTGTGCGGACCGTGATGCGGAGGGTGGGACCGAGCTGGCGATAGGAAGCCCGTCGAATCCGGTGCAGCAGCCACTGTTCGAGGACAACCCGGCCATCGAGTCGGGGCTGCCCGATGAAGAAGGCCCACTCCAGCTCTACAACTGGGCGGACTACATCAACCAGGACGCCGTGATCGCAGCCTCCTCCGCCCTTGGAGTCGAAATCGAGATCACCACCTTCTTCAACGAGGAGGAGGCGGTCCAGAAGATGTCCTCCGGCGAAGTCCAATTCGATGTCTGGTTCCCAACCTCGCAGGTCGTCCCCAAGTCGGTGGCGGGCCGGCTCCTCCAGCCCCTCAACCTCGAATACATCCCCAATCTCGAGCAGTACGTGTGGCCCTCCCTGGCCAATCCCTATTACGACCAGGGCTCCCGTTACACGGTGCCCTACGTCCTCTATTCGACCGGGATCGCCTGGCGGATCGACCAGGTGGACAGCGCCGACGTCGAAGGCCAACCCAACGCCTACGAGGTGTTCTGGAACGAGAAATATGCCGGCATCACCGGGCTCTACGACTCGTACACCGACGCCATCGCCATGGCCCTGTTCCGCAATGGGATCGCCGACCCCTCCGTGGCCACCGAGGCCGAGGTGACCGCGGCTGCCGACTCCCTGATCGAGTTGGTCGACTTGATGAACATCCGGTACACGATTGACGGGGCCTACGTCCAGATCCCGGAGGCCCGGATGGGCCTTCATCAGGCCTGGTCGGGCGACATCATCAACTCTCAGTACTACTTCCCCGAGGATGGGGACCCAACCGTGATGCGTTATGCCTGGCCGGCCAGGATCGAGGGCACCACTGTCAACGGGGCGATCTCGAGCGACACCATGTCGATCCCGTTCGGGGCACAACGACCGGTGCTGGCTCACAAGTTCCTCAATTTCATGCTCGACGAGGCCAATGCCCTGCTCAACTTCGAGTGGCTCGGCTACCAGCCGCCCCAGGTCGGCATCAACGCCGACCTGCTGATCGCCGACGGCTGGGTGCCCGACTACCTCGCGCCGGGGATCGTTCGGGAAGAGGACTTCGAACTCGACACCGCCTGGGTCCAGGGCCAGCTCGACCTAGCCACCGAGACCCTGTGGGCGGAGCAGTGGAACCGGGTGAAGTCTGGAGGGTGAGTTGACCCGGGAGGCATGACCGGTGCCCACCAACCTGGCGGCCGGTGAATCCGACGCCGTAGGCCAACGACGGTGGGTTTGGCCCGCATTCGCCCTACCGGGAGTGGTCTGGCTGCTGCTCCTGTTCCTGGTCCCCTTCTACGCAATCTTCGCGGTGGCCATGGGGACGACCGACCCGATCTTCAACCGCCCGGTGCCGGAGTGGAACCCGATCTACTGGGACCCATCGTCGTTCAGCCGGGTGTTCCGGGACCTGTTCGGCGGCCAACTCGGGACAATCGCGGTGAGGACCATCATCTATGTCGCCGTCGCCAGCCTCCTCTGCCTCCTCATCGGCTATCCGGTGGCGTACTTCGTGTCGAGACGGAGCGGGCGGTGGCGCGGGCTGTGGCTCCTGCTGATCCTCGCCCCGTTCTGGATCAACTACCTGATGCGGATGATGGCCTGGATCAACCTGCTCTCCCCCGACGCCCAGGTCGACCAGGTGTTCTTTCTGTTCGGGCTCGACCCGCCGTCGTGGCTGGCCGGGCATCATTTCGTGGTGATCCTGGGGTTGGTCTACGGGTACATCCCATTCCTGATCCTCCCCTTGTTCGGAGCCCTCGACCGGATCGACGAGCGAACCCTGGAGGCCGCCAAAGACCTGGGGGCGAGCCCGGCCCGAACCTTCTGGCGGGTGACCCTGCCGTTGTCGAAACAGGGGATCCTGGCCGGGGTCGTCATCATCATGCTCCCCATGTTCGGCGACTACTACACGCCGAACCTGCTCTCCGGATCGCCCCGGACGGTGATGATGGGCAACACCATCGACCAGTTCATCAACCAGACCAACAGCCAGGGCGGGACCGGGGCGGCCCTCACCATCATCCTGATGATGTTCGTGGCGGTGCTCATGGCCTACTACCTGGTCACGATCAATCGGGCCACCAAGGAGGCACGGGAATGAGTGGGTCTGCCGTGGGCAAGGTCAATCCGTGGGCCCGATCCCGGATGCTGGCCCTGACCACGTCCGCCTACGTGGTCTGGTCGTTGATACCGGTCGCCATCGCCATCGCCTTCTCCTTCAACGATGGGCGCTCACGAAGTGCCTGGCAAGGCTTCTCGACCCGTTGGTACGTGGGAACCCCCGAAGCGGCTGAGTCGGTGCTCTTCGACCCGTCGCTCCGCACGGCGTTGACCCAGAGCCTCAAACTGGCGGTCCTGACCATGTTGGTGGCGACCCCGATCGGTGTCGCCCTCGCCATTGGCCTGGCCCGGTGGCGGGGCCGTCTGGCCAAGCCCTCGAACTTCCTGATGCTGTTCCCACTGGTGACCCCCGAGATCGTGATGGGTGTTGCCCTGTTCCTTGTCTTTGACAACCTCTATGACTTCGTGCCCTTCGGCACCTGGGCCCAGTTCTTGGGCCATGTCACCTTCTCCATCTCCTTCGTGGTGATCATCGTTCGCGGGCGTCTCTTCGCCATCGGACGTGACTACGAGGAAGCAGCCATGGACCTCGGAGCCTCACCCTTCGAGGCGATGCGTCGTGTGCTCCTGCCTCTGCTCTCGCCGGCCATCCTGGCCAGCTTCGCCATCGTGTTCGCCCTTTCCATCGACGACTTCGTCATCAGCCAGTTCCTGTCGAGGGAGGCATCGTCGATCACCATCCCCGTGCGGTTGTATGCCGGAGCCCGCCTGGCGCCACCCCCATCCCTCAACGCACTGGCCACAGTCCTCATGGTCATCACCATCGGGGCAATCGTCTTCGCCGGCCTCGCCTTCAGGGCGTGGAAAAAGCGGAGCGGGGGCGACGAGTCGACCATCGAGTCGATCGCCAGCTTCGAGATGTGACGACGGCCGCCCGGCCGACCGGCGTCTGTTTGGTCGACGCAGTGCTAGTGGGGAGACGCCCTACATGGGGTCCCGGCTCGACGTGAAACCTCGGCCAAAGTCAGCCGGCAAATTCAGACAGTCAGCCGGACGATCGGCCTGGTGTCGTTGCGGCGAATGATCTCGACGAACCCGTGCTCGTCGAACATGGGAAGGATCCCGGTGTAATAGTCCACCGCCGACGAGCGCTCCCCATCGACGGGGTAGGCCTCGATCATCGTGGCGCCCTCGTGCTTGGCGAATTCGATGGCCGCGGCGAGCAATCCGCCGCCGATTCCTCGTTTTCGGTGGCCGGTGCGGACGACGAAGCAGTTGATCGCCCAGGTTGCGGCGTCATCGACCGGTTTGAGGAGACGGGATCGAGCCAGGGTGGGGAACTCGTCGTTGGGGCCGACCTGGACCCAACCCACCGGGTTGTCCCCGACATACCCGATCAGCCCTGGCGGGCGACCCCGGGAGGCCCTGTCGGCAAAACGATCACGATTGTCCCGATCGTCGCCGAATCCCCCGTCGGGTCGCCGCCAGTGCATGCAGAAGCAGTTCCGAGCGACGCCTCGATCGCCGAAGACCTGCTCCATGTCGGGAAAACGGTCTGACGTGAGCGGACGACTGGTCATCGGGCCCACCATGGTCTCACTGACGTGAGACCAGCCGGTCTCAGGCACCGATCGGCTCCTCGGCATCGCAGTGGGTCCCGAACGCGACCTCGATCACCTCGGCCTGTCGGATCCATGGCGACAGGATGGCCTGATCCTCAGGCCGCTGATGACGCCACCAGAACTTGCGAAGTGACTTGTCCCGTCGCTCTTCGTTGATCTGTCGGACCATGTCGTAGCTCGAAATGGGGAGCATTCTTCTTCCTTCCTCAACTGATGCCAGACTACGATGGGATGCGGACAGGAACTGTCCGCATAACCAGAAACAATCAGGATCGGATGGACAGCGCAGAGCGTTTGCTCAAACTTCTCGGCTTGCTCGAGGGGCGAATCGATTGGACTGCAGAGGAACTGGCGCGACGGCTGGAGGTGACCACCAGGACCGTTCGACGCGACGTCACCCGGCTCCGCAGCCTGGGATATCCCGTCGAGGCGCTCGCCGGCCCGGGAGGCGGGTATCGCCTCGGGGCGGGAGGGAAGCTGCCTCCGCTGCTGCTCGACGATGAGGAGGCGCTGGCCGTGGCGCTAGGGCTGCGGGTGGCGACCACATCCGCGGTCGGGGGACTGGAAGACGCATCGTTGTCAGCCCTGGCCAAACTCGAGCACGTCCTCCCGCCCGCTCTCCGGACCAGACTCGAGGATGTCTCGGAGGCCACGATCTCAACGGCAGGTCGACCCTCGAGCCAGGTAGACCACAACGCGTTGGCCACGGCCGCTTCGGCCACCAGGGCGCGGGTACGGCTTCGCTTCGCCTACACGGACGCCGAAGGCAGGCATTCGGAGCGACACACCGAACCACTCCGCTTGGTGCACACGGGGCGACGCTGGTATCTGGTTGCCTTCGATCTCGATCGGGACGATTGGCGCACTTTCCGCCTCGACCGGGTTACCGAACCGCGCTCGACCGGGATGCGATCTGCCCGTCGCAAGGCACCCGATCCCGTCGAGCTGGTGCAGCGCGGCATCGCCATCGACGCCTGGAAGCACCGGGCGACAGTCCGCCTCCATGTCAGCCACGACCAGGCCAGCAGGTTCATCTCCGGCACGGTCGGCTCGCTCGAGGCGATCGGCGACGAGGAGTGCATTCTTGTCATCGGCGCCGACGACCTGGCCTGGCTGGCCAGGTATCTCATCAGCCTGCCTTTCCGTTTCACAGTCGAGGAGCCCGAGGAGCTGAGCGCGGAGCTGGCGGGCATCGGCCGCTGGCTCTCTGCGACCTACACGTAGCTCGGCGCGCCTCCGGCTACAGCCCCGACACGATGCGCAGGGCCTCGGACGGGAAGCGAAGCACGACGGGGTCGGGCCAGTCGAAGGTGAAGGCGGCGCCCTGATTGGGGACAGTGACCTGGATCATGCCGACGTCGGCGATGTTGACCAGGACGTTGAGGAGGGCCCCGGCGTAGACAACACGCTCGATCTCACCTGGCAGGGAGTTGTCGCCCATGAACCCGGCGGGATGGAGCTCAACTCGCTCCGGCCGGATGCACACGGTGACATCCCCGCTGGCGCCGTCGGTCGAGATGCAGGTCATCTCCCGGCCCCCAACCGCCACCCGCCCCGGGCCGGTCGCCGTTGCGATCATCAGGTTGGAGACCCCGAGGAAGTCGGCGATGTAGCTCGAGGTCGGTGTCTCGTAGACATCTGACGGCTTGCCCA
>JBOGEV010000240.1:0-27866 GCA_050742015.1 Acidimicrobiia bacterium
CCGGGAGGGAAGCCATTCTACCTATCGGAATCCACCTGTTAGCCTTGCTCCTTCGGTCCTCCGATCGAGCCACTACTGGATTGCACGGGCATCGATGGTGCCCGCGCCACTTAGAACCTGAGACCTATCACCTAAAACATTCTCCATGGCCAATATCAAGTCACAGATCAAACGAAACCGTCAGAACGAGAACAGACGGATGCGCAACAAGTCGATCAACAGCGACCTCAAGACCAGTGTCAAGAAGGTGGAGACTGCTGCCGTCGCAGGCGAGACCACGGACGATTTGCTGCGTGAGGCTCAGGCCAAAATCGACACCGCGGTGTCCAAGGGTGTCCTTCACAAGAAGACCGCGGCTCGCAAGAAGTCGCGATTGGTGAAGAAGGTCAACGCCTAGTCACCGATGACTGAACAGGTATGAGGAGGCCGCCGGCGGGGCGGCCTCAGTTGTACCAGCGGCACAGCGCGACAGTCAGCCGTTCCAGGGTCACCCGATGCACTTCCTCGGGCTGGGACTTGATCACCCGGTCGGCCCGCACCAACGCCTCCTGGGCGCGGCGCAGCGACGACTCCCGGACCCGTCCTCGCTGATTCCAGAACCGGGAAGCACCCCTGTCACCCGTGTTGGCTCCGATCCAGTCGCGAAACGTCGGCTCGTCAGGTGCCGCCGCAGCCAGGGACCTCTTCTTGAGATCCGACTCCACTGCGGCGAGGAAGACCAACGGATGCCCGTGGACCAGGAAGTCCGCAAGCCGCCGTAACGCATCGCCCACCTCCCCCTTGGTGATGGCGTCGGTGATGAGAAAGGTGGGCTCGTCGGGCCGGTTCTTGAACCGATCGAGGATCACCTCTTTGGTGATCTTCCCGCTCGACTGCTCGAGCTGGTCGAGGGCCTGGCCCATGGCCGCGGTGTCGGAGCCGAATTTCTGCAGGATCGCCTTGTCGGCTCCTTTCTCGAACACCAGGCCCCGGTCCCGCACTTCGGCGTCGAGCCACTGCATGGCCTGCCGCTCCCACATTTTCTTGACCGACTGGGAGGTGCCCACGCTCTTCAGAAGCGATGACAACGAACGGGGAAGCGCACCCGCTGCCAGGAATACGATTTCGATCGAGGACAGGTCGGCGGCCCTGATCAGGTCTTCGAGGACCGCCCCCTCGGCAGCCTGGAGGTTCTGGGCGTCCATCAGCTCGAGACCTTGTGACTCGCCGAACAACGAGCCAGATTGGAGGAGCGGGATCGCCGGCTCCAATTCGGCGCGTAGCGCGCCGTCCCCCTCTTCGCCCGCCCCCCTGCCGGGAACGTCGATACGGAGGACCTGACCCCGCTCCAGCCCGGCTCGGGCGAAGTGCTCGGCAGCCCCATCCTGCATCTGCTGCCGCTCGCCCGGTCCCGCATTCGACGGGGCGGAGATGAGCAACACAGCCATGACCCGACGGTACTACCCGCCGGTGACAGGTCCCGCCCACCGTTTTGGCGCCGCGCCAGGACCGTCTCACTCGGGCAGTCTGTCGAAGAGGCGGGCCAGGTCACAGGCCACGGCGACGTCGTGGACCCGGATGATGTCGGCCTGGTGCTCCAAGGCCAGTGAGATGTAGGCGACGACCCGGTGAAAGTCCCGCTTGCGCGGGATCGGGATCAGGACGGGGCGACCCAGAGCCTGAAGATACTCGGAGTCGGCGATGACCTGAAGCTGCATCCGGGTGTAAGCCTCGTAGTCCCCCCGATAGTTGAGGGCGATACCGGGGTCGAGGATCACGTTGACGATCCCGAGGTCGCCCAGCTCGGCGAGGAGGGAACGGAACCCGGACGCCGTGTGCTCGGCCTTGTCGTCCCTGATCTCTATCTCGCCGACGTCGTGCGGGTTCTCCCCTTCGACATAGACCGCTACCGCCGCGACTCCGGTGGCGGCCACCACCTCGCGCATCTCGGGGTCATTGAGACCACTGGTGTCGTTGACGATGACAGCCCCCGCCTCGACGGCAGCCATGGCCACTTCCGCCTTCCAGGTGTCGATGGCGACGAGGTGATCCTCGGCGGCCAGCGCCTCGATCACCGGGACCACCCTCGAGACCTCGTCAGCAGGCTCCAGGGTCGGGTTGTCGAAGTGTGACGACTGTCCACCGAGGTCGATCAGGGTCGCCCCCCAGGTCCGGTAACGGTCGGCCATCAGCAGCGCCTCGTCGACAGAAAGGGCGACCGTGTGCAAGTTCTTCGAATCCGGCGAAACATTGATCACCCCCATCACATGGGTGACCTCCCCCAGTGGAAGCTGGATCTTCCCCAGATCGAGTGGCTGCCGGGCCTCTTCCATCGTTCGATTATCCCAGGGGCACCACCACGTCGCCGACGACGTCGGTCCGAACGACGGTGGCTCCGCTTTCTTCGAGGGTGGTGATGACCCAGTCGGCGGGGTGGCCGAAGTCATTGGGCCCGACCGAGATCACCGCCAATTCGGCGCCAACCGCCTCGAGCCAATCGGGATCGGAGGTAGCCGCCCCCTGGTGCGGGACCTTGAGCACGTCGGCTTGGAGCTGCCCCAACTCGGCCTGCGCAATCGTCTCGATGTCTCCTGACAGGAGCATGGTGCGTCCCGGCCCCTCCACCGTGAGGACGATCGACTGGTCGTTGGGCGAGGCGTAGGTGCGTAACGGCCCCTCCACGGTCACATTCAGTGCACCCAGTTGAAACTTCTCACTCACTCTCGGCTCGTCGATCTCCACGAGGTTCTCCTCCAGGACGCCTATCAGCTCCGAGGACGCCCTGGTCTCATGCGGTGCGGTCCGGGCCCATACCAAGCCAATCGGGACTCTCCCGACCAGACCGGCCAATCCGGTGGCGTGGTCGGCGTGCACGTGTGTGAGCACAACCAGGTCGAGGTCCTTCACCCCGTATGCCTGGAGGGCCTCGACCAGGATCACCTGGTCCGGCCCACCGTCGACCAGGGCGAACCTGCCCTGGCCACCGGAGAGAAGGATCGCGTCGCCCTGACCAACATCGAGCACCACCACGCCGGCGTCGGAGGCGGATCGCGTCGGTCCTAGGACCGACCAGACCACGACAAAGGCCGCCACCAAGGCGAGCGGACCTCGCCAACGTCGAAAACGGAGGTGGACCAGGACTGCGGTCAGGATGATCCCCAGGCCCATCCACCCGATCAGGGGCCACGCCGATGCGACGCGAGCCAACCAGAGGACGATCCCTGCGAGCCATGCGCCGATGTCGCCGATGAACCCGGGCCCGATGACACCGACCGCACCCAGAACCGTCGCCACCGCCACCAGTGGGGCGGCTACCAGATTGGCCAGGGGCGAGAGCAGCGGAATGAGCCCGAAATGGACGAGCAGCAACGGGGCAACCGCAGCCTGGGCAGCGACGGTGACCGCCAGGGCCCGGTTGACACGGCTTCGGCCAACCGGCCATCGGGCGCCAACCATGACGCCCGCCGTGGCTGCAACCGAGAGTTGGAATCCGATGTTGCGGATCAGAGTGGGGTCGAGCAGCAGCAAGCCGGTGACGGCTGCGGCCAGCACCTGCCACGCCTCCATGGCCAGCCCGATCAGCCGGCCACCCAGGCCGAGTGCGGCCATGGCCGAGGCCCGGACCACCGACGGCTCGAACCTGGTCGCAGCCGCGAACACCGGCAATCCGAGAAGACCCACAATTGCCCGTCGTCTTGGCCCTATCCCGATCGGCCCGGCCACCACATAGAGCAGGCCGAGAAACAAAGCGACATTCGACCCGCTCACCGCGGTGTAGTGGGAAAGACCCGATTTTCGCATGGCCGACTGGTCGATCTCGTCGACCCCGCTGGTGTCGCCGACCAGGAAGCCGGCAAGGAGAGCGCGCCCGTCTTCGAGAGGCGCCAGACGGTCGACGACCCGATCCCGCATCGCATTTCCCCACCGTTGGATGGGTGAGGTCGGGCCGGCCACCACTCGGAAGCTGCGGACATCGACCACCCCACGATGACGTTCGCCTCTGATGGTGCCCGACTCTCCGCCCGCCAGTCCTTCGACCTCGACGACATCGCCGTGGGAGGCAGCTGCCTCCGGGGGCAGGTCGGCCAGGACTGGCCCGGCATCCAACTCGATCAGGGCGTAGGGTCCGAACCGGCCCTCGAATACATCAGTGGCCATCACTCCCCGTGCTTCGACCCGGCCCGGAGCCAGAGGTTCGAGCGAGGTGGCGGCGAGCGACGAGACAAGCGCGGCTATGGACGCAACCAGGACCACCAGGGTCCTTCGCCAGACGGCAAGACAGAGGACGACGCCGGCCGACGCCAACAAACCCCAGCCCGCCCACGCCCCCATCCAGGACACCAGCATCGTCACCGCAGCACAGACGAGCCAGGGTCGCGACACCGGCGGTGGGAGCGCCGGATGGCCGGGCGTCACGGGACCGTGACCAGGTCCCGGATCGAGGCAAGCTTTGCCTCGCCGATACCAGGTACCTCCAGCAAGTCCTCGACTGTCTCGAACGGCCCGTTGGCTTCACGATGGGCCGTGATTCGCTCGGCCAGGACGGGACCGACCCCCGGAAGCTCCTCGAGTTGCGAGGCGTCCGCCCGATTGAGCGAGATGAGCCCGCCCTCCTCGCCGCCAGGGACGGCAGATATGGAATCACCTGGGCCCGGGATCTGGATGTGGTCGCCTTCCACCACGGGCCTGGCCAGATTGATCGCGTCGAGCAAGGCTCCGTGAAGGGCGCCGCCGGCCGCGGCCACAGCATCGGCCACTATCGATCCCTCGGCAACCTCGACCACTCCGGGCGTGGCCACCCAGCCTGACACATAGACGGGGAACACCGGCCTCGAGGTCGTCCCGCTCGATGCCGTCGTACCCGTCGTCGCCGGTTCCGGGGTGTCGTCTCCCATCACACCCAATCCGGCACCAATCAGTACGGCGGCAAGGGCGAGACCCAATGCCAGCGACTGCGTCCGACCCATTGCGGTCCCCTCACCACGACACACTCCGCTTCCCGATACCTACCAATCCGGCATCGCCGAAGGAAGACAGTCGTCGGTTAGTGTCCCGCCCGTGCTCGACGTCAAGCCTTATCTCGT
Organism: Acidimicrobiia bacterium; assembly: GCA_050742015.1. Taxonomy (GTDB): domain Bacteria; phylum Actinomycetota; class Acidimicrobiia; order Spongiisociales; family ZC4RG35; genus JARDZU01. The sequence goes on from JBOGEV010000240.1 coordinate 5,064, forward strand.
CGTCCCCGGCACCGACGCCGCTCTCGCCTCCCGCGATCCCCACTCGAAAGCGGGCTTCGACGGGAGTAAAACCGAGGGTAAGGCCGCCCTTCCCCCACTCAACGACAGGCTGACCGAGCTCCAAACCAGGTTGTGGGCGGAGTCGAAGCAGAAGCTCCTCGTGGTGCTCCAGGCCATGGACACCGGTGGCAAGGACGGGACCATCCGGCATGTGTTCAAAGGCGTCAACCCGCAGGGAGTGCGGGTCTGGGGATTCGGTGTCCCTACCGAATGGGAACTGGCTCACGACTACCTGTGGCGTGTCCACCAACGGACTCCAGAAAGCGGCTCGATCTCGATCTTCAACCGCTCTCACTACGAGGACGTTTTGGTTGTTCGGGTCAAGGGACTCGCCCCCGAGGAGCGGTGGCGGCGGCGCTTCGACCACATCGTCGCCTTCGAGCAGCTCCTCGCCGACGAGGGAACAACCGTGATCAAGTTGTTCCTCCACATCTCCAAGGAGGAGCAACGTGAGCGTCTGGAAGCCCGTCTCAACGAGGCCGACAAACGCTGGAAGTTCAATACGGCCGACCTGGATGACCGCAAGCTCTGGGACGACTACACCGACGCCTACGAGGAGGCGCTCACTCGAACCTCGACTGAGAAAGCCCCCTGGCACGTGGTCCCTGCCGATCGCAAGTGGTACCGCAACCTCGTGGTCTCCAGCATCCTGATCCAGGCGCTGGAGAAGATGGACCCCCAATATCCGCCCGAGCCCGATCTGGACGGGGTCGTGGTGGAGTGATCACCCGAGGAGGGCGGCCATCTGCCGGGCCTCCACCTCCAAGGGGATGGCGAGATAGGCGGCCCGATGCCCGAGACGGTCGAAACGGCCGCGCAGGTATGCGGTGACGTACCGCCACATGAAGCGGAGCACCCCCAACTCGTGCCACTGGCGGACATGGACCAGCTCGTGGACGAGGAGCAGACCGGCCCTGTCCTGTGCTGCGCTGAGTAGCAGAGGGTCGAGGAGAATGGTCCTGCCCAGGGTCATCGCCCGGATATCACGACCCCAGACCCCTTGCAGCAGTCTTGGGGCCGGCCGGATCCGGACGGTGTCGGGCTCGATCGGGTAGATGAGCAGACGGACCCGAATCGAGTCGATTCCGCCGGCTCGGAGCAACTCCCCGGCGTTCACCCCACGACGAAGTTGATCACGTTCGGCGGCCGAGCGATCACCTTGCGCACAACCGCGCCGTCGATCCAGCTTTGGACCTTTTCGAGGTTCAGGGCCAACTGTTCCGCATCATCTGCTGAGATGTCGGCGGGGACGTCGACACGGTCTCGCACCTTCCCGTTGATCTGCACCACCATGGTGACGGTCGACTCGGTGACCAAGCTCTCGTCCCATGTCGGCCAGGGCTCGGTGGCCAGCATCGTCCCCATGCCCCGGGTCTCCCACAGCTCATGGGCGACATGTGGCGACGACGGGGCCAGCATCAGGATCATGATTCGGTAGGCCTCATCGAATGACTTCTCCCGCGGCCAACGGGCCAGGTAGTCCTGGAAGACGTTGGCGAGGGACATCAGGGATGAGACCGTGGTGTTGAAATGGAACCGGTCGATGTCCTCGGTCACCCGCTTCAGGGTGCGATGGGTCTCGGCCATCAGCCAGACGTCGTCCTCGTTTGGCTCCCGGTCCACGAACCTGTGCTCGGCTGTGCCCATCTTCCAGATCCGGTCGAGGAAACGCTTGGTGCCGGGCACGCCGGCGTCGTTCCAGATCGCATCGTCGGTCGGAGGCCCCACGAAGAGCTCGAACAGGCGCAGGGCATCCGCTCCGTATTCGTCGTAGTAGCGGTCGGGAGGGACGACATTGCCCTTCGACTTCGACATCTTGGCGCCGTCCTTGACCAGCATCCCCTGGGTGAACATCCTCATGAACGGCTCTTCGACAGGGCTCAACCCGATGTCATAGAGGAACTTGGTGATGAACCGTGCATAGAGCAGGTGGAGGATTGCGTGCTCCACGCCCCCTATGTACTGGTCCAGAGGCATCCAGTACTCGGCCTTCTCCCGATCGAAGATGGCCTGGTCGTTGTGAGGATCGGTGTACCTGAAGAAGTACCAGGAGGAGTCGACGAACGTGTCCATGGTGTCGGTCTCACGTCTCGCCTCGCCTTCGCAGTTGGGACAGGTCGTGGCCACCCAGTCGTCGAGGGCGGCAAGTGGGGACTGGCCTTTGGGGGCGTAATCCTCGATCTCGGGCAGGACCACCGGGAGCTGGTCACGTGGCACCGGCACCAGGCCGCACTCGGGGCAATCGACGATCGGTATCGGGCTGCCCCAATAGCGCTGCCGCGAGATCAGCCAGTCGTGCAGCCGGAATTGGATGGTCCCATCGCCGATCCCCTTCTCCTCGAACCACGAGATGATTCGTTCCTTGGCTGCGTCCCGGTCGAGACCGTCCAGGAAACCCGAGTTGATCGTGGGGCCGTCGCCGACATATGCCTCGCCTTCCCAACCCGATGCGGGTTCGACGGTGCGAATGATGTCGAGACCGTATCTGGTGGCGAAGTCCCAGTCCCGCTGGTCCTGACCGGGGACCGCCATGATCGCCCCGGTTCCGTATCCCATCAGCACGTAGTCCGCGATGAAGATCGGGACCGGGCTCTCGTTGACCGGGTTGACGGCGAATCTGCCGGTGAACACCCCGGTCTTGTCCCCTTCGGCCAGCCGTTCGATCTCCGTCTCCCGGGCCGCGCGTGCGATGTATTCCCGGGCCTCGTCCTCGTGCTCCCTGCCTTCGATCAGCCTCTCCACGAGCGGGTGCTCGGGAGCCAGGACACAGAAGGTCATGCCGAACACGGTGTCGGGCCTGGTGGTGAAGACATCGAAGGTCTTTTCCATGTCCCGCACCGCGATCCGGAATCTGGCGCCCTCGGAGCGGCCGATCCAGTTTCGCTGCATGGTGCGGACCCGGTCCGGCCAGTCGTCCAGGGGCTCGAGGTCGTCGAGCAGCCGGTCGGCGTAGTCGGTGATCTTGAAGAACCATTGGGCGAGGTTTCGCTTCTCGACGGGTGTCCCGCATCGCTCACACGCACCGTCGACCACCTGTTCGTTGGCCAGGACCGTCTGGTCTTTGGGACACCAGTTGACCGGCGCAACCGTCTTGTAGGCGAGGCCGCGTTCGAAGAGCTCGAGGAACAGCCACTGGTCCCAGCGGTAGAAGGCCGGGTCGTGGCTGGCCAGCTCCCGGCTCCAATCGAAGGCGACGCCCAGCTTGCGGAAGTGCTCCTTCATCTTGGCGATCTGGTTGGCGACGCTGATCTGGGGCTGTACGCCGGTCTCGATTGCCAGGTTCTCGGCGGGGAGGCCGAAGCTGTCCCATCCCATCGGGCTGAGGACGTTGTACCCCTGCATCATCTTGTAGCGGGTGATCAGATCGATGTAGGTGTAGTTGCGGACATGTCCGATGTGCAGCTCACCGGACGGGTAGGGATACATCGCCACGTTGTAGAACTTCGGCCGTGATTCTTCCTCGGTGACCTGGAAGGTCTTTTCCGCCTCCCATCGGTCCTGCCATTTGGCCTCGATGGACTTGTGGTCATATGTCATGAGCGGACAAGGGTAAAGGGGTTTTGCCTGATGCGTGGACCCTTCTGCGTGACATGGATTGCGTAGTCGGAACCATTCACCTGGGCGCGCAGTGTCCGCAAAAACGGTACCGTTGCGCGCTCGCGGGGTCGGCCTTTGCCGTCCTGCGACCAAACCCACAAGGGAGGAAGAAAGTATGAAACGAATGCGCTGGTTGGCGCTCGTCGCCATCCTCGCTCTTGTCGCCGCGGCCTGCGGGGACAGCGAGGGCGGCGAGACGACCACCACCGCGGGCGGTGAGCCGACTACGACGGCGGCTTCGGGCGAAACGACCACATCGGTCGACGCTGGGACCGGGTTCGAAGGGCTAACCGTCGACTCCGGCGGTTGTGGCCGCGAGCTCGGCTACAACGACGAAGAGGGCAACCCGGTGACCTACGAGGGCAAGATCAACACGATCACCGCACTCGACGAGTCCACCGTGGAATTCGCCCTCTGCGGGCCCGACCCTGCCTTCCTGGCCAAGCTGGCCTTCGTGCCGTTCGCGGTTCAGCCGCTCGAGCACCTGGACGCAACGGGCGGTTCGCCGCTGGACAACCCGATCGGTACCGGTCCATTCGCACTCGACGAATGGGCGCGTGGCTCGGAGATCGTGATGAGCCGCTATGCGGACTACTGGGGGGATGCTCCGGCGTTCGATACCCTGGTCTTCCGCTGGGCCGCCGAGAGCACCGCTCGAATCATCGAGCTGCAATCGGGCAATGCGACGTACATCACCAACCTGGCGGCGAGTGACTACGCCACCATCGAGGGTGATGCCAACCTCCAGTTGCTCAACGATCCCAACCCGAACGTGTTCTACATCGGGATGGCCAACACCTTCCCGCCCTTCGACAACCAGCAGGTGCGCCAGGCCGTGGCCATGGGTATCGACCGGCAACGGATCGTCGACAACTTCTACCCGTCAGGGTCAGAGGTGGCCGACTTCTTCACGCCATGCAACATCGCAAACGGCTGTGAAGGCGAGGCGTGGCCCGAGTTCGATCCCGAAGCGGCACGTGCCCTGTTGGCCGAAGCCGGGTTCCCGGACGGGTTCGACACCACGATCCGCTACCGCGACGTGTTCCGTGTCTATCTGCCGGAGCCAGGTGCCGTCGCCACCGAGCTGGCCAGCCAGCTCCAGGCGAACCTGGGCATCAATGCCACCGTCGAAGTGGTGGAGTCGGGTGCGTTCATCGAGCTCACCTCGGTCGGTGGTGCCGATGGCATCCATCTCCTGGGTTGGGGTGCGGACTACCCGCACGTGACCAACTTCCTGGACACCCACTTCACAGGACCTCAGTTCGGTGACACCATCCCCGAGCTGGTCGACCTGCTGGCACAGGGTGCCTCCACCGTGGACGAGGCCGAAGCGGCCCCGATCTACGCCGAGGCCAACAACCTGCTCCGGGAGCAGGTGCCGATGGTCCCGATCGCCCATGGGGCGGCGGCCGATGCGGCACAGGCATCACTGCAGAATGCGGCGGTTCCCCCGTTCGGGGCGCCGAAATTCTCCGACATGGTCCCGGATGGGGACACGCTCGTGTTCTATCAGAACGCCGAGCCGATCTCCCTGTTCTGCCACGACGAGACCGACGGTGAGTCGCTATCCGCCTGTGAGCAGGTGCTCGAGGGTCTCTACGAGTACGACAACACCGGTCAGCCGGTGCCGTTGCTCGCCGAGAGCTGCGAGCCGAACGAAGACGGGACCGTCTGGACGTGCACGCTGCAACCCGGCGTGACCTTCCATGACGGATCCGCTCTCGACGCCAACGACGTTGTCAGGTCGTGGGGAGTCGGGATCGACGCTGCCGACCCACTGCATGTGGGCAACACCGGTGGCTTCGAGTACTACGCCTACCTCTGGGGTGGTCTGATGAACGCTCCTGAGCCTGCGGCGGAGGGCTGAGCCAGCCGGCTCTGATGTGGGGGTGGTCGTCCATGTGGCGGCCACCCCCATATCTCCCGTCGCCGCATGACTGGGTACATCGCCCGACGCATCCTCATCGCCCTGCCGGTACTGGCCGGCGTGCTGCTCGTGGTCTTCATCCTCGTCCGGATACTCCCCGGCGAGCCCTGCACGGCCATCCTCGGGGAAAGGGCAACGCCGGAGGCTTGTGAGCGATTCAACGAGGCCAACGGCCTCAACGAGTCGATAATCGTCCAACTGGGGATCTACGCCCAGAATGTCGTCACCGGGAACTTCGGCGATTCGATTCGATTCTCCCGCCCGGTCAGCCAGATTCTCATCGAGCGGCTCCCGGTCACCCTCGAGCTCGCGGTTGCGGCCCTGACACTGGCCGTTGTCGTCGGGGTCCCCCTCGGCATCCTCGCGGCGCGACGACACAACAGCGCCGTCGATGTCGGCGCGATGACCGTGGCCAATGTTGGGGTTTCGATGCCCATCTTCTGGCTCGGGCTGCTCCTCGCCTATCTCTTCGCCATCGTCCTCGGGGACACGCCGCTCGCCCTACCGGCGTCGGGGCGCCTTCCTCCCGGAGTTCAGCCCGACCCTTTTTGGGAGGTTTGGGGACTGGAGGTCAGTGAGGAGGGGTTTGCCTCGAATGTGGCCGAGTTCATCTCGAACATGGAGATCGTCAACGCCGCGATCTCGGCGCAGTGGTCGGTGATGTGGCTGGCGATCAAGCACCTGATCCTTCCCACGATCGCCCTGGCCACGATTCCGATGGCGATCATCGCCCGCATGACACGCTCCTCGCTCCTGGATGCGCTGCAGCGCGATTTCACCCGCACCGCCCGGGCCAAGGGCGCCAGCGAGTCCCGTGTCGTCCGGCAGCACGCCCTGCGCAATGCCATGCTCCCGGTAGTGACGGTGATCGGATTGCAGCTGGGCGCCCTTCTCGGTGGGGCGGTGCTCACCGAAACCGTGTTCGGTCTGGCCGGGATCGGTACTGCCCTGTTCGAAGCCATCAATGCCCGTGACTTTCCGATCATCCAGGGTTTCACCGTCGTCATCGCGGCCACCTATGTCATCGTGAACCTCATCGTCGACATCTCTTATGGATACTTGGACCCGAGAGTGAGGCTGGAATGACGCTTCGACCCGACATGACCGTGCCCGACCCCGAGGCGCTCATCGAGCAGCCCGGCTCGATGTGGGCGATCGTGTTGCGGCGCTTCATGAAGCGTAAGATCGGAGTGGCCGGGTTGATCCTGGTCAGCTTCATGGTCCTGGTCGCCATCTTCGCCCCGCTGATCGCCCCGTACTCCTACACCCAGGACTTCATCGGGCAGCCCGGTGCGGAGCGCTGGGCTGCACCGTGCGTCAACTTCTTGGGCTGTGAGGGGACCCAGCACCTCTTCGGTCTCGACGGCAACGTGCGGGACTTCTTCAGCCGGGTCGTCTACGCGGCCCGAGTCAGCCTTCCCCTCGGGTTCACCACGGTTGTCGTCGCCATCGCCATCGGGACCGTGATCGGGGCCATCGCCGCCTATATCGGTGGCTGGCTGGACAACGTCTTGATGCGGGTCATGGACGTGGTCCTCGGATTCCCCTCCCTGATCCTGGCTATAGCCATCGTCTTCGTGCTCGGCCCGGGGTTGAGGAACACCCTCCTCGCGATAGCCATCGTCACCATCCCACAGTACGCCCGGGTGATGAGGGCGTCGGTGCTCTCGGTGAAGGAGGTGGACTACGTCGCCGCCTCCCGCGCCCTGGGCGCATCCCGGACAAAGGTCCTGGTGAGCCGGGTCGTCCCCAATGCCCTCACCCCCCTCGTTGTCCTCGGAACCCTGGGGATCGCGACGGTGATCCTCGAGGCCGCCGCCCTGGGATTCCTCGGTCTCGGCGCCACCCCACCGACACCGGAATGGGGGGCGATGTTGGCCGCGGAGCGGGCTCGGATCTTCACCGCCCCACACCTAATGATCTTCCCTGGTCTCGCCATCATGATCACGGTGCTCGGATTCAATCTCGTCGGCGACGGCCTGCGGGATGCCCTCGACCCCACCCTCAACCGATGAGCGCGGCCCGGCCCCTTCCCGAGAGCATGATCGACACCGATGTCCCGGTGCCGGTGACGGCTGCGGAACGCCTCCTCGACGTGCGCGGGCTCGAAACCCACTTCGACACGAGGCAGGGCCTGGTCAAGGCGGTCGACGGGGTCGACTTCCATGTCAATCGAGGAGAGGTTCTGGGCTTGGTCGGCGAGTCCGGGTGTGGCAAGTCGGTCACGTCGCTCTCGATCATGGGTCTGGTACCCCACCCCGGCGAGGTCGTGGCCGGTGAGATCCTGTTCTCGGGGCGGGACATCATGAAGATGAAGACCAACGAGTTGAGAGAGCTCAGAGGCGAGCACATCTCGATGATCTTCCAGCAGCCCAGTTCCGCCCTCAACCCGGTCTATCGGGCCGGGGTGCAGATCCAGGAGGTCTTCGAGCTGCATCGGGATTGGAGCGCCGAGGTCGAGGAGCAGAAGGTTCACGAGATGCTGGCCAAGGTCGGCATCCCCGACCCGGAGCGTCGGGCCGACGCCTATCCCCACGAGCTGTCGGGGGGCATGGCCCAGCGGATCATGATCGCCATGGCGCTGGCATGCGAGCCGGAGCTGCTGATTGCCGATGAGCCGACTACCGCCCTGGACGTGACGATCCAGGCCCAGATCCTCGACTTGATACGCGACCTCCAGGAGACATCCAAGACGGCGGTGATCCTCATTACCCACGACCTGGGGATCGTGGCCGAGATGGCGGATCGTGTGGCGGTGATGTACGCCGGTGAGATAGTCGAGGAGGCCGACGTCCGCTCCATCTTCAAGAACCCGCTCCACCCATACACCAAGGGACTGATCGGCTCCATTCCCGTCCTCGGCGCCCTGCGAGAGCGTCTGGAGGTGATCCCGGGGGTGGTCCCATCGATGATCGACCTCCCGGATGCCTGCCGTTTCGCTCCACGATGCGTGGCCCGTGTGGAGAACGACCTCCAGATCTGCACACAACAGAGACCAGATCTGCGCGAAGTCGACGAGGGCCACAAGGTCCGCTGCTGGCTCTATTACGGGCCTGAGAAGGTCCTGGACGCCGATGGCTGAGAACCTGGTGGAACTGCGCGATCTGGTCAAGGAGTTCCCCGTGCGCGGGGGCGCACTGCAACGACAGGTGGCCACGGTGCAGGCGGTGTCCGGAGTCGATCTCGACATCGTCAAGGGTGAGACCCTTGGTCTCGTCGGCGAGTCCGGATGTGGGAAAACCACCTTGGGGAGAATGCTGACGAGGCTGCTGGAGCCGACCAGCGGCACGATCCGGTTCGACGGGAACGACATCACCCATCTCCCCGGGAAGGATCTCAAGCCGTTCCGTCGCCGGGTCCAGATCATCTTCCAGGACCCCTACGGCTCGCTCGACCCGAGGTCGCAAGTCGGGCCCTCGATCGCCGAAGGATTGCGGCTGCACGGGATAGGTGACCGTGACGAGCGGCACGAACGGGTCAAGGAGATGCTCCAACTGGTCGGTCTGCGCTCGGCGCATGCCAGCCGCTACCCCCATGAGTTCTCAGGCGGTCAGCGACAGAGGATCGGGATCGCCCGTGCCCTCATCTTGAAACCGGACCTGGTGGTTGCCGATGAGCCGGTGTCGGCACTGGATGTCTCGGTTCAGGCCCAGGTCCTCAACCTGCTCACCGAGCTCCAGGAGGAGCTGGACCTCACCCTGCTTTTCGTGGCCCACAACCTCGCCGTGGTCGAGCACATCTCCGACCGCGTCGCAGTCATGTACCTGGGACGGGTAGTGGAGCTCACCGATCGGGACACCCTGTACCGGAACCCGCTCCACCCCTACACCGAGGCTCTGCTCTCGGCGATCCCGGTCGCCGATCCCGACCGTCCCCGGAATCGGCGCATCCTCCAGGGCGAGATCCCGTCCCCGCTCAACCCACCCCCTGGGTGTCATTTCCATCCCCGTTGCCCCATCGCCCGGGAGGGCCTCTGCGACGTCGAGGACCCCCAGCTGATGGACTCCCCCCAGGGCCCCCATCACCAAGCAGCCTGCTGGCTACGGGCCGGGGACAGGGCGGTGGCCGGGGTCTGACCGGCCGGGCGGACGCGCTCCTACCATCGCCTGTCATGAGCATCGAACGAGTGGGCGTTATTGGCGGGGGTCTCATGGGCTCGGGGATCGCCGAGGTGTGCGCCCGGGCCGGCAGCGATGTCATCGTCCACGAGATCGATGCCGGGGCCGCCGAAGCCGCCAGGAGCCGGATCGAGCTGTCGCTGGATCGGGCCGTGGACAGAGGAAAACTGGAGCCGGCAGAGCGGGATTCTGTCCTGAGCTCGATCACGATCTCGACCGATCTCTCCGATCAGGACGATCGTCAGCTCGTCATCGAGGCGGCCACAGAGGATGAGGATTTGAAGAAGCAGATCTTCGCCGACCTCGACGCCGTGGTCCCACGCGAGAGCATCCTCGCATCCAACACCTCGTCGATACCCATCACCCGGATCGCGGCAGCAACGACCAGACCGGACCAAGTCGTAGGTCTCCACTTCTTCAACCCGGTGCCGGTGATGGGATTGGTCGAGCTGGTGACCACGGTCATGTCCACGTCGGACGTCGAGACCACGGTTCAGACCTATGCAGAGTCGCTGGGCAAGGTTGTCATCCGGGCCAAGGACCGGGCGGGCTTCATCGTCAACATGCTCCTGGTGCCATATCTGCTCGGCGCCATCCGCATGTACGAGTCGGGGGTGGCGAGCCGAGAGGACATCGACGCCGGGATGCGGCTCGGGGCCAATCACCCGATGGGACCCCTCGAGCTCTCCGACTTCGTCGGCTTGGACACCATGAAACACGTGGCGGATGTCCTGTTCGACGAGTTCAAAGAACCGTTCTACGCCTCCCCTCCTCTCCTGACCCGCATGGTCGAGGCCGGCCTCCTGGGTCGCAAGACCGGCCACGGCTTCTACGACTACGACTGAGCGGTTGTTACGTGCAACCTGAGGTTCTGCGTTCCGTATATGGAACGAACTGCCTCAGGTTGAGGATGTCAAGCTCCTCGGTGGGTCGAGGGAGGTGAACCAAACCTGTCAGATTGGGTCCTCGCTCGAGATCGGACGAAGTGAGGCGAACTCGAGAGCGTTTGTTCCATATGTGGAACGTGCAACCTCAGGTTCGTAGTAACAGGTCCCCCGGCTCAGCTGTTGAGGATCACGACCGGGCAGGGGGCGAGGCGGGTCAGGTACTCGACCCTCGGACCGAGATGGAGGCGGGTGGTCCCGGCTCGCACACTGGTCCCCAGGACGAGGAGGTCGGCATCGAGCTCGACGATCGCATCCAGGATGCCGGTTTCGACATCCTCGGCCTCTCGAACCTCCGTCTGCACGTGTTGCCCCAAACGAGTGGCCAGGATCTCGAAGTCGGCGGTGACGTCGAGGGCGATGTTCGTCCGCATCCCGGTGAGACGAGTCGGCGTCACCACGTGGACCCCGGTGACGACCGCATCCGACCCGGCGATGGCGAAGGCGAGGTCGGCTGCGTTCCGCGAGCTGGTCGACGCGTTGGCGGGAACCAGGATCCGGCTCGGGGCCCAATCGTCGGGCACGTTCTCCCCCCTCACCACGAGCGTCGGTGTCTTGGACAGCTTGATCAGGTCGTCGATTATCGAACCGAAGATGGCGTTCTCCGAGGGGCTCATCGTGGGGGTCCCGATGACCAGCAGGTCGTAGTCGGCCTCCGCCTCCGCCAGGATCGAGTCCACCGGGTCGTTGCTCGAGACGATCCGGGTCGTGGTGCCCTTGTCCCGGAACACCCCGCGAAGCGAGCTCAGGTATGAACTGGCCAAGACCCGGTCTTGCTCACCGGCAACCGCCAGCAGAGTGGTCGATATGTCGTTCGACTCGCCGAGACGGGCAACGAGGACCGACTGGATCGTCTGCGTGCCAACTTGCCCGATCCGGGGACGGACCGGCACCAGGACTCTCCGCACCTTGCCCAGGAAGCTCCCCTTGAGCATCTCTTCTCTGGCCAATCTCTTTTCCTCCTCGGCGCCCGGCTCCACTCGTTGCAGGAAGTAGCGAAGACCCAACGGCGCCATGATGGAGGTCACCACGGCCATCAAGACGATTATCGAGAACATCTCGGTGGTGAGGATCCCCAGCGAGAGCCCAATCGTGGCAATGACTATCTCCACGGCGCCGCGGGCATTGAGCCCGGCGCCGTAAGCGAGAGCCGACCAGTGGTCCTGACCTGAGAGCCACCTTGCGCCGATGTAGGCCCCGGCCACCTTGCCGACGGTGGCGACGATTATCACGACCAGGGCGATGAGAAGGAGGCCCGGCTCGAGGATCGCACCCAGATCGACCTTCAAACCGGCGACGGCGAAGAAGATGGGTGCGAACACGGCCAGGGTCATGCTCTCCAGCTTGTGAACCACATCGGTTGGAAGTCGGGGCAGGCCCCCGAACAGGATCCCAATAGCGAAGGCTCCGATCACCGGCTCGAGATGGAGGGCTTGGGTGAATGCCCCCCATCCGAAGGCGGCGACGATGACAAAGGTCAACAGGATGTCGCGGCCCCGGAAGCGATCCTGGATGAAACCCAATCCTCGCTCCACCAAGAACCGACCCACTGTGATGGTTGCGACCAGGAAGATGAGGACCATGGCCACGCTCCGCAGGAGGATCCCGGCACTGGTTGCCTCGGCACTAGCCAGAGCGGTGACCACACCGAGCAGGGCCCACCCGGTCAGGTCGTTGATCATGCCGGCAGCGAGGACCGTCTGTCCGAACTCGCGACGCATCAGGTCGAGATCCATGAGGATCTTCGCCAGGACCGGAATCGCTGAGATGGAAAGAGCGGTGGCCACGAACAAGGCGAAGACCACCGGTCGCGATGGGTCGCCGAGAAGCCGATCGGGAAGGGCGAAACCCAGGAGCAGGCCGGTGACGAAGGGCACGACGAGGCCACCGATACCCACCCCCGAGGCGATCCCGATGCGTCGCTTGATCAACCCGATGTCCGTCTCCAGCCCGGTGACGATCAACAGCAGCATGACGCCGATGAGGGCGACCACCTCGAGCATGTATCCCTGAGCCTCGGTCTGAGGCAGGATCCACTCCCCGACCCAGGGGATCAGACTCGACAGCAACGATGGGCCGAGGACCACCCCGGCCAGTATCTCCCCCACCACCGGAGGCTGACCCAAGCGCTTGGCCAGCCCGCCCAACAGCCTGGCTGCGGCCAGCAGGACTGCAATCTGGACGACGAGTTGGAGAACCTCACCGTGAGAGGCGGCGCCAAATGTCTCCAATGCGGAGCCTCCTTTTCCTCAATCGGCTTCTGGTGGTTGGTTGATGGGCTCGGGCCGGAGGCTCGCCCTACCCGGCGGTTGGCCGGGATTCGCCCTGATGGGGTTGGTTTCTCCCACCCGGCACGGACCGGGATCGGCGGTGAATGCGGCAATGTAGCGGGAATGCGCACCCAGATTGGCACACCCATGGGTCTAGCGGACTAGTTCAAATGGCTGTGGAAGGAATGGGCCAAGCGGCCCATGCCCAAACCCGGAGTTTTTGGGAATTATCCACAGGACAGCGTTCGACGACTTTAGGGAAGGGCTAGGAACAGGGGAATGGTGGCACCCAATCATGTTGAGGCAGGCGACACGACGTCGAGCCGGCATGACGGCCTCGACATCATCGCCAGGCTTCTCGAGGTCGAGCGTTACCGCCTCGGTGACTGGGAGGAGCCGTATGCCCGGCTCTACGCCATCGACTGCGCCTCCATCGTGTTTCGGTATCACCTGCCCGACCTCACCGAAACAGCTCGAGACCTGATCCAGCGTCTACTCCATGAGACGCTCCAACTGGTACAAGCGGGACGTGACAACGAGCTGGCCTCCATCGAGAGGGCCCTCATGACCGGGCTCGAAGCGGCCTCCCGTGTCACCCGATCGGTATGGCTGGTGGCGCTCAACGCAGTCCTCCCTGATCCCTTCCGCGCAGCCGTCATGAGCACCGAGGCTTCCCTTCACGCTTTCGGCCGGGGACCGAATCCACGTCGCGACGCGGTGGCCGAGGCGGTCCGGCGCCGCGCGTTCTCCCGCACCGAAGAGTCCGCTTTGCTCAGCTCCGTGACCCGTCAGCAACGCACCCCCAGCGCCGTCGCCTGACCTAAAGTCGGCCGGTGACCCGGCTCCACGCGGTCCATGCCGACATCACCACCGTCCAGGTCGACGTCATCGTCAATGCTGCCAACTCGTCGCTGATGGGCGGAGGGGGCGTCGACGGGGCGATCCACCGCGCCGGTGGCCCGGCCATCCTCGCCGAGTGCAAGGCGATAGTGGAGCGCCAGGGCCTACTTCCGACTGGTGAGGCGGTGATCACCACTGCAGGCAAGCTTCCGGCGCGCCACGTGGTCCACACCGTGGGCCCGATCTGGGGCGATGTGCTGGATGATGAGGCCGTAGCCCTTCTCGCCTCCTGTTATCGCAACAGCCTGGACCTGGCCCGGGAGGCAGAGGCTCGCACCGTGGCCTTCCCCGGCATCTCCACCGGCGTCTACCGATTTCCCAAGCCTCTCGCCGCGGAGACCGCGGTGGCTTCGGTCCGCGGCTGGGTGGAGGCATCCCCGGAGTCGATCGATGAGGTCCTCTTCGTGTGCTTCTCTGCTGGCGACGTCGAGCTGTACCTGCCGCTGGTCGCCTAATTCGAGTTCACTCCTACTGTGACCCGGATGTCGACAGGCATCCGACTCCGACGGGCCGGTCTCGCCCTGGTCATCGCAGCCGCCGCCACTGTCGTGCCGGGTGAGCCGGCTGCAGCCCAGACCCCGGAGTGTCCCACCGATATGCAGGCTGCCGCGATCGAGCCCGCCCCCGAGTTCACCACGGCCGCGGTTGGGAGCAGTCGGGCCCGGAATTGGCTGCGTGTCCACCCCATGCCCATCACCTCGCTGGTGGCCACGGTCCCCAACCCGCCCAAGGCCGTGGTCGACCGCTACCTGGAGCAGTTCGGGGCCAACGCGGTCCATCAGTGGAAAGACGGCCCGCCTCAGGTCGAGGCATGGCTGAAGCATCGCCGCGGCACCGGCTACATCACATGGCTGGAGAACAATGGGAACTCCGCCGCCTGGAACGGATCCCAGTTCGTCGACACCGGCCAACTGATGGGCGGGCTCCCCGGCGCGAATCCGGGGCGGATCGGGTATCAACTCGGCGACGAGCCGGATTCCGTTGATCTTGTCAACCAGATCGTCAGCGGGATCAACCGGGTCCGGGCCCGAGACCCCGAAGCGCTTCTGTTCACCAATCTCAGCTATTGGGTTCCCGACCCCAATGGCATGGACACGGCAGGCCGCAACGCCATCATCCAGGCCTACGTCAACGCCAACGAAGGCGATCTGGTCAGCACCGGCGACTACAACCTCGACATCGCCCACTACACCGTTCTGCAGACCTTCCGCAAGGCGGGTCTGGCGAAGGGTGTCCCCTATTGGGAGTACCTCAACGCGTACATCGGCCAAGAGACGGAGTGCCTTCCCAGCCACACCCGGTCCGACCTGCTCTGGCAAGCAATGGCAGGGCTCGCCTTTGGCTACAGCGGGCACCACTGGTTCCTCTATCAAGCTGCGGCTGAGGGACATGAGTCGGCGACCAACTGGGGTGGCTCCATCCTCAACCAACCCACCGGAACCTGGAGCTCAACGCCCACCTCACGGCACCAGATCGTGTCCGATGTCAACAAGCGTCTGGCGAACCTGGGGAAGGCGGTCACCCGCCTCACCTCGACCGATGTCCGCTTCATCAAGGGAGGTCATCCGCTGCAGCCCATCGACGTCGCCAACTGGAGCCAGGGAGCAGGCGGATTTCCCCACCTGGTCGGGGTGGCTCCGGCATCGGGCCAGCAGCCGCTGGAGATCCTGCTCGGCTTCTTCGTCGACGAGTGGGGAACCCGATACCTGGTGGTGCAGAACGCCCGGCATACCCATTCACACCGAATAGGCGATCCGGCGCTTCCCGGCTCCTCGTCGGTAGGAACCATCCAGCTCACGTTCGACTTCGCCGGGGCGTCGGCGGGTCTACCCACCGACCACCTGCGGGTCCTCCGCTCGGTCGACGGTGTCCGGAACAACCTGCCGTTGGACGACCTCGGGGGCACGTTGCGCCGGGCCAACATCGTCCTCGAGGCGGGCGATGCGGTGATGCTCAAGTACGACACCGGCAAGGACTTCGTGTTCGGCCCCGCACGGGAGGACGTGGGTCTGGTCGACCCGGCCTCCGGCATTTGGCACCTGCGCCGCGGAGGCCAGATCTCATCCTTCTACTACGGCAACCCGGGAGACACCCCGTTCATGGGTGACTGGGACTGCGACGGGATCGACACGCCAGGTCTCTACCGGCGTTCCGACGGGTTCGTCTACCTGCGTAATTCGATCACACAGGGTGTGGCCGACGTCCGCTACTTCTTCGGCAATCCTGGTGACCTGCCCATTGCCGGCGACTTCGACGGCGACGGATGTGACACGGTCTCGATCTATCGGCCCTCCGAAGGACGTGCCTACATCATCAACGAGCTCGGGTCTGGGGAACAGGGTGTGGGTGCAGCCGACTTCGCCTACTTCTTCGGGAACCCTGGGGACAAGCCGTTCGCCGGTGACTTCGACGGCAACGGCTTCGACACAGTGGGGCTGCACAGGGAAACGACCGGGCTGGTCTACTTCCGTAACACCCATACCCAGGGCGTCGCCGACAACGAGTACCTATTCGGCAACCCCGCCGATCAGTTGGTTGCCGGCGACTGGACCGGAGTCGGGTTCTCGACGCCGGCCCTGTTCCGACCCAGCGAGGCCAGCTTCTACTTCAGACACACCAACACCGAGGGCATCGCCGACAACTCGTTCCTGCTCGGCGACCCCGGCTACATCCCGGTGGCAGGCTCCTTCGGTTGACCCCGGTCAGGTTTCAGTCGGAGTCGGGACGGCGTCTGGCGAGGGCGAGCAGGATGATGCCGCCCACCACCGTCATCCCGGCCAGGCCGAGGAGCGAGATGTTCCCCCGACCGGTGGTGGGAAGGGTTTCGTCCGAACCCCCGGCGATATCAGCCCCGGTGGTCGAGGTCTGCCCCTCACCGATGGTCGTGGTCAGATCTCCTCCCCCGACGTCCCCGCCACCCGCGGTGACGGTCGTGGCCCCAGCGGCCGTGGTGGTCGGAGCCTCACTGGTTGTCGACTCTTCCGGTGAAGCCGTGGTCGTTGGGCCACCGGTGGTCGTGACCGCAGCCGCGGTGAGGGTCGTCACTTCCTGCACCGAGGTGGTGGTCTCGTCAGCGGTTGTATCCGTTGTGGGCGTCATCGTCGTGGGCGCCACCGTCGAGGTAGGAGGCGGAACGAAGGTGATGACCGACCAGTGGTCGAGGCCATTTGCCGTTAGAGACCCGCTACCCGTGACCGGCCCAAGACTCGACGCATCGCTTCCATGCCGAAGGCAAAAGGTCACGCTGTATCCTTCGTTCACATCGTAAGAAAAGGTGTTGGCGTTGCCACCCGCCGAGCCCCAGTCGAGAGTCACTGTCCCGTCGCCATTGTTGTATGTGGGTGGGGGGCAATCTCCGGCCTGCAAGATCCCTTCCGGAGCGGGCTCCAGTTGTACCTCGGCCTCGCAGGCGACGAGTACCAGCAGCAGCGCTGCGGTCAGTACCAGCGTTCTCTTCACC
Organism: Acidimicrobiia bacterium; assembly: GCA_050742015.1. Lineage (GTDB taxonomy): Bacteria > Actinomycetota > Acidimicrobiia > Spongiisociales > ZC4RG35 > JARDZU01. The sequence goes on from JBOGEV010000240.1 coordinate 22,340, forward strand.
ACAGGTCCAATGGAAGGCCCGCCAAGCCTTGTCAGAGATCGAGAGTCTATTTCGTCTCAGATGCCCGGAGCACATCGAGCCGCTCCCGCCGCTCCGCTACCCGTGGATCGGTACCCAGGTCGCCGCCGTCGCGTCTCGCCTCGGCGAGTTGGAAGGCAAGTCGGTTCTGCTCCCGGACCAATCTCACCGACTCCCGATGGGATAGCCAGGGAATCCGACGCATCCTCCATAAACCCTCGGTCTCGGCAAGGGAATACTCCTCGGGAGTGATCCTGTGGGGAAGTTCGCTCCGAAGCTCATTTCGGATGACACGCAACTCCCAGCACCCACTTCTGAAGAGGAGGTAGACGAGCACAACATAGGCCCAGCCGTAGGTGGAGAGCACCTCCAGCAGGCTCAGAACCCATAGCTGGAAGACGGTCACCGTGGGGCCCCAGCCGGCAATCGAGGCGAAGGCAACGACGGCGTAGGGCCCGAAGGCGTTGAACATGGAGTGGGCAGCCAGGCCGAGAAGGAAGGTGCCGCCGACCACCGCCCCCTTGCGAACCCTGCCGTAGGCGGTCGATTCAAAAACCCAGCCGACCCCGGCACCGAAAAGAGCGGTGAAGATGACGTGTCCGCTCACGCCGAGCACCGCGAATCGGGGAATCAGCTGGCTGAGGTAGGCATTCTCACCTGAACCGGAGTAGTCGGAGATGATGAACCCGGTGGCCTCTGTGACCGTGAAGCCAATACCAACCATCGCCCCGACGATCACACCGTCGCGCATCGTGTTCACTTCCCTGGGCATCAGGAAGAACACGAGGATCACCGAGATCCCCTTTACCAACTCCTCGGTGACCGGTGCGATCAGCGATGTCTCCAACCATTGGAAGAGGGCACCGAGACTGACGATCTCGATACCTGCTTCGCTGGTGTCGACGAGTGCCGCGCTGTGATTGAATCGGGCGTAGAGCCGCTCCGATCCGATGACAGCGCTGGCGCTGATACTGGAGAACTCGCCACGATCGCACCCCAGACGAAGAGCAACGCGAGCACCCACCAGGGCTCCGGGTCGCGTCGGTCGAAGTAGGCGACGACGGCCAACGCCGGGATGCTCAAGAACATGGTCAAGCCAAGCGCGGTCAGGGTCACCCCCCCGCCGGTGACGGCCAGGTTGTGGATCAGGAACAGCCCGACAGCGAGAAGGAGGAGAAAGCCGCCGAGGACGACCAGACCGATTCCCGGGTGCCGCAACGCTGACCCGGTCAGCTTGCCGGACGGCTTGGTCTCAGCGGCCACAGGCGCAAGGTATCAGGTCGGATCACGACCATCGCGCCGGCCAAGCAGGGCCGGGATTTCGGCCGATCTCAGACCGTGGCGCCGACCCCGAGATACGCGGCCAGATGTTCGGTGATGTCCCGGGCGTCGTCCTCGGCGCCATGGATGAAGCTCGACTTGCGACGTCGCAACATATTGAGCCCGATGCGGTATAGACCTGGAGCTTCCGTGACCACACCGGCATCGTGCCTGAGCCGGCCTTTTCGGTCGAGGACCCGGGCATGGAGCCACGAGTAGTCGGGCCGGTATCCGGTGGCCCAAATGATGGTCTCGATCCCGCCGTCGGTGAGGTCGAGAGTCAACGGCGGCGACTCCTCGACCCGGGTCGGGGCGAGTCGGTGGGGATCGTCCACCTCGGAATCGATCCCGCTCTCGACCGCCCACAGATCGACGTTGTCGAGCAAACGGACCATCTTGAGATCGGCGAGCTTGCACAGATTGCGCAGAGATCCCGACAATTGCGCCCTGCCCTCCACGATTCCGGCGACACGGCCCACCAAACGGACGCCCTCGCCGGTGAGGGCATTGAGATCCAGCGTCTTCCGCTCGGGTGTCCCCACGAGCTGCGGTGATGGGATGTTCCGAGCCCGTACCAAGTCGTCGACCTCGTCGAAACGCTCGTCGAGGACACCGGTTCGCTCCAGCCACCACATGATGTCCTTGCCCCGATAGACGCGGGGCAGTCGGACATGCTCCCCTACAGACAGAGTCACCTGACGCCCCGAGCGATGTACTTCGTCGGCAATTTGGATTCCGGTTGCCGAGGCCCCAACCACCAGCACACCACCTTCGGCCAGGTGACTGGGGTTCCGATACTGGATTGGGGTGATCATCTCGATGCTTGCGGGCACCTTGTCTGCCAGCGGCGGCACGTTGGCCTGGTTGAAGCCGCCTGTGGCCAGGACCACAGTTGGCGCTTCCCAGATCCCCTCGTCGGTGACCACCTCGTAGCCATCGGGGTTGGGCCGGACCGAGGTGACGTTGGAGTGGGTTCGGACCGGGGCGTCTACATGCCGGGCGTACCCGTCGACGAACCCGATCACCTCCGGCATGGTCATGTAACCGTCGGGGTCTTCACCGTCGTACTCGACGCCGGGGAGCCGAGTCTGCCAGTTCGGTGTGAGCAGACGCAGAGAGTCCCAGCGCTCGGTGCGCCAAGTGTTGGCCACCTCGCCGCGCTCGATGACCACGTGGTCGATCGAGCGCTGGCTTAGGAAGTGGCTGACGGCAAGACCGGCGTGACCCGCCCCGATCACGACGGTCGTCGTTCTCACGTTGGTCCCGATCAGTTGACCTCGACGGTCACGTTGGTCGGGTTGGCGATCACGTCGAAGACGGCTGAGCGCTTCTGTGACTGTGCGACCAGAGCCTCGATGTCCTCCTGTGAGGCGTCGGCATCGATATCGTACTTGACCTTGATGTCGTTGAACCCGTTCCGGACCTCAGGGTCGCCGCCCAGGATGCCCAGTACATCCATGTCCCCTTCGATCGTCGCCTTCACCGAGTTGAGTTGGATGCCCCGGTTCTGGGCCACCGCGGCCACCCCGGCTGTGAGACAGCTGGCCAGCCCGACGAGCACGAACTCGACGGGAGTGGCACCGTGATCCTCGGAAGCGAACACCTCCGGGTGATCGGCATCGAAGCTGAAGCTGGTGCGGTGCGACTGCTCGCCACCGAGACCGAAGAAGCCGTTCACCTCGGATTGGCTGTGGGTACCACCGACCCATTCGGTCGATGCGCGCCAGGTGAACTGGGCCGCCTCCGGCGCGTCAACGAGGGCGGTACGCGCATCGAGCAACGCCTGTACGTTGACTCCGTTGTTGACTGGTGTGTCGGTCGTTGTCATTTCTCTTCCTCCTGATCGTGGTTCATGACCTGACATTGGGTTGGGATGACGGGACGTCTTTAGGTCGTATCAATGACTCTCGGGGGCTGACGTACCTACGAGCGAATGTCGGCGCTCGTTTCGGCCGCCCGAGAGCGAAGACAGAGGCACATGAGACCGGGAGCGGCGTCCACCACGGCCGCGGGGCGGGTTCGGTTGTCGTGAGTCTCTGTCACTGGTTCCGCTTTCGGCTGCTATGAGCTGAACACCGAAGTAGAGCAGAAGACCCCAGCTCCGTCAACGCATCCAGATAGGGGATTCCCCCCATGTTGGCGAGGGCCCCACTCCTCATACGGGAGGCGGCTGGTACCCGCCGACAGTTTCCGCCATCAGTTCGGCAAAGGTCAGCGCAGTGTCGTCCTCATAGAGCGGTCCGACCACTTGGATGCCGATCGGCAGACCGGACGGTGTCCGGCCCACCGGCGCCGACAGGGCGGGTAACCCGGCCAGGGAGGCATGTGAGATCCAGAAGGGCTGGTCGGCATAGGACCGTGGCCCCTCGGGAGTCTCCACGGTGCGTGACTCGAACGGCCGCGCATCATGGGGGAAGGCAGGGGTGAAGTTCGTCGGACACAGGAAGACGTCGACGTCCTCGAAGTAGCGGCCCCACAGCGCCCTGGATCTCATCCGACGCCGTTCCTGTTCGATGAACTGACCCATGTCGAAGTCGGTGTTGTCGGGTTCGCTGTAGGCGAGGAAGAGACGGATATGAAAACCGAAACTTTCGAAGTTATCGCTCGGATCGATGTCCCTGGGCCAACCCTCGATGACAGTCGCCCCTGATTTGGCCAGGGAGTCGGCCGTATCGGACAGGACCGACCCCACCTCACTGGACACGGGAGCCGACTCGTGATCAAGCACCAGTCCCACCCTGTGATCGCGCAGGGTCGTGTGACGAGGCGAAGGCAGGCGCCAGGTGTAAGCCTTTCCTGCGGGTTGTTCCGGCCCTACGGTCACGCCGAGCGCGGCCCGGAGATCTCGAGCCGACCTGCCGAGAGGCCCCAGCGCGGACATATAGGCCATATCGGTTGGGTGGGCAGGAGGACCCGGTGGTTGAAAACCGGTGCCCGGGACCAGTCCCACACTGGGCTTCAACCCGTAGACACCGCAGAAGGAGGCGGGGATTCGTATCGATCCGGCCAGGTCGGATCCGTAGTCGAGGAAGGACAGGCCCGCCGCCACCGCCGCAGCCGCCCCACCACTGGACCCCCCGGCGGTCCGAGTCGGGTCCCACGGGTTGTTGGTGACACCGTGGAGCTCATTGCCGGTCTGTCCGAAATCCCCGAGCATGAAGGGGACATTGGTCTTGCCGACGATGACCGCTCCGGCCTCTTTCAGTCTCCGCACGACGGTGGCGTCCCAGTCGGCCACGTATTCCTCGAGATAGGGATTGCCCCAGGTGGTGTGCATCCCAGCCACGTTGAACGCTTCCTTGACGGTGATCGGCACACCGTGGAACGCACGGTCCCCGCCGTCGACCGCCGACTCGTCGGCTGCAGCCGCCTCCTTCAACGCCTCCTCGGCCCGAAGCTCGACCACGGCGTTGACCGCGGGATTGACCTGATCGATGCGGCGAAGTGCCGACTCGGTGGCCTCACGCGACGAAACCACACCCCCTCGGATGAGGGCAGCGGTGTCGAGGGCAGAGCCGAACCAAGGTTCCATTTGCCTTGGAGACTGCCCAGCTCACCGAAACTGAGCGGTCGCCGGCCAATTCCACGGTCGGATCGGACACCCCCGTGCCAAGCTGCTCGCGTGGCAGCTACCGAATTCGCGGTGGAAGGCGGAGGCATCCCGGTTGAAGCCTTGGCCCGGGCGATGGCCGACGGCATGGATCCCCGGATGATGGTGCTAGTCGAGGGCATCAGCGACCACGTGGCTCTCCGAACCCTGGCCCACCGCCGGGACCGAAACCTCGACGCCGAGGGCGTGCGAATCGTCCCGATGGGTGGTGCCACCAAAGTCAATGCCTTTCTAGACCTGCTAGGCCCGGATGGTCATGACGTGAAACTGGCCGGCCTCTGCGACGCCGCCGAGGAGGGTCACTTCCAGCGAGGGCTAGAGCGCGCCGGGCTGGGCGTCGATCTCACCCGCTCCGACCTCGAGGCACTCGGATTCTTCGTTTGTGTCGTGGACCTGGAAGATGAGTTGATCCGCTCTCTGGGAGCCTCCGCGGTGGAGGAAGTAATCGAGGCCCAGGGCCAACTCGGTTCGTTCCGCAGTCTCCAGAACCAGCCGGCATGGCGAAACGGAGCCCATACCGAGCAGCTGCGACGTTTCATCAAGGCCCGCTCCGGCGGGGCGAGACAGTACGGCAGGCTG
>JBOGEV010000241.1:0-1148 GCA_050742015.1 Acidimicrobiia bacterium
CTTCCGGACATCGACCCCGTCCACGAGAACGCGGCCTTCGTTCACGTCGTAGAATCGCGGGATCAGGCTCACGAGGGTCGACTTCCCGGCTCCGGTGGGGCCGACGATCCCCACGACCTGACCCGGCAGGATCTCGAAGGTCACATCCGACAGGGTCTCCTCCCGTCCCTCGTAGCTGAAGTCCACCTGCTCGAAGGCCACATAGCCGCGCGCGCCCTCGATCGGGACCGCTTCGGGCGCGTCCTTGATGTCAGGCTCGGTGTCGAGAAGGCCGAACGCGATCTCGAGGGCCATGAAGCGATCGGAGAACGAGCCGACAGTCGTCGAGATGGCCTCGAGCGGCGCGTACATGGAACCCACGTAGGAGAGCACGACCAGCAGGTCGCCGCCCGTCATACGGCCCTGCAGGATCTGGTAGACGCCGAAGCCGAGGACGAGCGCGGTCCCGGCGGCGGTCGTGGTGTTCACGAACAGCGAGAAGCCCGTCTGGCGGACGGTGACCTTGACCCGCTCGTCGACCGCCTTCTCCCCTTGTTTGCGGAACTTGTGGTGCTCGAACTTCTCGCGGCCGAAGGCCACGATCACCTTCATCATCGACACCGCCTCGTGTACGATCGAGAGCGACTCCCCCTCCATCGCCTTCACCTTCCGCAGGCGGTCCTGGATGTGGGTCATGTAGTAGCCGACCGAGTAGTAGAGGAAGGGGATCACCACCAGCGAGAGGAGCGCGAGCTGGGCGTTGATCTTGAACGTGATCCAGAACATTCCCACCAGGGTCAGGGCGCTCATGAGCAACGGCAGAACGGTCATGACCAGGCCGGCTGCGTTGTTGGCCTGGAAGTTGATCGCGAAGATCAGCCCGCCGGAGCGGCGGTTCTCGTGATAGGCGAGCGAGAGGCGCTGGGCGTGCTGGAAGAGATCGCTCCGGAAGTTGAGGACCATCCCCTGCTCGAGCCTCGTCTCCACGAAGCTGTTCAGCACCTTGAGGCCGTTCTCGAGGGCGGTGAGGGCGAAACCGCCAAGGACGACCACGACAAGAAGCATGAAGCGGTCGTCGGAGAAGGGGGCCAGGAGGGGCTCGACGATCTCGGGCACGGGATGGCTCCCGAGCACGCTGTCGAAGAGGATCTTGAGCGGCCACGGCCCGA
>JBOGEV010000242.1:0-1013 GCA_050742015.1 Acidimicrobiia bacterium
ACACCACAGGCCAGTCAAAGTTTCAGTCATACCACGACCACCTCGCCGACCACTTCGACGAAGCCCAGATCCTCGACATCATCGGGATCGTGATCAACATGAACATTTGGACGCGGCTGAAGTTGGCCGAAGGGGCGATGCCGACATGATCCGCTCGTCTGACCTTTCTCCAGTTGTGGGCAATGGAGCCTCTCGATTCTCGTCGCGTCGACTCCCAGGGAACCATCCGGCGGAACCTGAATGACAATCTGGCTGTTGGCGGGTGTTATCGGTCTACTGGCTGCGTCCGGCCTGTTCATCGGGGCGCTGGTCGGGTACACAGGGCGACTGCCCCACCGATTGATCGCCGATGTAATGGGTTTTGGCGCCGGTGTTCTGGTCGCCGTTCTCACGCTGGAGCTCGTCTCTGAATCTGGCGAGCGGGGATCGATCTTGGCTACCGCAACCGCGTTCATGGGCGGAGCTCTGCTCTTCTCGGTGAGCAACTGGTTGTTAGATAGGCGCGGCGCTGCGGAACGGAAACGCTGCGGAATGTGCGTACCCCAGCCATCTGAAGCCGAGATCCCCGGTAGTGGGCGCGCCATTGCTGTGGGCGCTCTGATCGACGGGATCCCTGAGTCCCTGGCGATAGGTCTGTCAACGGCAGCCGCCAGTGGGACGGAGGGCGGACAAGGCGACATGAGCCTCTCCATCGCGCTGGTTGCTGGGTTCTTCCTGGCCAACATTCCACAGGGGATCTCAAGCGCTAGCGGGATGCGTGTCGCCGGCCGGACGCGTGAATACGTATTGGGAGTCTGGGCGATTGTCGTGGTTGCATCGACCATTGCATCCGTTGTCGGAGCGGTCGCATTTGAAGGTGTGAGCGACGTATTCCTTGCCGCCATCACCGCCCTGGCCGCCGGAGGTGTTCTTGCGATGCTCGCCGAAACCATGATCCCCGAAGCCTTCCACCTCAACCGGCGTTTCATCGGCGCCGTGACCGCATTCGGATTCATGGTCGCTCTGCTCCTTGG
>JBOGEV010000243.1:0-1872 GCA_050742015.1 Acidimicrobiia bacterium
CGCCGATCTCGAGGTCGAACGGGAAGTCGCCGGTGGCGGTAGTCCATCCCGGCCCCGATGTCACCGCCACGGTCAGGGACGTGTCGTCGCCGTCGATCGTGTTGTTGAGCTGTGACCCGGCGGTGTCGCGTTTGCCGCGGGTGTCGTCGTCACGGACCCCGACCTCCCACGGCCCGGCGGGTGACCCGTTCAGGGTGGCGTCCCACCCGAAGAACGACAGGGTCTCGTCGTAACCCTCGACCAGGAGGCGGGTGTCCCTGTCGTATTGGCGCATCAGATTCGCCGCCGTGAACCGGTCACCTAAATCGGTGTCCAGCCAGTCGGCGATGACTGGGGCGCCGGCGGCGAGCATCGACGACGCGATCGCCGGCAACCGCAGCTCTGGCCACGTACCCAAATGCAGACGCCATCCCGCCTGGTCGGGTAGATGCAGGTCGTCTTCGACGTTGACCGTGATCTCCTCGTTGTACAAGCCTTCGACCTCGACCGATGTCTCGTCGACCGCTCGGGCCTCCGACCCGTCCCGGCGGGCGACAGTGATGTCGTTACGGAGCCGTTGGTCGTCGAGCACGGGTTCGAACGGGTCCGCCAGGCCACGCTGCTCGAGATCCAGGGTCAGCGCCGACGTCTGGTTGTGCAGCGACTTGTGGGTACGGAACGCGATTCCGTCTTGGCCTCGTTGCTCGTAGAGGACCCCGAGGTCGGTGTCGGCGCATTCCTGCAACAGTTCGACCAGCGGCTTCGGCCGCTGCGGACCCATCTTCTCCGACAGCTCCGGGTTGCCTCGAAAGAACTCGGTGAGCGTGTTGTCACCCACAATGGCGACCGGGATCTGTTCTTCGCGGCAGAGCCGCCACACCCTGTGCGCCGCCGTCTCACCGACCCACGCCGTGTCGGCGCCTGCCAACCAGCCGAGAACGAGCCCGGTCGAGACGATGTAGTGACCGACCGAAAACCCGTCTGCCGGCGGGGTCACATAGTTGCCGACCCTCGTGACTCGGCCGACCGTCCCGGCGAGCGTCCCAGAGTTACCGAAAGCGACACCGGTGTCGTTCAGCGGTACGTAGGTGATTTCCCAGTCGATGTTGCCAGCGTCTTGGACCACGTCGACCCGTACGAGCGTGAACTGGCCGTAGAAAGTGGCGTCGATCCCGAACGTGTTGTTGATGACGAGACTTCCGTCGAGGTTGCGGCCTTCGAGGTTCACGTTCGTGTCGTTGACTCGGAGCCGCCAGTCTCGGACCGTCCCGTTCGTGAAAAACCCGATCACTCGTGTGAACGCCGGCGAGACAGCCGCGGTCGGGATATGCACGAAACATTCGACAGCGAAGTCGTCAGATGGCCCGGACGGGATGTTGACCCCGTAAGAGGCAAGCATCCCGCCGTTGATCGTCGGCAACGGCTCCGACGCGGGCAGATCAGAATCGGTGGCCAATGTGATGTTCTCGGCCGATTTGATCGTCATCGCCGGGATACCGGGGATCGGCGACGAGAACCTGTCGGCGTCGCGGCCGTCCTCCATCGGCCAGTAGCCCGCGACGTTCCCGGCGACCGACGGCGACGCCACCAAACGCCGCAGCGTCGACTCGAGCGGCTTGGCGCCCTGGTCGAGCCGCTGCAGGGGCCCCGAGGCGTCGATATCGACGCGGGCGAGCCCCGACGACGCGACGGCGGAGATGTCGCCCTCGGGCCAGTGCGGGGCCAGCTTGTCGATCTGGCCGACGAACCGGGGCTGCCAGTCCGTTATCTCGGCGTCGCCGGCGACCGTCCATACGCGCCCTGCGGAGTCGGTGAACCCGATGTCGCCGGGGTCCTGGGCGACGAAGTCGGGATTGGCGACGATCGTGCCGGTCCAGTCCCCGGAGCGGACCT
>JBOGEV010000244.1:0-4323 GCA_050742015.1 Acidimicrobiia bacterium
CCCATAGGTCGAGATCTCCGCGCCAAAAGCGAGGTTGGCCGTGCCTACGGCGTCGTCGCCGGCGGCGTCGTCGTCGTCGTCGTGGGCGGCCCTTGTTGGAGGACGCCGATGTAGGCGATCACGTCCACCGCCCCCTCGACGTTGGAAGCGGGCGGAGGGTCGGTCTGGACGATGCGACCGACCAGTGCCTGGTTGGGCGTTGGCATCTCATGTTGGGTGAGGTTGATCTTCACCCCGGTCTCGAGCTCGAAGGCGCGCACGATCTCCAGCGCCTCTTCCATGGTCAGCCCCGTGAGATTGGGCAGGATGCCGATTGGTATCTCCCCGGTCGAGACGTAGATGGTCACGAACGAGCCCTGTCTCACAGTGGAGCCAGCCGCCACCGACTGGTTGAACACGATGCCCTCCGGCTCCAGCGACGGGACAAGTTCGACCGAAGGATTGATCTTGGCCTTGCGCAGCGCCGCCTCGGCATCGTCCTGTGGCAGACCGATCACATTGGGCACGGTCGTGGGCGGGGGAACCAGGTACTTGCCGATGTTGGCCGGCTCGGGCGGAAAGTCGGTGACGGGCAGGCCCTGGTGGACATAGGTCATGAACTCGGCCCAAATCGGAGCCGGGACCGAACCGCCGAAGACCCGGTCGTAGGGCTGGCCGTTTATGACCACACCTACCAGCGGCACCTGCTGCGCCTCGTACCCGACCCACACCGCGGTGCTGTACTCGGGCGTGAAGCCGACGTACCAGGCGTCGAGATAGCTCTGATGGGTACCGGTCTTCCCACCCTGGGGAATGCCGATGTTGGCCCTAGGGGCGGTCCCGGACACGGGCACGACCTTGAGTGCCCGATTGGCGGCGGCGAAGATCGCCGGGTCGGCCACCTGGGTCGTCTCCGGCTGGTGCTCGTATATGGTCTCGCCGTCGCTGTTGACGATCCTGGCGATGACGTAGTCGTCGGCGTGGAGACCGTAGGTGGCGAAATTGGAGAAGGCATTCGCCATCTCCCTGGTGCTGACCGCCGAGCTGCCGAGCACTATCGAAAGCACCGGGTCCAGGGCCGATTCGTCGACGCCCATCCGCTTGGCGACGTCGACGATCTTCTCCGGGCCCACCTCCAGTGACAGTTGGGCGTAGACCGCGTTCACCGAGTTGTAGGTGGCCTGGGCGAGGTCGATTATCCCGAAGGAGGCGCCGGCGTTGTTGACCGTCCAGATGTTCGACCCGTTGGGTGCACAGGGGAAAGGGCACTCGATCTTGACCGGGCTCTTGCCGCTCCAGGTGTGGCCCATGGTGAAACCGTTCTCCAGGGCGGCGACCAGACCGAAAGGCTTGAACGAGGACCCGGGGTTGCGGCGGCCCTGCACCGCCAGGTCGAACTGGGAGAACTCGAAGGGCAGCCCCGATGCCATAACCTTCACCGCGCCCGTCCAGTTGTCGACCATGGTCATGGCGCCGGTGGGGACACAGGAGTGGGTCTCGGCGTACCGGGCGAGGAAGTCGTCCGTCTCATTGGGCAGGATCTCCCGGCACTTGGCCACGTTGTCCTCGTAAGGGGCGAGGGGGAGCCAGGAAGCCAGGATCTCGTTGGCCTTCTTCTGGAGCTCGAGATCGATGGTCGTGAACACCTGGAGGCCGCCTCCACCCTCGCAGGCGACGTCATCGGCCGGGCAGCCGAAGACTGCTTTCTTGCGCTCCTCGGGAGAGGAGCCGAGGAAGGCGAACTCGGCGTCATTGAGCAACTGGCGCTTGACCTCGGCCACGACATGGTCGGCCTGGCCACGACGCAGCGGGGTGTCGATGACCCCGAGCGGCTCGTCGATGGCAGCGTTGGCCTGGGTCTCGGTGATCCACCCGTTCTCCTCCATCTCCCGGATCACCTCGTCCCGTCGCTCGAGGGTCAGCTCGGGACGACGGCGCGGGTTGTAGAGAGAGGGGTTGCGGACCATCACCGAAAGGGTGGCCGCCTCGCTCACCGTGAGCTGATCCATCGGCTTCCCGAAGAACTCCTCGGCGGCGGTCTTCACCCCGTAGGCGCCGGCGCCGAAGTACACCGAGTTCATGTAGAACTCGAGGATGCGCTCCTTGGGGAACCGCCTCTCCAACTCGGCGGATACGAACGCTTCCGTGATCTTGCGCTGGATGGTCACCTCCGAGCCGACGAAGGCGTTCTTCACCACCTGCTGGGTGATGGTCGACCCGCCCCGGGTGCGATCGGTGATCAGGTTGTCGATGGCGGCGGAGACGATGGCCGAGAAGTCGATGCCTTCATGCTCGAAGAACTCGGAATCCTCGGCGGCGAGAATGGCGTAGACGAGGGTCTGGGGCACGTCTTCGTAGGTGACTGGCTCCGAGTTTCGCCCGTCGTGCAGCTCGGCCAGGACCTCACCCGAGTCGGCGTAGATACGGCTCACCCGGCTCAAGTCAGGAAGGGTCAGCTCCATCGAGCGGGTGTCGGGCACCCACTCGCCCTTCACCTCCTCGAAGGTCCCGTATGCCGAGTTGGCGCCCAGGAAAGCAAACAACCCCACCCATCCGGAGAGGAGCAGGGAAATCGAGAGAAGCGTGGCGAGTGCGCCGAACCATCGGCCGCGCCGTTCTCGCGCCTCTATTTGGTGGATCAGGGCTTTTCGGGCCATTGAGGGAATTGGACGTCTTGGTTGTCCGGGAAGTTCCCCACCTACAGTCGGCAGGGACGATGGCAGGATACCTCTGATATGGATCAAAACCGTCGCACCAGCAGCGACATCGAGATCGAGGTCGTCCACGATGAGCCCGGCGACCCGGACCTGATCGGGCGGCCCGGGGAGTACCCGTTCACCCGGGGCCCCTACCCGACCATGTACCGGGGCCGTCTGTGGACCATGCGCCAGTACGCCGGCTTCGGAACCGCCGAGCAGACCAACCGCCGGTTTCGGGACCTGCTCGATGCCGGTCAGACCGGCCTCAGCGTGGCCTTCGACCTGCCCACGCAGATGGGTCTCGACTCGGACCAGCCGCTTGCGGCCGGAGAAGTTGGGAAGGTGGGCGTCGCCATCGACACCCTTGACGACATGCGGCGCCTGCTGGCCGAGATCCCCCTCGACCGGGTGTCGACATCGATGACCATCAACTCGACCGCCCCGATCCTGCTCCTCCTCTATCAGCTGGTGGCCGAGGAGCAGGGGGTGGACCCCAAGCTGCTGCGCGGGACCATCCAGAACGACATTCTCAAGGAGTACGTAGCTCGGGGCACGTACATCTACCCGCCCCGGCCCTCGATGAGGCTGGTGACCAACGTCTTCGGGTATGCCGCCACCGAGCTACCGCAGTGGAACACGATCTCGATCAGCGGCTATCACATCCGCGAGGCCGGGGCCACCGCCGCCCAGGAGCTCGCCTTCACCATCGCCAACGGTCTCGCCTACGTGCGGGCCGCCCTCGATGCCGGTCTCGACGTCGACGACTTCGCCCCGCGCCTCTCCTTCTTCTGGAATGGGCACAACGAGTTCTTCGAGGAGATCGCCAAATATCGAGCGGGTCGGCGGATCTGGGCCAGTTTGATGCGGGATGAGGTCGGGGCCAAGGACCCGAGGAGCTGGGCGATGCGGTTCCACACCCAAACCGCCGGCTCGACACTCACCGCCCAACAGCCTCTCAACAACGTGGTGCGGACCACTATCCAGGCACTGGCGGCGGTGCTCGGCGGCACCCAATCGCTGCACACCAACTCCTATGACGAGGCTCTGGGGCTGCCGACCGACGAGTCTGCGCTGGTTGCCCTGCGCACCCAGCAGGTCATCGCCCACGAGTCAGGCGTGACGGACACCGTGGACCCTCTGGCCGGGTCGTATTTCGTCGAGTACCTCACGGATCGGCTCCAGGAAGCAGCGGAGCAGTTCCTGGCACGTGTCGCGGAGATGGGCGGCGCCGTCGCCGCCATCGAAGAGGGGTGGATGCAGGCCGAGATCGAGGACTCCGCCTACCGGGAGGCCAGACGGCAGGCCGACGGGGCGAGCGTGGTGGTCGGGGTCAACCGGTTCGCCTCCGAGGACGGTGGGGGGATACCGGTGCTCGAGGTTGATCCGGCCTTGGAGGACGAGCAACGGAGACGGCTGGCCGGCTGGCGAGCCGGCCGGGACGAGGCGGCCGTGGAGAAGGCACTCGGTGGCGTGGAGGACGACGCCCGAACCGATGCCAACCTCCTCCCCGCCATCAAGATCGCACTGCTCAAGGGAGCCACGGTCGGCGAGGTCTCCGATCGGCTCCGCCTCGTGTTCGGCGCCTACCGTCCGGGGCGATGAGAAACGGTTTTGGCGCGGAGATCTCGACCTATAGGTCGACATC
>JBOGEV010000245.1:0-1412 GCA_050742015.1 Acidimicrobiia bacterium
GAGCACTTCCATGGTAAGGAAGGGGTCTTCGGTTCAAATCCGGAAGGGGGCTCTGAGCGAGCGGCGGATCCGCTCGCACCGAGGCGGCGTAGCTCAGTTGGTGAGAGCGCTCGACTCATAATCGAGAGGTCGGCAGTTCGAGTCTGCCCGCCGCTACATCAAGACCGTGGCGTAGGCTGCGGCGGCCGAATGTGAGAACGGAACAGGAGCCATACGATGGCGAAGGCGAAGTTTGTGCGTTCGAAGCCGCATGTGAATGTGGGGACGATGGGTCATATTGATCATGGGAAGACGACGTTGACGGCTGCGATTACCAAGGTGTTGGCGGAGCGGGTGGGTGGTTCGAATCAGATGACGTCTTTTGACATGATTGATAAGGCGCCTGAGGAGCGGGAGCGGGGGATCACGATTCAGATCGCGCATGTGGAGTATGAGACGGAGAACCGTCATTATGCGCATGTGGATATGCCGGGTCATGCTGATTACATCAAGAACATGATTACGGGGGCGGCGCAGGTGGATGGGGCGATCCTGGTGGTTTCTGCGGCTGATGGTCCGATGCCCCAGACCAGGGAGCATGTGCTTTTGGCCCGTCAGGTGGGGGTTCCTTCGATTGTGGTGTTTTTGAACAAGGTGGACATGGTCGATGATGAGGAGCTTCTCGACTTGGTGGAGTTGGAGGTGAGGGATCTGTTGACCGAGTATGAGTTTCCGGGGGATGAGGTTCCGGTGATACGGGGTTCTGCGTTGAAGGCGTTGGAGGGGGATGTGGCGGCTTCGGATCAGATCATGGAGTTGATGGGGGCGGTGGATTCTTATGTGCCGGAGCCGGATCGGGATACCGACAAGCCGTTTCTGATGTCGATTGAGGATGTGTTCAGTATCACCGGGCGGGGGACGGTGGTGACTGGTCGGGTGGAGCAGGGGATTTTGAAGGTGAACGAGGAGGTGGAGATTGTGGGGATCCGGCCGACGCATAAGACGGTGGCGACCGGGATCGAAATGTTCCGCAAGCTTCTCGATGAGGGTCGGGCCGGGGACAATGTGGGGGTTCTGTTGCGTGGTGTGGGTAAGGATGATGTGGAGCGGGGTCAGGTGCTGGCCAAGCCGGGGTCGATCACTCCGCATACCGATTTCGAAGCTCAGGTGTATGTGCTGACCAAGGAGGAGGGGGGTCGGCACAACCCGTTTTTCCCCGGGTATCGGCCTCAATTCTATTTTCGGACCACCGATGTGACCGGGGCGATCCAACTTCCGGAGGGGACTCAGATGGTGATGCCGGGGGATAACACGGAGATGACCGTGGAGTTGATCGCACCGATCGCCATGGACGAGGGTCTCCGTTTCGCCATCCGTGAAGGTGGCCGCACCGTCGGCGCCGGACGAGTCACCAAGATCCTGAAATAGGGGCA
>JBOGEV010000246.1:0-3011 GCA_050742015.1 Acidimicrobiia bacterium
CGGGCTCCCTTCAGGCCTCTCGACTCGCCGTAGCCGGCCATTGCGTCGGTGGCGCCGAAATGGCCGCCGAACGCGGATCCGATGAACAGCAAGGAAAAGAGAATGCGCCCACTCAAGGCGACGAGATCCACGGGTTACCTCCTCGGTCGACACGCTGCCGACACGCGGCCACCAATCCCCTAAATGCACCCGAGACGTAGTGTCAGGCAGATGAACCTACTCGTCGGAACCACCGCCGGGGCAGTCAGCCTGGACGATCCGTCCACCCCGCTCGTCGCCGGCAGCATCAGCCACATCAGCCGCCACGGAGACAGTTGGTGGGCGGTCGACGACGAGGGCGGGGTGCATCACGACGGGGAGATCGTGGCCAAAGGACCGGAGGGGGTGACCTTGAACTGTGTCCAGCCCACCCCGGATGCCGTCTGGGTCGGGGCGGGGGCAGCTCGGCTGTTTCGGCTCGAGGACGGCTCTCTGATCGAGGACGAGGACTTCGCCCTCGCCCCGGGACGGGAAGGGTGGTACACCCCGTGGGGAGGCCCGCCCGACGTCAGGTCGATGGCAGTCGACGCCGCGGGGGCCCTGTTCATCAACATCCACGTCGGTGGGATCCTGCGCTACGACCGGAACGGACTGGTCCCCACCATCGACCAGGACTCGGATGTCCATCAAGTGATCACTCATCCGACGCGTGCCGGGAGTGTCCTGGCCGCGTGCGCCCATGGATTGGCCGAGTCGAGCAACGGGGCCGATTTCGCCTATCGGGACGAGGGTCTGCACGCCACCTATTGCCGGGCGGTCGCAATCGCCGGGGACAAGGTGTTGTTGTCGGTATCGACCGGGCCGAGATCGAACCGGGCCCGGCTCTATCGGTCCGAGCTGAGCGGCGGCCCGTTCGAGGCGTGTCGGGACGGGCTGCCCGAATGGTTCGATGACAACCTGGACAGCCATTGCCTGGCCGTCGTCAACGGGTCGGTGTTCGCCGGGCATGGTGGGACGGTTTGGCGGTCGGACGACGAAGCTGTGACCTGGGTCGAGGCGGCCTCGGGGCTGGCCAGCATCACCTGTCTCGCCTGAACGCGGGAGAGGGGCCATCGAAACGGCCCCTCTCGCACTGGAGGAGGAAGAAAGTCCTTAGCAGTGAACTAATGACTTACCGGTGAGAGATTCGGCAGGAACCAAACGCTTCTGAAGAGGATCGTGCGACCCAATCTCAGGTCTTGGTGGCGAGGACAGACCACATCAAGGGAAGCCGGTCGCGCCGATCTGGGAGACGCCACATCCCGTCCTCCTCGAGGACCATCATCGGCAGGCCCTGCCACTCGCACTCGTCGTACTCCTCGACACGATCGATGCGCAGCCCGGCCCTGATCAGGGCGTCGATCGTCTCGCCGATACCGTGGTTCCACCCGTAGGTCCTGGGGCTGGACACGACGCCGTCACCGGCATAGGTCTCGTACTCATCGTCCGCTTCGGGTTCGGCGGTCTCGAAGTAGCTGGTCCTCACCCTCAGCTCGGTCGGATCCTCCCAGTCGAGGGCCCGCATCATAGGGTGACCCTCGCGCATGTAGAACGTGCCGCCCGGATCGAGGAAGCCAGCGACAACCTGGGCCCAACCCACGATGTCCGGGATCCAGCAAATCGCCCCCACCCCCGTGTAGACGACATCGAACTTCTCGGCGACCACCGCAGGGGTGTCGTACAGCTCCGACACGACGAACCGGGCCGGTGTGCCCGCATCCGAACTCAGCCTTCTCGCCGCCTCGATCGATTTCTCGGAGAAGTCGGTGCCGGTGACCGTCGCCCCGAGACGCGCCCAGGAGATCGTGTCGGTCCCGATGTGGCACTGGAGGTGAATCAGGCGTTTCCCGGTCACGTCGCCGAGCTTCTCCTTGTCGTACCTCACCACACCGCTGAGATGCGTCGGGTCCGAGACGAACCGACTGATCCCGTAATCCTCGGACCCGAAGTGGATGTCCACCCGGGCGTCCCAATTCGCCCGATTGGCTTGGCGGTATTCGTCGAGAGTCGGCATTTGCCGAGTATGGCCGCGTAGGTTCCGGTTGATGGAGCAAATCACGTGCCGGGCGTGACCGGGATCGGCGGCGTCTTCTTCAAATCCGAGGATCCGCAGGCACTTCAGGACTGGTACGCACACGTGCTCGGAGTCGAGCCGACCGGCGAGGGGTACACGGTCTTCCAGTGGGGCGGCGTCGGGGCGACCGTGTGGTCGGTGATGTCGGCGGACACCGACTACCTGGGACCGGCCGAGCACCGTTGGATGATCAACTACCGGGTCGACGACCTCGATGGACTTTTGGCCAAGCTTCGATCGCACGGTGTCATCGTCGACGAAGAGACGATGGAGGACGAGAACGGAAGGTTCGGGTGGTGCTGGGATCCCGAGGGCAACCGGGTCGAGCTATGGGAGCCGGCTCTGGGGAGATAGGCCCCGTGGCTGATTGGAGACGGAGCACGAACCGGCGCTAGCGTCGCCTCCTGCCTTCACTTCTATCCGATCTCGAATGCGGTCATTGTGCACGGTCACATCCGCCTGACCGCGCCCAAGGCGTCTGCGAGGCCTGCGGCGGGCCACTCTTGGCCCGCTATGACCTGGATCAGCCGCTCCCCACACTCGGCGAGGTCCTGGCCCGACCTGCGGGACAGTTCCGATTCGAGGAGCTGATGCCGACCGAGGCTGGGATCAAGACCCCCACCCTCGGCGAAGGCGCCACTCCCCTTCTTCCAGCCCCGCGGCTGGGCACGCCGGAGATCCTGATCAAGGACGAATCACAGAATCCGACAGGATCGTTCAAGGCAAGGGGGATGGCGGTGGCGATGGCCAGGGCCGTCGAGCTCGGTCTGAGCAGATTCGCGGTGCCGTCGAACGGCAATGCCGGTGGCTCGGCTGCGGCCTATGCCGCCCTGCACGATGTCGAGGTGGAGGTGGTGGTTCCCCGAGCAACCCCTGCGTCCCTCATCGATGAGCCCCGGGCCTATGGCGCCACCGTCAC
>JBOGEV010000247.1:0-2012 GCA_050742015.1 Acidimicrobiia bacterium
GTCGACGACAGCCCTCAACAGACCCTGGAGAGAGCGTGGCCCTCGGAGGAGCCCTTCACGCTCCAGCGAAGTCTGGATGCGTGACGCGGCATCGCCGCCGATGCCGAGGTCATCGAACTCGCCTGACATCAGACAGGCGAAGTAGAGCTTCCAGAGAGCGATGAATTCCCTTTCTGAAGCCGGGGGGTCCGTAACGAGGTCCTTAAACGCCGGTGCGCCGCGCGGATTCTCTGCCGGAGCCAAAATGATGTGCCGGTCGAAGAGTTCGTTGGTTCGAGCGATCAGAAGTGAATAGAGGGCGCTCTTGCCCGCCCCCTTGGGACCGTAGACCACGTCAACCTGGTCGGAGTAGAGACGCTGCCAGTGGTCGGTTTCGACGAAGTATGCGGAGAGGGTGTCGCCTTCCTCCTCAGCTACGCGCTGCCCGAAGGACAGGTGCCGAAGGACATCGAGTTTCTCCATTGGCTAAGTGCTCGTAAGACAATAACCGGGTGATTTATCGTCGGCGGACCGGATGGATGGTGTAGTTCCAGTCCGCGTGAAACCGATGGGGCGTGAGTCGGAGGGAGGCGAGTTGCTCATCGGAGATGGTCCGGCCGTTCGGATATGTCCCCCGATCCAATTCGCACCGTACACGCAGGCCGGTGGCCGTTCGCGTGGCGCCGATCAGGTTCACGATCACCGCGAGACTCACCAGCGGCTGGCCGCGCCAGTTGCGGCTGATGTATGAAAAGAGCCGATGCTCGATGGTGTTCCACTTGCTCGTCCCCGGGGGAAAGTGGCTCGTGGTGATAGTCAGACCCGTGCGATTGGCCAGTTGCTGCAGCTCCCACTTCCACAGCCGGAGCCGAGCCCCGTTGCTGCCGCCGGCATCGGCTGTGATCAGCAGCGAGCGGGCGCGGCGGTAGCGTGGGCGCCCCATCTTCTGCCACCACCGGCCGATCGTGCGCACGGCAAAGGTGGCGGTGTCGTGGTCGATCCCGACGCTCACCCAGCCGGCGTTGCGGGTGAGGTCGTAGACTCCGTAGGGCACGGCCTTGCCTTGAGCGGGGATGAGGAAGTCGTGCACCCGGACGGTCTCGGGCTGGCCCGTCGGGCGCCAGGCTCGCCCGGCATTCTTGAAGTCGCCCACCAACTCCTTCTTCTTCGTGTCGACCGAGATCACGGGCTGGCGCGCCGCCTGGAACTGGCGGACCTGCGCGGTGATGTGGCGGAACTGGGCGTCCCGGTCCGGGTGCGGCGGGCCTTCGCGCGTCTTGCGATTGGCTTGCAAGCTGTACCCGGCGGCGCTGAGGAGTTCTCGCACCAGTTGGTGGCTGACGCGGTGGCCCATGCTCTGCAGGGTCTGCGCGAGGGTCCGGGTGCTCTTCGCGGTCCAGCGCAGGGGAGAGTCCGGGGCTCCCGAGGTGGTCGGCTCGACCAGTCCCTCCAGATCGCGCAGCAGCGTGGGGTCCTGGTCGATCGTCCGCTTGCGTCCTCCACCCGGCCGCCGCACGCGGCCCGGCGGCATGCGGGCCCGCGACCGCAGCTCATTGAGCCCACGGCCGATCGTGGAGGGCGACATCCCCGTCGCCCGCGCCACCAGAGCGATGCCGCCCCGGCCAAGGGCGCGCGCCTCGGTCGCGGCCCACACGCGGCGTGACCGCTCCGT
This sequence comes from Acidimicrobiia bacterium, assembly GCA_050742015.1. Taxonomy (GTDB): domain Bacteria; phylum Actinomycetota; class Acidimicrobiia; order Spongiisociales; family ZC4RG35; genus JARDZU01. Next base: position 1,652 of record JBOGEV010000247.1, read on the forward strand.
CAGTGTCGACGCCAGCGCCCGGTACTTCGCCCGACAACCCCGGAGGTCCACTCATGTGAATCTATCCCCCGGGCGCTCAGATTCCACCATTTATTGTCTTACGAGCCCTAAACCCTTTTGCGCGCTAACGCGAAGTGTCCAGACCTGGATAACACGGCGTACACGCCAGCCCGGTCAGTCTAATCCGGCGGAGTATTCGACGGTGTCGGCGGAAGCGGACCTGTTGAACGCGTGCTTTGCGCATCACCCAGCTCGCTCTCCAAGTTTTACACAGACCTGGATACTTCCGGAACAGTGGCGCTCGGGTGCCGGGTGCCTCACCCCAGCTCCGCCAAGATCTCCTTGCGGTGCTGGTCCAGCG
>JBOGEV010000248.1:0-12592 GCA_050742015.1 Acidimicrobiia bacterium
CAACACTTGGTGACGCCCTCCGCGGCCCGGATCGTTACGAAGCGTTCTCGGCAATCCTCGAGCTCATGTCCCGGGCGCTTCGCCCGACCATCGTGGTGATCGAGGACATCCATTGGGCCGACGAGGCCACGCTCGACCTGATCAAGTTCCTGGGACGGCGAATCGATCGCACTCACGGGCTGTTGGTCCTGACCTATCGGGACGGTGAGGTCCCCGGGGATCTGCCGCTTCGGGCAGCACTGGGCGATGTTCCGGCGTCGGTGCTGGAACGCATCGCGCTAGAGCCACTCTCGGCCAGGGCGGTCTCCGAGATGGCCGGGGAGAGGGCTGATTCATCGGAGGAGCTCTGGGAGGTTTCTGGTGGCAATCCGTTCTTTCTCACGGAGCTTCTCGCCTCTGAGGGGGAATCGGTACCAGTATCGGTGAGGGACGCAGTCATGGCGCGTGTAGCCCGGCTCTCGCCGGCAGCTCGTCGATTGGTCGATCTGGCATCGGTGGTGCCGAGCCGGGCCGAGATGGAGCTGGTGGAGAAAGTGCTCGGTCATGCCCAAGACGCGACAACCGAGGTCGAGGCCTCCGGCGTTCTCGAGATCCGCGACGGAACACTCTCGTTCCGTCACGAGTTGGCGCGTCGTTCGGTCGAGGCCGACCTCCCCGAGATGAGGCGGCGGGAGGTGAATCTCGCGGTGCTTCGGGCTGTGGAGGCTCTCGGATATGACGTGGCGCGGGCTGCCCATCATGCACGTGTCGGTGGTGACTCCGAATCCCTGGTCCGATTGGCTCCCCAGGCAGCGCGCCGCGCGGCCGACATGGAGAGCCACAGTGAGGCCGTGGCCCATCTCCGCGCCCTGGAACCGTATCTCGACCGGCTCGACGCCGAGATGTGCGCTGACCACTACGACCTGTGGGCGTACGAGGAGTACGTGCTGAACGAGACGGAAAGAGCCGAGGAGCTAATCGAGGCGGGTATCGCCTTCAGGCGACGACTGGGGGATGCTGCCAGCCTGGGTAGGTCTCTGCTCACCGCAAGCCGGATCGCCTGGGTGCGCAGTCGGCGCGCCTCTGCCGTCGAGTTGGCGCAGGAGGCAGCAACGGTGCTGGAGCCGGTTGGGGGCGAGGATCTGGCGTATGCCTATTCGACACTGTCTCAGCTGGCGATGTTGGCCAGCGACGAGGACCGGACCCTGGAATACGGGAACAAGGCCCTCTCCGTTGCAGGGGAGGGGCCGAGCGAGCCGCGGGCTCACGCCCTCAACAACATCGGTGCGGTCAAGATGGTGATTCGGTATCCGGAGGGGATGGAGGAGCTCGAGGAGAGCTTTGCCATGGCCGCCGGCCTCGGCTTGTCCCATGATCAGATCCGGGCGGCGGTGAACATCGGGTGGTCGGCTCTCTACTACCGGGATCTGGACGCCGCTGAGCTCTGGGTAGAGAGAGCCCATGACCTGGCCATGCGGCGTGAATTGCCGACGTTCGAGGCGTACGCAGTGGGAGCTAGAGGGCTCCTCGACGAGATGCGCGGGAGGTGGGCCGGGGCCGAAGCGAACGCACGGTACGTCCTCGACCACCTGGATCAACTGGCGACAGCCAGGATGGTGGCCGTCACCCTGCTGGGACGGCTGCAGGCTCGGACCGGACATCCCGAGGCGAAGACCCACCTCTTGGAAGGCTGGGAGCTCGCTTTACAGGCCGACGAGATCCAGAGGACCGGAGTCTCGGCCGCAGCACTCGCAGAATTCGTGTGGATCGGCGGCCGTCTCGACCAGGGGATATTCCCTCGTCTCCATGAGGTGCTCGATGAGTGTCTGGAACGGGAGCCGACCTGGCGTGGAGGTGAGCTGGCGTTCTGGCTCCACTTGATGGGGGAAGTCGACGTGATGCCAGAAGGTGTCGCCGAGCCATACCGTCTCGCCGGGGATGGCGAGTGGGAGAAGGCGGCCTCATTCTGGGAGGAACGTGGCATCCCTTACGATCGGGCCGTCGCCCTGGCCCACGGCAGCAACGAGTCCAAGCTCGAGGCGCTGAGGATCTTCGATGAGCTCGATGCGAAGCCCCTGGCGGCTCGTCTGCGCTCGGAACTCACCGAAGCGGGGGTGAGCGGCGTGCCCCGAGGCCCGACTCGGGCCACCAGGGAGAATCCGTTCGGGCTCACACCCCGGCAGATGGACGTGCTGCGCCACATGGCCGAGGACATGACCAACGCCGAAATCGCGGACCGGCTGTTTCTATCGAGCAGGACAGTGGATCACCACGTGTCCGCCATCCTGGGAAAGCTCGGCGCCATCAGCCGTTCGGAGGCAGTTAGCAGCGCCTCTGACGCCGGCATTTTCGATGGGTGACGCCCGCTCCGATATAGGCATGCCGCTCGCGCCGATCTAGGCACGACTGCCGATTCGGCGCCCTTGCCCTAGTCGTACCTTCGCAATGCAGTGAAGGAAGGACTGACCATGTATCCGAACCTCGACTACATCAGGGCTGTGCTGGACGACCGCGAGCGTCGCCTGAGGACAGCCAGTCGATCCCATGAGGCGAAGCTGATCCGGAAGGAACTGAGGGGCAAAGGCCGCAGGCAGCGTCTGCGGCTTCGTGACCCGTTGAAGGCCTGACCGCTAGAGGCCAGCACCGTGAAGGCCCGCGCCGGTGACAGCGCGGGGCCTTCACGTCTCTCAGTCGAGAAGGCTGGGGCGGAAGAGCCGATCGTGGGTGTGCAGGGCGAAGCGGTCGGTCATCCCGGCCACGTAGTCGATCGCCCGCATCAGGGGCTCGGCGTCCGGCGTGGTCGCCGAGTCGGGAACGTCGTAGGGGCGGTCGGCGAACCAGCGGACCAGGTCCTGGATCACGACTATCGCCCTCTGTTTCTGACTCTCGCTCTCCGGGCTCAGATAGACCCGGGAGAACATGAACTCCCGCAATTCCTCCATCACCTCGAGATGATGGGTTTCCATCTCCACTGTGCCCGACTCGTAACTGGCCTCGATCACCGCAGTCGCCAACGACCCGATCCACTCCCGGGAGGTTGCCCCGAAAGTGGTCAACACCCGGGTGGGGATGTCGTGATACTCGAGGACATTGGCACGGAGGGCGTCGGCGACATCGTGGGTGAGATAGGCGATGCGGTCGGCGAATCGGACCAGTCGGCCCTCCGGCGTATGTGGAGGGGGGTCGATGCGCCAGGAGTGACCCCTGATCCCGTCGAGGACCTCGGAGCTGAGGTTCAGGGGCTCGATCAGCGACACGGTGCGCACCCCGTGCGCGGAGTGCAGCCAGTCGCCCTCGACCAACGGTGACAACGCCTCCTCTCCAGTGTGGCCGAAGGGCGAGTGGCCCACATCGTGGCCGAGACAGATCGCCTCGGTGAGGTCTTCGTTCAGACCTAGCGCCCGGGCCATCGCCCGTCCCACCTGGTTGACCTGGATCGTGTGGGTCATCCGGGTGACGAAGTGATCGCCGTCGGGGTTGAGGAACACCTGGGTCTTGTGCTTGAGCCGGCGGAACGCCTTGCTGTGGACGATGCGATCACGGTCCCGCTCGAAGGCGGTCCGGAACTCGTCGGGCTCCTCTTCCTCGGCCCGGCCCATCGACTCGTCCGACTTGGTCGCATCCGCCGCGAGCAGCTCGTGCTCCAACCGCTCCCGGTCGGCCCGGGTCCGCCTCAGCACTTCAAAGTCGGCGTTGTGTTCACGAAGCTCAGGCTAGGGCGTGCGGCGCGGCGGAAGCTCCGGCCGACCGGCGTCTGTTTGCCCGAGGCTGCGCTGCCGAGTGAGGCGGTCCCGGCGGCTCAAGTGAGGGTTGGCCTCGGGCAAAGTCGGCCGGCAAATCACACGTACCCCGCCCTCAGCCGGGAGCTGACGTAGTCCATGGCGGCAACCACGATGGCAATGGCCAGGATCTGGGCTGCGGCTCCCCGGTAATTGAGAAGGTTGATGTTCTGCTGGAGGATGAGCCCGATGCCGCCACCGCCGACGAATCCGATGATGGTCGACATGCGGACGTTGATGTCCCAGCGATACATGGTGAACGCGATGAACGGCGCCACGATCTGGGGCACCACGGCGTACACCACGGTCTGCAGCCGGGTGGCGCCGGTCGCCCGCACCGCCTCGAGGGGTCCGGACCTGACGCTCTCCACCTGTTCGGAATAGAGCTTGGCGTTGGCCGCCACCGTGTGAAGTGCCAGCGCCAGGGTGCCCGCAAACGCCCCCAAACCGACCCAGATCACGAAGACCAGAGCGAGGATCAGGGCCTCGATCGACCTCAGTGTGTTGAACAGGGTCCGGAAGATGTAGTAGATGCCCAGCCCTGATCCGAGCTGACCCTTTCTCGCTCCCCAGATCCCGATGCCAAGGCCGATCACCGCACCAATCACCCCGGGAATGACCACGATGGTGGTGACATTGGTGAGCTGGTAGAGCCAGGCCAGCAGCTGCCCGATTCCGATGGCAATTACCGCCCCGGCCAGCCCACATGCGATCACCGACAGGAGGAGGACGGTCTGGGCGCCGACGCGCTTGGCGATGCCGTAGGAGACCCGGCTGGCGAAGATGGCCAGGGCGAGGGCGCCGGCCATCGCTGCGAGCACACCGAAGGCCAAGGCAAGGATCTCACCGAGACGCTCCACGAAGGTGCCCAGGAAGGCGAATGGCCCGAGCACCGTGGCCGCCTGGTTGCCGCCGATCTCCATGAAGCGAACCATGGTCATGGCACCGAGCAAGAAGGCGATGGTGGCGCCGAGGCCGCCCAACGCCCGCGATGCGGCCGAACTCGCTGTCTCCGGCAGGGGGACGGCTACCCGCATCAATCTGACTCCGAGCCAGAGCAAGGCGGCGGTGACAACACCGAGGAGGAGAGCGGACTGGAGCAACAGATCGACCAGCGAAGCCCCCGCCAACGCCGCCAGCCACCCAGCCGCCGCACCGATGGGCAGCGCGACTATTGCCAGACCTACGTTGAGAGCAGGGATGCGGACGTCGCTCATCAGGTTCTTGGCGGCGAGGAAGGAGAGCGGCATGGCGATGAGGGTGCCCACCGTGGTGGCGAGGAGGGCGAGGAAGATGGTTTCGATGATCCCCTTCCAGGTCGCCTCTGCATTCTGCGACCAGCGGGGGGAGCGCACCACCAATCCGGCTTCACGCAACTCGGCGGCGGTGAGCTCCCCGTCGTCCAGAAACTCGGCGGCCGGGGACCCGGGATCGGCCAGGATGCTCTCAGCGGGTAGCTGGGCCAGGTCGCCGGTGGTGAGCACTCCTCCTTCGACGATGGTTTCGATCAGAGCAGCGCTCTCAGGGTCGACGTCTCCCGTTGGCACCAGGACCCCGTTGAAAATGCTGCCCACGCGCTCCCGACTCTTGGCCCGGATGACCTGAGGCATCTCGTCGGGCCGGTTGGGGAGCTGTGCCTCGGTGCTGAAGGTCCCGTCCGCCGAGACGCGGGTCTGTGCCACCCGGAGCTCGATGGCGTTGGGAGGAACGAAGAAGATGTTGAGCGCCTCGTTGGCCTCGAACCCCTCACCGGTCACGGTGACGGTGGCGCGGGGGTCAGCACACGCGGGATCGACCGATATCGATGCTCCCTCCCCGTCGGAGGTCGCGCTGAACCCGGCCGAGGGGCAGGGCATGGCGAACTCGAGGTCCACGTCGGTGGCGATCGTCTCGTAGGTGAGCAGGTCGGGTGACCCCAAGGCCCGGATCACGTTGGAGAACCGCGCCTGGCGCACCGGATCGCCGATGCGGTCGAGGTTGACGTCCACCACCTGGAATCCGTAGGCGTAGACCACGAACCCGGCGATGATGGCGATGGCTATCCACAGGCTTCGTCGTCGGAAGCGCCGTTCGGGCGATCTGGGTTCCACCGTGGATGTCTCCGCCGGGGTGGTCTTCAGGTCAGCCAACCCGCTCCGCCTCCCGTCCGTAGATCTCCTTGAACATGTCGTCGTCGATCTCCGAGGGGAGACCTTCGAATACCTTGCGTCCCTGGTTGAGGGCGATGACTCCCTGGCCGTAGCGATGCACCAGGTCGAGGAAGTGGAGACTGCACAGCACCGTGACCCCGTCCTCGCGGTTGATCGCCTCCAGGTATTGCATGATGGAGTGGGCCAGAACCGGGTCCAGGCTGGCTACCGGCTCGTCGGCGAGGATCATCTCCGGATTCTGCATCAGGGCGCGGGCGATGCCGACGCGCTGCTGTTGTCCGCCACTCAGCTCTTCGGAGCGGTTGTTGGCCTTCTCCTCGAGACCGACCCGGTGCAGCGCGACCAGGCCCTGCTCACGGTCCCTTTTGGAGAACCGATTGATCACGGAGAGCGGAGGGCTGGTATAGCCGAGCCGTCCCGCCAGGACGTTGGTGATCACCTTGGAGCGGTCCACCAGGTTGAAGTGTTGGAACACCATGCCGATCCGGCGCCGGATGTTGCGCAGATCCTCGTGGTTCGCTGCGGTGATGTCCTCGCCGTTCCACAGGATCCGCCCGTCCGTGGGGTCGATCAGCCTGTTGATGCAGCGGAGCAGGGTGGATTTGCCCGAGCCCGACAGCCCGATGACGGCGAGAAACTGGCCATCCGGCACCTCGAACGAGACGTCCCGTAGGGCGACCGTGCCGTCGTCGTAGACCTTGGTCAGGTTCTCAACTTGAAGCATCGCTCAGCCAGAGGAGGGAGCCCACCAGACGGGCTCCCTCCTTCTGTCTCGTTTACAGGTCCTCGAGGGTGATCCCCTGGCTCTCGACCACGGTGCGCACGATGTCGTACTCGGCGTCGGTGGCCGCTTCGATGCCGGACCAGGCGTAGAAGTCCTGATGGCCGATGGACTCGTTCCACTCCTCCGTCTCGGCGAAGGCGAGAAGAGCCTCTTCGATCTGTGTCCGCAGGTCGGCGGGGAAATCCGGGCCGAACGACAGGGTGTCGTTGGGGATCTCATCAGTGATTTCCAGGATCTTGACCTGCTGCACGATGTCCGGCGCGTCGGCGATGGCACTGGCTCGGGCGTCGAGCACCCGGTAGCTGCCGCACCACAGCTCCGCATCCTCGCCGGTGCCCACAGGGGCGCAGCTGTCCACCAGCTCGTCGGGGATCTCCGGCGGGTCGCCGATCGCCCACTGGCCGTCCTCGATCAGCGGCGGGCTGAAGAAGGTGGTGCCGAAGTCGACCTCGCCGTTGTAGACGGCCAGGGCAGCCTGCGGGTGACCGCCTGCCTCCCGGGTCTCTCCCGGTGTCACGCCTGCTTCATCGAGGCTCACCGACGGGAACAGGTACCCGGAGGTGGAGCCGGGGTCGGGGTAGGCCCAGCTGAGGCCTTCGAGGTCTGCCAGGGACTCGATACCGCTGTCACGTCCCACCAGGAACTGGGCCCAGTAGACGCCGAATCCGAAGCGGACCGCCTTGAAGGCGACGTCCACCTGACAGAGCTGGGAAGCCAGCACGTAGCCAAAGGCGGGGATGAAACCCATCGTGTCGGCGGGGTTGGCGCACATCTCCTCGATCGTGGCCGCATATGAGGTGGGGACGCTGACCTGGAACTCGAGACCGGTGGCCTCGGTGAGAGCATTGTCCATGACCTCGCCGCCGGAGACGATCAACTGTGCGTCCACCGAAGGCACGAACAGCACCTGGATCGGGCGGTCTGCAGTGCCGAGCTCAGCCTCGGCCGCCGCGGTCGTTGTCGTCTCCGCCGGTGCCGCGGTGGTAGCGGTTGTCTCCTCGGTCGCGGCGGTAGTCGTGGTGTCGCCGCCTTCGCCGCCCCCGCATGCGGCTGTGACGAGTGCCATCACCACGAGACAAGCCCATAGGGCTCTATGTTTCATGTTGTCTCCTATTGTCTCCCACAGAGCGCGAAATAGCCCCGGGTCGCGCAGGGCGACCCTAATCGCCGGGCCGGTGGTCATTCCACCCGATCCACGACCGTGCGAAATTCGTCGAAGTCGGTCACATCGACGACTCCGGGGATCGGAGTGTTCCAGGGACGCACATAACGGCAGACGACCCGATCGGGCCGATTGGCCACCAACCCGGGCAGGATGTGGGGTCCGTCGTCGAGATACACGTCGCAGTCGATGCGCCACTTGTCTTCGAGGATGTGGACCTCGTCGGTAGGAATCCCTCTGGCGGCGATCCATTCGTGGGTGTCGGCCACGGCGAAATGGGGTTTCATGGTGAGGATGACGATCTCATGTCCGTCATCGTGGAGACTCTGCAAAGCGTCGACGGCGCCCGGGAACGTCTCCAGGTGCCAGAACAGGGAGCGTCCGTCGAGGTCGGACGACCACTGCCAGAAGGCGGCCATGTCCTCGAAGTGGGTGGTGGTGGTCAGCCCGTCCCAGGTGTCGACTTGCTCGGAGCGAAGGTCGGTCCCGAAGTCCCGGTTGTAGAAGTCGATCCAACCCTTGGTGAAGTTGGCCACCACTCCGTCGAGATCGATGCCCAGCCTCATTCACTCCCCGCGGTCACCTGCTGACCCTAAACCGGTTCTGGTGTTCCCCCGCCATTCAAAATCGGAGGGCCCGGGCTGAATCTTCAAGTATCAACCCTTATATTCAAATCGCTTGAACATTCAGGTGATTTGAATTACAACTACGTCCATGGTGCAGTCGACCACGTTCGAGATCGACGACGTGCGGGTGCTCGAAGCACTCAACAACCCGATGCGTCTCCGGATCCTCTATCAGCTCATGGAGTCGTCGACGGTGCGAGAGCTGGCTCTGCGTCTCGAAGTCCCGGTCACCCGTCTCTACTACCACCTGAACCTGATGCAGGACCTAGGGGTGTTGGAGGTGGTCGAGACCCGCAAGCGGGGGGCGATGCTGGAACGGGTCTACCGCACAGTCGCCACCAACTTCGTACCCGCCCCGGACCTCATCGAGAAGACCGAGGACAAGGACCGGGTGATCAACGCCGGGGTGGGAGTGGTCCTCGATGGGGCACGACTCGACGCGGTGGCCGGGCTCCTAGGGCATTTCGAGAGCCCTGGCGAGGAGCCGACTGGGACGTTGGGACGTTGTGTGATCCCGATGACCCGGGGGAGCGCGGTGAAGTTCGCGGAGATGATCGAGGAGATGGTCGACGAGATGAAACTCCTCGAGGACAAGGAAGGCGAGGAGTATGCCTTCTCCTTCGTCTTCTTCCCCATGGTCGGGCCGGTGAGAGGAGATGCATCGTGAGTGATTGGACCTTCAAGGCCCAGGGTGTGACCAAGAGCTACGACAACGGCAAGTCGTTCGCCAACCGCGACGTCTCGATCGAGGTTCGGCCCGGCGAGGTCTACGGACTCCTCGGCCCGAACGGTGCCGGGAAGTCGACCCTGGTCAAGCAGGTGATCGGTCTGCTCAAGCCGGACACCGGCTCGATCTACCTCGGTGAGCACGACCTGGTGGCAGATCCCGATGCGGCTCGTCAGCTCTGCTCCTATCTGCCTCAGGCCCCGATGCCGATCGAGTCGTTCAAGCTGCACGAGGCGGTGCGTCTCACCGGTGAGATTCGGGGCGGGGATCGAGCTGCCATCACTCGCCGTGCCGACGAATTGATCGAGGCCCTTCAGATCGAGGAGTGGCGGGATACTCTCGGCACCAAGCTGTCGGGCGGGGTCCGCCGGCTCGTCGGGTTCGTCATGGTCACCGTGGTGCCGGGAAGGGTGGTGATCCTCGACGAGCCAACCAACGATGTCGACCCGCTTCGTCGCCGGCTGCTCTGGGAGCAGATCCGCCTCATCGGGGAGATGGGGGCAGCTGTCTTCCTGGTCACCCACAACGTGATGGAGGCGGAGAAGGCCGTGGACCGCCTCGCCATCATCGCCGATGGTGAGCTAGTCGCCGAAGGCACCCCGTCCTCACTGAAGATCGCCGACCGAGGATGTCTCCGGCTCCAGGTAATGCTGACCCCGGGAGTGGTCACACCGGAGTTACCTTCACTGGCCCGGGAGCACTCCAGGGTGGGCAACCTGCTCACCTCGGTCATCGACGAGGATCGGGCCGGTGACGGGATTGCGTGGGCCCGGAGTCTGATGGGACAGGGGATCGCCGAAGAGTACGCCCTCGGGGCTATCACCCTCGAGGATGCCTACATCCGACTCACCGGACACGTGTCCGAAGAGGCGGTCGAGGTGGCTTCATGACCGCCAACGCCATCGCACCATCGGTCGGGATCCGCTCCGGGCCGCAGTACTGGTGGCGCTCGTTGAGCGCCGTGCTCCGCTGGCAGCTCACCTCGATGCGTCTCCTCCTCCCGCTGCTGGTGATCGTTCAGATGCTGATCGCATCCGGGTTTTCGATCGGGATCAGCCTGTTCTTCACCGAGGTCAGCCCGAGTGTCGGGCTCTACCTCGGCACCGGCTCCGCCATCATCACCCTGATCGTCGTCGGCCTGATCGTGGCTCCCCAACTCATCGCCGCCGAGAAGGAAGAGGACACCTACGACTTCACCTGGTCTCTTCCCACCCCACGGTCAGCCGCGGTCACCGCCTGGCTCGTGTTATGCGCCATCGTCAGCATTCCCTCGATGATCGTGGCGTTGGTCGTCGCCTCGTGGGGGCTCGACCTCGACTATGCGGTCAACTGGAGCGTCCTCCCTGCCGTCCTCCTGGTCCTGGTTTGCGGGACGATGATCGGCTACGCCCTGGCCCATGCGATCCCCCGGCCCAGCCTCACCCAACTCCTCAGCCAGGTCCTCGCCTTCGGAGTCCTCGGGTTCACTCCCATTACTTTCCCGATCGAGAACCTGCCGCCCTGGCTGGCGAGTGTCCATCAGGTCCTCCCCTTCTATCACATGGGCGTGATCGTCAGGGGTGGTCTCACTCGAGGGCTGGTCGAGGACCTTCTGGTGTCGTACCTGGTGGTGTTGGCCTGGGCCCTGGCCGCCATCGTGGTGACCGGGGTGGTCCTGGGGAGGCGCAAGTGACCGCCGCTGCCCTCGAGACGCCGGTCCGCCGCGGGTCCGGATACTGGTGGGCCAGCTATGTGGGCATGTTGCGCTGGGTGCTGATCCAGCAGAAGGTGCTCTTTGTCGGCATCGTCTTCTCCCAGATCGTGATGGGAGTCGGTGCCGCCTTCATGTACAAGTTCTATCTGGGCGACATCGACCCGGCCACGGCTCTCTATATCGTCTCGGGCATCCCCGCTCTGTCCCTCATACCGGTCGGGTTCGTCCTGGTGCCGATCCTGGTCATGCAGGAGAAGTCGCGGGGCACCTATGACTTCACCTGGTCGTTGCCGGTGCCCCGCCTTGCCCCGGTGGCGGCGACCTTCACCGTGTTCACCGCGATCGCCTTGCCCATCGCCCTGCTCTCGACCTTGCTGGCGGCCTGGAACTTCGACGTGAACCTGGATGTGTCGTGGACGGTGATCCCGTTCGCCCTGCTCGCCTCGCTGATGGCCACTTCGGTGGGTTACGGGATGGCGATGGCCATTCCCGAGCCGAGGATGACCAATCTGATCACCAACATCGTGATCTTCCTGGTGCTTCTGTTCTCACCGATCGTGATCCCGATCTCCCAGTTCCCCGACTGGGCGGCGACTCTGCACCGGATTCTCCCTTTCTATCACATGGCCAACCTGATCCGGAGCTCGCTCACCGACGGCCTCGCCACCAACGTCGGCGCCTCCCTCGCCATCCTCCTCACCTGGACCGTCCTCGGGTGGGCGGCGGTGGCGAGGGTGGTGGCCCGGCGGGGCTAGGTCGAGTTACCCCCAACCTGAGGTTCTGCGTTCCACATATGGAACCAACGGTCTCAGCTTCGAAGACGTGCCAAAGACTCTGATAGATCTGGCCCAACCTGAGGTAGTTCGTTCCGTATGTGGAACGTGCAACCTCAGGTTGTTTGTAGCCCTCACCGGTGCTCCGGGTTGGGGAAGTCGAAGCGACAGCCGGCGTCCCATTCGGAACGCTGATTGCCATGGGCCGGCATCCCACCGGCGTCCTTGATCATCCGGGCGAGATGCAACAGATTCCAGGTCATGAACGTGGTGTTGCGATTGGTGAAGTCGTTCTCAGGCCCACCCGACCCGGGGTCGAGATAGGAGGGCCCGGGCCCCGCCTCACCGATCCACCCCGCATCGGCTTGGGGCGGGATGACGTAGCCGAGATGTTGCAGGGCATAGAGGATGCTCATCGAGCAGTGCTTGATCCCGTCCTCGTTGCCGGTGATCAGGGAGCCTCCTACCCGCCCGTAATACGCGTACTGGCCGGCCTCGTTGAGCTGAGAGGAGTTGCCGTAGAGACGCTCGATCACCCGGGTGCAGATCGAGGACTTCTCGCCGAGCCAGATCGGAGTGCCGATGACGAGGATGTCGGCGGCCATCACTTTGTCGAAGATCGAAGGCCAGTCGTCGGTGTCCCAGCCGTGCTCGGTCATGTCGGGCCAAACCCCGGGGGCTATGTCGTAGTCGGCGGCCCGGATCATCTCGACGCCGACCCCCTGGCGTCGCATGATCTCCGCCGAGAGGTCCATCAAACCCTGGGTGTGAGACGACTCCAAGCCTCTCTTCAAGGTTGTGTTGACATAGAGAGCGGAGAGATCCCTGAAGTCCCATTGGTCCTGTTCAGCCAACATCTCCTGCATGGCGGGCATGGTCATCGATCCGTCTCCTCTCGGCGGTCACCCATTCTGGCGCG
>JBOGEV010000249.1:0-1700 GCA_050742015.1 Acidimicrobiia bacterium
CCGGGGTTCCGTTGGAAGGCCTCGCCTCCGCAGTCCGGGAGGGAACGCTCTCGTTCGCGTACTTGGACGTGAGTGCCTTCGATTGGTTCGCCGGGCTCACCTCGACGACCTTCGGGGAGTTGAGCGCTACGAGCGGTATCTCGCTCGAGCTTCTCGCGTTGGTTCGGGAGTCATTCGGCTACGCCGAGCCGCGGCCACAGGACTATGTCCGGGAAGACGAGCTCGCGGTCATACAGGCGATCGACCTCTTGCAGTCTCATGGTTACCAGCCGGAGATCGTGGTAAGTCTGTTGCGGGTCTATGCAGACAGCCTCCGCCGGATCGCCGAGGCGGAGACGCAGGCGTATCGGACCGAGGTCGAGTTGCCCTTGCTCGAGTCCGGCATGACCGAGCGTGAGATGCTGGACGCCCAGGCTGAGATCGGGTCGCTGCTGACCCCAGGCTTCGAGCAGGCGTTGATCGCCATGTATCACGGACAGCAGGAACGGACCTGGACGAAGAGCGCCGTCGATGACATCGAGCGAGTGCTGGAGCGGGAAGGCCTCTACAGCCGGATCAGTCACCCTCCGGCCGTCAGCTTTCTGGACCTAACGGGGTACACGCGGCTCACCGAAGAGGAAGGGGACGAGGCTGCGGCCGACCTTGCCGCCGAGCTGAGGGCTCTCGTCCGGAAGTCTTCGCTCGAACACCGGGGGGAGTCGGTCAAGTGGCTGGGAGACGGTGTGATGTTCTACTTCCCGGACCCGAGCCAGGGCCTGATGGGCGCCCTCGACATGGTGGAGGGAATCGCTGCGCGGGGTCTCCCGCCCGCACGTGTCGGCATCCACGCCGGTCCGGTGATCTTCCAGGAAGGGGACTATTTCGGACGCACCGTGAACATCGCCTCGAGAATGGCCGATTACGCCCGGCCCGGTGAAGTGCTGGTGAGCGAGGAGGTTGTCGAAGCAGCTTCGGCAACACCGGTGACATTCAACGCGATCGGACCCGTCACTTTGAAGGGCGTCACGGACCCGCTATCCCTCTACACGGCGCACCGGTCGGACTGACGGTCTGATCCCGGGCGAGCGCTCGGGTTGAGCAGGGATGGGTGACCTCTATACTTCCCCGGTCGCCCGTGAGTCTTCGGAATCGGCGACGTCCCGGGGGCGTAGAACAGCCTGGAGTGTTCGCCGGCCTGTCAAGCCGGAGGTCGCGGGTTCAAATCCCGTCGCTCCCGCCCACCGAATCCATAACAGGGTTTGGTTGGAGGTCAGGTAGCTCAGTCGGTAGAGCGCCGGTCTGAAAAACCGGAGGTCGACGGATCGACGCCGTCCCTGACCACCTCTACAAGACTCTGACCAGGGGCGATACCACTTGCCCTTACGGAAGGGCGGCGGCGCCCGGCAAGCTCGAACGCCACTCAGGTTCACCTCCGGTTCCACAGGATTTCAACAGCAAGAGCACAACGATCGGTTGATGAGCGTCGGTCTGCTGACCGGCGCTCGCTGGAACGACGGAGTTCCTGAGCACCTCTTCAACGGGCATCTAGCAACGACCGCCGATTCCGCGGCGCGGCAACAGAATGTCATCAACCAGACATCGCAGGAGGGAGGGCGAGCATCGGCTGCAACGGTTCGGTCGGAGACTTCTACCGGACACTTGCTGTTCGAGTGGGAGAGAGGTTCGCGCGGCCGTCATCGACACTTTGGAAGGCCAGACCC
>JBOGEV010000250.1:0-5189 GCA_050742015.1 Acidimicrobiia bacterium
TGAGAGTCCAGGGCGAGGGTGACGAGGAGTTCAACCTGCATCAGATCTTCACTGCCGATGGGTTCCTCCTCGGCCGCAAGACCTACCAGATCTGGGCTGCCTTCTGGCCCACCGTCACCGTTGACGAGGAGTTGGCGAAGCGGATGCACGAGATCCCCAAGTACGTCGTGTCCAAGACTCTCGAGCGAGCCGACTGGAACAACTCGACGTTGATCTCGGGGGATGTCGTCGAAGCGGTGAGCCGTCTGAAGGAGCGGCCCGGTGGTGATCTGTTGGTCTTTGGCAGCGCCGATCTGGTCGACACCCTGCTCGAGCACGACCTGATCGACGAGTATCGGCTCCTCTTCTACCCGGTGATCCTTGGCAGCGGTAAACACCTGTTCCGGGATGGCATCGACACCCACCACCTACGGTTGGTTGGCTCGCGCACCTTCGACTCCGGTGTGGTTCTGCTCACCTACGAGCCCGAGTCGGAGACGCCGACCAGCCGGTTCGTCGATGACTACTCATGGACCCAGGACCAGGTGCGCTCGCTCCAGGCGGCCCAGGACGTCGACCGGGTGTTGGCGACGGTGTTGTTCACCGATCTGGTCGACTCGACCGGGCGTGCCGCCGAAATGGGGGACCGAGCCTGGCGCCGGCTCATCGACAGGCATGACGAGATCGCCCGGGCCCGGGTGACCCGCTGGATCGGTCGGTTCGTCAAGTCGACCGGTGACGGCATCCTTGCCACTTTCGATGCCCCCACTCGGGCACTGCGATGTGCCTTCGACCTCCGCGATGCCATCGGCGGTCTGGGCCTCGAAATGCGGGCCGCCATACATACCGGCGAGATCGAGCGGCGTGACGACGACGTGGGTGGGATCGGGGTTCACATCGCCTCCCGTGCCCTTGGAGAGGCGGGCACGAATCAGGTCGTGGTGACGCGGACGGTTCGGGATCTGTCCACTGGCACCGATCTGGAGTTCGCCTCGCTTGGCTCCGTGGCCTTGCGCGGGGTTCCCGGCCAGTGGGAGCTGTTCGATGCATCTCTCGGATAGTTCGCCGACCCTGCCGCATCTGCTCGTTGACGCAGGCCGCGACCAGAATCGGGGGAGATGAAGCTCCCGGTGATGCCCCCCGTCGAACCGATGCTGGCCAAGCCGGTTGCCCGGATCCATCCCGGTTGGCACTACGAGCCGAAGTGGGATGGGTTTCGGGCCATCGTCTTTCGTGACGGAGACGAGCTCGAGATCGCGAGTAGGAACACGCGTCCCCTGGCCCGCTACTTTCCCGAGGTGGTGTCGGCGATCAAGAAGGCGATGCCTACCCGCTGTGTGGTCGACGGCGAGATCATCATTGCCAACCCGGAGAGTGGAGGGCTCGACTTCTGGGCTCTGCAGCAGCGACTTCATCCGGCCCAGAGCCGTGTCCAGCTCCTCGCCGACGAAACCCCCGCCGATTTCGTGGCATTCGATGTGCTGGCAATCGGCGACGAGGACCTCACGCCCAGTCCCTTCCGGGATCGGCGTCGTGCCCTGGAGCGGATCCTGATCGGCGCCTCAGCCTCCGTGCACGTCACTCCCCTGACCGACGAGGCGACGATGGCGCAACGCTGGTTCGAGGACTTCGAGGGCGCCGGTCTGGACGGGATCATCGCCAAGAACGGTGAGGACACTTATCAGCCGGGGCGCCGGGTCATGGAGAAGGTCAAGCACGACCGAACGATGGACTGTGTCGTCGCCGGGTATCGAGTCCACAAGAGCGGCGAGGGCGCGGTGGGTTCGCTGCTTCTCGGCCTGTACTCGGGCGACTACACAAGCGGCATCGAGTGGGCCGAGATGTTCGGTGGATTGACACCGATCGGAGTGGCCGCGTCCTTTCCGATGGACATGCGCCGACGGCTCGCCACGGAGCTGGATGAGCTCGTCATCGAGATGTCGGAGCACCCCTGGGGCACCGCCGTTGATGAGTTCTCTGTCGAGGGACGGGTGAATCCCGGGAGCCGATGGAACCCGGACAAGGACCTGTCATTCGTCCCGCTCCGCCCCGAGCGGGTGGCTGAGGTTCGTTACAACCACATGGACGGAGGGCGGCTCCGGCACCCGGCGCAATTTCTCCGCTGGCGACCGGATCGAGACCCCGCCTCGTGTGACTTCGACCAGCTGGAGAGACCCGACGCGATCGCTGTCGCCGAGCTCCTGGCCCAGGCAACGCCTATTTGAGGGGCTCCTCGCCTTTCGCCATCAGGTAGCCCTTGGCCCGCTCCGCCAGCTCGTAGCGGCCAACCAATGCCTTGAACCGCGGCCCATGGTTGGCTTCTTCGAGGTGGGCCAACTCGTGGATCAGGACCCAGTCGAGCACCCAACCCGGCATCGACACCAGTCGGTTGGAGATTCGGATTCGACCTTGCGAGGGAGTGCAGGAACCCCATCTGGTCATCTGTCGAGCGGACCATTCGGTGCTGATCGGGGTCGGCAGCCCGTAGCGCCGCGACAGCTCCCTGGCCCGCTGATCGAGGTCGACACCTGCCGAGGAGAGCTTGCGGTTGAGCCGCGCACTCATCGTCTCGACCAGTCGCGCCTCCTCCTCGGGGCCGAGCCCGTCGGGCATCATCACCCGCAGCCGTCCATCGGCGACCCGGGCCGAAACAGTCCTCTTGCGCTTCTTGCTCCGGATCACCTCTATCGGCAAGTCGATCATGGCCAGATCGTATTAGCCCGGTGTGACGGATTCCGGCCGGGATGCTTGGATCGTGCTGTGACGATGGATCAACAGGACCTCCAAGGGGGCGAAATGGCTGAGACGACAGGAACGAAAGCACCGATCATCCTGGTTCCCGGGTTCTGGCTGGGTGCCTGGGCCTGGGACGAGGTCGCCGACACCTTGCGCGCCGACGGGAACGATGTGACTGCGCTGACCCTTCCCGGGCTCGAGTCTGCGGACGCCGACCGATCCGCGATCACGCTGACGGATCACGTCGAAGCCATCATCGATGCCATCGAAGCGGCGGGCGCTCCGGTCGTCCTCGCCGTGCACAGCGCCACCGGGTTCTCCGGCTATGCCGCCACCGATCGTGTCCCTGATCAGGTCGCTGCCGTGGTCTACGTCGACACCGCTCCTGGCATCGGACCCCTGGACCCCAACTTCGACGACGTCGAAAAACCGATGGTTTGGGAGGAAATCGAGGAGGAGGAGAACCTGGACGGGCTCAGCGAAGACCAGAAAGAGACCTTTCGCCAGCGGGCGGTGCCGGAGCCAGGTGGAGTCATACGCGAGGCAGTCGAGCTCAGGAATGAAGCGCGTCTCGACATCCCGAGCACGATCCTCTGCACCAGCTTCCCGTCCGAGAAGCTCAAGGCATACGCCGAGGAGCACAACCCGTCGTGGCTTGCCGGCATCGCCGAACTGCGTAACGTCACCTGGATCGACCTGCCGACCAGCCACTGGCCGATGTGGTCGCGGCCGACCGAGCTGGCCGCGATCATCGCCGACGCCGCCAGAGGCGGAGGCCGTGGGTAGCGTCGCTCTGGAACGGCCGTCGGAACCGGCGGAACTCAGCCTACGAATGCCCGAGAAGGAGCGACTGAGGTGGAACATCGAATCGAAGCGATCACGCTGCCAGTCAGTGATGTCGACCGGGCCAGGGACTTCTACGTGCGGGCGGGGTGGAACCTCGACCTCGACAGCGAAGTTGGGCCGGGAATGAGGGTCGTGCAGCTCACCCCCGTTGGGTCGGACTGCTCCATCACCTTCGGCACCGGCACGCCACAGTCCGAGCCCGGCTCCTACGTCAACACCTACCTGGTAGTCAGCGACATCGAGGCGGCACACAAGGACCTGACGGACAGGGGCATCGCGGTGAGCGACATCTTCCACTGGAGCGACCAGGGCCAGACTCCGGGGCCGGACCCGAACCGCGGTGACTACGGTTCCTATGCCACGATGGCCGACCCGGACGGCAACATCTGGCTTCTGCAGGAGGTTCCGAGCCGCGCCACTGCTCCCTGACGGAAGCCCGAAGTAGTGACTGAGATGATCGAGCGTGGGGTTGTCCATCCGCTCACTCTTCGCTTTCTCGACGAGGAGTTGGAAGAGTTCTTCCAGAGCGAGGAGGGTGCCGACGGGCTGAGCGGGTACCGGACCATCGCGGCCGCGACCCTCATCCTCTGGATCCTGGCCGCCGTCCTTCTTCCTTTGGGATGGGATATCGGCTGGGACATCGCACTCACGGTTGGTGGCCTGATGGCCCTGGCCGGCGGTATCTGCCTCGCCCTGTCGGGCTGGGCGAGGACGATGAATCGTCAACACGCCTTGGCCTCGGTGCTCACCTCGGCCAACGGGCTGGTGATCCTCCTTCTCGCTGAGGCTTCAGACGTGGTCGAGGGCTATGCCGTCGCGGCGATCATGCTCCTTTTCGTGTTCGGGTTCGTGTCCCGCACCCGTTTCGTCTACGCCGCCTTGCGAACATTGGTGATCGGCGCCGGTCTGGCCGTTGTCGTCGTCACCTACGACGGTGAGGGAAGCCTCATCATCGATTCGTTCATCTTCGTGGCGGCCGGGATTGGAAGTCTCCTTGGGCTTCGCCTGATCGAAAGGAACCGACGCCGGGCATGGCATCAACACCTGGTGATCATCGAGCAGACTGCTGCCCTCGCCGCCGAACAGGCGGAGTCGGAACGTCTGCTATTGAACGTACTTCCCGCCTCCGTGTCGCGGCGTCTCAAGAGCGGTGAGAACCCGATCGCCGACAACTTCCCCGCAGTGTCCGTCGTATTCGCCGACATCGTCGGCTTCACGCCCATGGCGTCCCTGCTGCCTGCCACCGAGGTCATCATGATGCTCAGTGGGCTGTTCTCCCATTTCGACGACCTGGTGACAGAACGGAAACTGGAGAAGATCAAGACCATCGGTGACTCGTACATGGCGGTCGGCGGGCTCCCAGAGCCGCTCGACCGTCATGCCGAAAGGGTCATCGACCTGGCGCTGGCAATGATCGAAAGCACGTCGTCTGAGGGCCGATTCCCCGAGTTGGCGCTGCGAGTCGGCGTCCACTCCGGTCCTGCCGCCGGCGGGGTCATCGGCAGCCAGAAGTTCGCCTACGACGTATGGGGCGACACGGTCAACATCGCAGCTCGCCTCGAGCAGACAGGAGTCGCGGGCCGGGTCCACGTCAGCGAGCAGACCAGGCGGCTGGCTGACGATGGGTT
>JBOGEV010000251.1:0-7537 GCA_050742015.1 Acidimicrobiia bacterium
TCTGGCGCGGAGTGCCTCGACTTGTTCCTCGCTCAGCTTCACCTCGCGGCACCAGGTGGCGAGGGTGGACTTCTTGACCGGGATCAGGTCCATGACTTCCCCGTACGACAGACCGAGGCGTCGCAGGTCCTTGCCCAGTTCGGACCGCTCCCATCGGGAAAGCTTGTCCCATGAATCGATCCGGTCCCGAAATTCGGTCCCCACCTCCATGATTCGACCATAGGAATGGGGTGGGACAGAAACCGGGGGGCAAGTACCCTGACTTGACACGGGCTGTGGCGCAGCTTGGTAGCGCGCGTGCTTTGGGAGCACGAGGTCGTCGGTTCGAGTCCGACCAGCCCGACCGAGCCTTTACAATGTCGTGTCCCGCGGGTGTAGCTCAATGGTAGAGCTCCAGCCTTCCAAGCTGGCGGTGAGGGTTCGATTCCCTTCACCCGCTCGAATGGGTCGACTTCCGGGACGCGAAGCCCCGCCTGAGGGCCCCTGTAGCTCAATTGGATAGAGCGGCGGACTTCTAATCCGCAGGTTGGGGGTTCGAGTCCTCCCGGGGGCGCAGAGGAAGATCCATTCGAAGACATGGTGGCCGTAGCTCAGCCCGGTTAGAGCACCTGGTTGTGGTCCAGGAAGTCGCGGGTTCGAATCCCGTCGGTCACCCGAGCGAAGAAGGGCGCAAACATGCGCCCTTCTTCATGACAACCAGGAAGAGAATGACAACAACCGTCACCGAGACCGGTCCCTTCGAGCGACTGGTCAGGTTCCAGCTAACTGACGATCAGATCAGTGCGGGCAAGATCGCTACCGCCCGCAAGCTCTCCCGGGAGATGAAGCTCAAGGGCTTCCGACCCGGCAAGGCGCCGCTGCCCGTCGTCGAGGCCGCGGTCGGCCCCGATCGGCTGCGCAGCGAAGTGATCGACGATCTGGTCCCTCCGGCGCTGACCGACATCCTCAACGACGAGGAGCTGAAGCCGGCAGTCACCCCGCAGCTGGAATCGATGAACGATGTCGACGGTGGGGTCGAGGTAGAGGTTCGAGTGACGCTATGGCCGACGATCGAGCTACCCAATTATCAAGACCGAGCAGTCGAGGTGAGCTCGCCCGAGGTGACCGCCGACGAGTTGGCGCAACAGCTCGAGCGGATGCTCGAACAATTCGCCACCGTTGAGGAGGCGGACCGGCCGGCTGCAGTCGGCGATTTCGTGTCGGTCGACGTCAAGGCGACCAGCAACGGCGAACAAGTGGACGGGGCGACGGCAGCGGACTTGCTCTATGAGGTCGGTTCCGGCCTGTTCATCGAGGGAATCGACGAGCGGCTCGACGGGGTCGAACCGGGTGCTGTCCTCACCTTCGAGGCTCCGCTCCCGGAGGGATTCGGCGATCGTTCGGGCGAAGAGGTCACCTTCGAGATCGTGGTCAACGAGGTGAAGGAGCGGATCCTCCCCGAGCTCGACGATGAGTGGGTGGGGGACAACACCGAGTTCGACACCGTCGACGAGATGAAGGCCGAGCTCGAGAACAGTCTCACCGAGGCCAAGCTCCAGGCGGTCTCCCGGCAGTTTGCCGAGCGGGCGCTGAGCACCCTCGTCGACCAGGTAGAAGTCGACCTGCCCGAAGCTCTGATCCGTTCGGAGATGGACGACCATCTCCACAACTTCATCCATCGTCTCGACGACAACGAGCTGACCATCGACGACTACTTCGAGGCTTCGGGCATCGACCAGGAGCAGTTCCTCGACGACCTGCGCCAACAGGCGCAAGCTTCGTTGCGCAACCAGCTGGTGCTCGAGGCCGTGGCCCGCGACGCCGGGATCGAGGTCACTCCCGAGGACGTATCAAGCGTCCTCCAGAATGCCGCCGCTCGATCCGGCGACCCGGTGGCCTATCTCAAGGCCTTCCGGCAAAGCGGCCGGGAATTGGCACTGGCCGGTGATATTCTCCGAAACAGGGCGCTGGACGCCATCCTCTCGGCAGCAAACCCGGTCGACGAAGACGGCAACCCGGTCGATTTGAAATTGAGTGTGACAGAAGTCGAGGCCGAGATCGTCGAGGCCGAGCCAGTCGGGGAGATCCCGCTGGGCGAGGTGGTCGCCGAGTTGGCGGAGGAAGAAGAATGAACTACCAGTTCCAGAACTATGTGATCCCCACGGTCTTCGAGCAGACCAGCCGGGGTGAGCGCTATTTCGACATCTACAGCCGGCTGCTCAAGGACCGGATCATCTTCCTGGGCACGCCGATCGACGACACCATCGCCAACTTGATCATGGCCCAGCTCCTCCATCTCGAGTCGGAGGACCCGGACAAGGACATCTTCCTATACATCAACTCGCCGGGCGGGTCGATCACTTCCTTGTTCGCCATCTACGACACGATGCAATACATCAAGCCAGACGTGAACACGGTGTGCATGGGCATGGCGGCCTCGGCGGCGGCGGTGATCCTGGCCGGCGGCGCCGGGGGCAAGCGCTTCGCACTGCCCCACGCCCGGGTCATGCTCCACCAGCCCCACGGTGGGGCCCAGGGCCAGGCGTCGGACATCGAGATCCAGGCCAAGCTGATCGTCCAGATGCGAGAGCAGCTCAACGAGATCCTCGCGCAGCACACCGGTCAGGATTACGACAAGATCGCTCTCGACACCGAACGCGACTATTGGATGCTGGCCGACGCGGCCAAGGAATACGGGGTCATCGACGGAATTCTCACCCGTCGGGAGCTTGCGGCGGTAGCCTCCAAGTAAGGAGGAGGTTCAAAACTCGATGGCACGACTCGGTGACGGCGGCGAGCTTCTCAAATGCAGCTTCTGCGGGAAGTCTCAAAAGCAGGTCAAGAAGCTGATAGCGGGACCCGGCGTCTATATCTGCGACGAGTGCATCGACCTCTGCAACGAGATCATCGAGGAAGAGTTCTCGGCGACCGAGGAGATCACCTTCACCGAGCTCCCCAAGCCGGTCGAGATCAACTCCTACCTGGACGACTACGTGGTCGGCCAGGAGGACGCCAAGAAGAAACTCTCCGTCGCGGTCTACAACCACTACAAGCGAATCCGTGGTGGTGAGGTCCAGCGAGACGTTGAGCTCCAGAAGTCAAACATCCTCCTCATCGGTCCCACCGGTTCGGGCAAGACCCTCCTCGCCCAAACCCTGGCTCGCCAGCTCAACGTCCCGTTCGCCATCGCCGACGCCACCAGCCTCACCGAGGCCGGCTACGTCGGGGAGGACGTGGAGAACATCTTGCTCAAGCTGCTCCAGGCGGCCGACTACGACGTCAACCGGGCCCAGCAGGGGATCATCTACATCGACGAGATCGACAAGGTCTCCCGCAAGGCGGAGAACCCGTCGATCACGAGAGACGTCTCAGGCGAGGGAGTGCAGCAGGCACTCCTCAAGATCCTCGAGGGCACCGTTGCCTCCGTCCCTCCACAAGGCGGGCGCAAGCATCCACATCAAGAGTTCATTCAGCTCGACACCACGAACATCCTCTTCATCTGCGCCGGAGCGTTCGGCGGCCTCGAGGACATCATCGCCAATCGGGTCGGGCGCCGCGGAGTCGGCTTCGGCGCCGAAGTCCGGGGCAAGGCCGACGGCCGGCCCTCGGAGCTCCTCAATCAAGTGATGCCCGAGGACCTGATGAAGTACGGGCTGATCCCCGAGTTCATCGGCCGACTCCCGGTGATGGCAACCGTTGAGGATCTCGATATGGACGCCCTGATCAGGATCCTGACCGAACCGAAGAATGCCCTCACCAGGCAGTATGCCCGGATGTTCGAGATGGATGAGGTCGAGTTGGTCTTCACCGAGGATTCGCTGGAAGCGATCGCGGCCCAGGCCATCAAGCGCGGGACCGGGGCCCGTGGTCTGCGGGCGATCCTCGAAGAGGTCCTGCTCAACACCATGTACGACCTTCCCTCACGCAACGACGTCGAGCGCGTCGTGATCGATCGCGATGTGGTTGCCGAGAAGGTCAACCCCACTCTGGTCCCAGCAACTCGGGAGGAGCCCGGCCCGGCCGAGAAGTCGGCTTGATGCTCGCGCACCCCAGGGACTAGCGCACGCGACACAATCGCAAAACAACGTGGCGATTGACCCGAACGTAACCCGCGCGCGGGTTACGGTGGCTGAGACCTCCTGAGGGAGGTCGAGAAAAGGGGATGCAGGGAGGCATCGACCCCGGACCTGTACAGGCGGTCACCTGGGTCTTGGGGTAGCCAGTGGTGAGACCGGCCTGTTCCCGCGTGCAAAAAAGGGGATGGCAGATGAACAGACTGGAGTCGGTGACCCGGGGGACTGGGGCAGGGGCCCCACGACGGCGCCTCAAGATCTCAGTTTTGACGTTGGCGACGATGCTTCTGGTAACGGCCTTTGCCGGGCTTGCATCCGCTCAGACCGTCGACGGATTCGAGTTGACCATTCCGTTGGACACGGTCGCATACATCCCGTACGACTCCCACCGGGTACTGGCAACCGAACCGGTTCCTGCCCAGTTCGCCGGTCAGAGTTGTGAGGTCATCGGGATTTCGCACAATCAGGACTCGGTGCACCCGGACAATGATCTATGGGTCGAATCGGGTACCTCGATGGTCATCCTGCACAACGTCGAGGATGAGCCGGGAGGAACCGTCGAAGCAGCCGGAACCTTGGTTCTCGGCTCCGAGGTGACCGTGACATTGCACATGGGACCGGACGGGATCTTCTCGGCGGGTCTCGATGTCGTGGTCGACTGCGCAGGACAGGCGACGACAACGACGATCGCCGCGACGACTACTTCCACGATCGCCGCGACGACGACAACGACGATCGCCGGGACGACCATTACCGCACCACCCGAGGTCACCACGTCCACAGTGGCCGATGAGGTCCTCGGGACCGTGGTCACGAGCTCGACGGTGGCTGACGAGGTCGAGGCGGTCGAGGTGCTTCCCCTGACCGGCTCAACCGACGGAGGTTGGCTGTTCCTGGCCGGCAGCTTGTTGGCATTGGGTGGGATTCTGGTTGTCGGCTCGAGACGCGAGGAGGGCTGATCACCAGTCCGTAACCGACGATCGCCACAAGAGTGAGAGAGCCTCGGAGTTAACCTCCCGAGGCTTTTCTCATGGACTACTTCGAAGCCCTCGAATATCTGGACAGTCACATCACCCTCGGGATCAAGCCCGGGTTGGATCGCATCGAGGCGCTCCTCGACTACATGGGCCGGCCGGATGAGGGTTATCCGATCATCCACATCGCCGGTACCAACGGCAAGACCTCCACGTCTCGATTCGCCACCCTCCTGCTGGTCGCCCACGGTCTCAACACGGGCACCTACATCTCACCGCATCTGCAGAAGGTCGAGGAGCGTCTGTCGATCAACGGGAGATTCGCCACCGAAGAGGAGTTCGCCCTGGCCATCTCCGACGTGGCGGCTTTCGCCGAATTGCGGGAGAAGGCCGGTGAAGAGGCGAACACATACTTCGAGCTGATCACGGCCGCCGCCTTCGCCTTCTTCGCCGACCAGGCAGTCAACGCGGCGGTGCTCGAGGTGGGCCTGGGTGGTCGCCTCGACGCGACCAACGTGGTCGATGCCGAGGTTTGTGTCCTGACCAGCATCGGGATCGAGCACACTGAGTACCTAGGTGAGGACGTCGCCGCCATCGCCGGCGAGAAGCTGGCGATCGCCGGCCCCAACTCCGTGCTGGTCAGCGGGCCCTTGCCGGACGAGGCGCTCGAGGTGGCCGAAGCCCGGGCCCGCGACCTCGGCATTCACCACCGTCACTATGGGAAGGACTTCTCGGTCCTCGACGCAGAGCGTGGCGTCGGCGGCTGGCTGGCCACGATCAGTGGCGCCGAGGAGACATACGAAGACCTGTTCCTTCCACTGCACGGCCGCTATCAGCTGGTCAATCTGGCCAATGCGGTCGCCGCAACCGAAGCGCTCCTGGGTCGGAAACTCGACGAGGAGCTGGTGCGGGAGGCGGTCGGCGCCGCCACCGTGCCCGGACGCATGGAGGTGCTGGGCACGCAACCCCTGATCATGGTGGACGGGGCCCACAACGCCGACGGCATGGCGGTCCTGGCCGAGTCGATGGCGGAGGAATACCCGACCACACGATGGCAACTCGTCCTCGGCGTGATGGGCGACAAGAACGTCGAGGCGATGGTCGAAAGTCTTGCCCCCCACGTCGATGGGATCATCACCACCGCTCCAGAGTCGGAGAGGGCGGTCCCACCCGTCCAACTGGCCGACCGGATCAGCGGGCTGGTCGACGTGCCCGTGCTGATTGCCGAGGAAGTCGAGCTCGCCTTGGACATGGCTCGCGCCGAAGCCGGCCCCGATGGGGCCATCCTCGTCGCCGGATCCCTCTATCTGGTCGGGGAGGCGAGAGAGCTGCTCGTCTGAGCCAGCCACTACGCTGCCCGGCCACATGGCTATCGAGAGCACCTTCATCATGGTGAAGCCTGACGGGGTCGCCCGCGGGCTGGTCGGTGAGATCATCACGCGTCTCGAGCGCAAGGGCCTCACGCTGGAGAAGATCCGGAAGCTGGAAATCGACGAGGCGCTGGCCCGCCGGCACTACGAGGAGCACGTGGAGAAGCCGTTCTTTCCCGAGCTGCTCGACTTCATCACTTCGGGCCCGGTAGTGGCCATGGAGTGGTCGGGGGACTCGGCGGTCTCGGTGAGCCGGGCCCTGATGGGGGCGACCGATCCGAAGCAGGCCGCTCCGGGAACAATCCGCGGAGACCTCGGGCTACTGGTGACACACAACCTCGTTCATGGCTCGGACAGTGCTGAGAGTGCGGCGCGCGAGCTCTCGATTTTCTTCGACTGACGCCACTCGGCCGCGGGCTGATTCCCGGTTGCCCCCAGCCGGGATATGGTGAATCCCTCTATGGCAGAACAATGGGCGGACACCTACACTCCCCGGGTCGTCGCGGGAGTCATCATCAGCCATGGCTGAAACCCTTCTTTCATTTGCGGGCCAAGACATGGCCATCGACCTCGGCACAGCCAACACCCTCGTCTACGTGCGCGGCGGCGGGATCGTGCTCAACGAGCCGTCTGTGGTTGCCATCAACTCTCAGAACGGACGCGCCCTCGCGGTGGGCATGGAGGCAAAGCGGATGATCGGCCGCACCCCGGCCCACATCACTGCGATCCGCCCGCTGCGCGACGGGGTGATTGCCGACTTCGACGTGACCGAGAAGATGTTGCGCTACTTCATCCAGAAGGTGCATCGCAGGAAATGGGCACGTCCTCGAATCGTCGTGTGCGTCCCGTCGGGCATCACCCCCGTGGAGCGGCGTGCTGTCGAAGAAGCTGCTTATCACGCAGGTGCACGCCGGGCCTACACCATCGAAGAGCCGATGGCGGCCGCCATCGGATCCGGGTTGCCCATCGCCGAGCCTGCGGGCTCGATGGTCGTCGACATCGGCGGGGGCACCACCGAGGTTGCGGTCATCTCCCTGGGTGGCATCGTGGTCTCCCGCTCCATCCGGGTCGGGGGCGACGAGCTCGACACCGCGATCATCGACTGGGTCAAGAAGGAGTACAACGTCCTCATTGGCGAGCG
>JBOGEV010000252.1:0-1737 GCA_050742015.1 Acidimicrobiia bacterium
CGATGACCTGATCGACGAGGTTGGTCTCCACCGCGAGTCGACCGGCCTGGTCTATTTCCGGTTGACCCATTCACAAGGCAGCGCGGACGCTCAGTTCATATTTGGTGATCCCGGCGACAAGATCATCGCCGCGGAGTGGTCAAGACGCGGAGGGCCCGGACCGGAGACCGTGGGTCTCTTCCGGCCGTCAAACTGCAACATCTTCCTCCGGTACAGCAACTCTCAGGGCAACGCCGACGAGACGCTCGTCTACGGCGTTCCTACGGGTCTGCCCGTAGCTGGCGACTTCGGTATTCTCACCGGCGGCGGGAGCCCGCCTCCCGGTTGTCCGCCACCACCACCGGTTGCCCCCTCCCCGCCGCCACCGCCGCCGCCTGGGGAGCCCTACGACAACTGAACTGAAGTTTGAATGCCCTAGGACGCCCGATATACACGACCGACGCGGGTTATGGACCCCACCTCGACCGTAACGGCGACGGCGTTGGGTGTGAGACTGATCCGAGGTAGCAGTCAACTGTTCGGGTGCCCGAGCGGTGCTTCGCCTCACGCCACCGTGCCCACTCCGGGTCATGTAGACGGCGCACCCGAGGCTTAACGTCCCAATGAGGCCATCGGCAACGGCGAGGTCGTGGTCCCTCACCTTGCTAGGAGGCCGCGACTGGAGTCACGGGGCCCGCCGCTGATGGGACACGGCTCAACTCCTGCGCGATCGCCGCGGAATGGGCCGCTGACGACCTCCTGGTGGTCTCTGGGGACCTTCCCTGGTGGATGATCTCCGCGAAATCGAGACCGATCCGAGCTGAGCTTGGAGCGACAAGGCTCGGATGAAGCTCAAACCTCTCAGTCGAGGTCAGGTTGATGGAGTCATCGCTTGGCCGCTCCCCGGCGGACGGGCGTTGGGCGCGGTTTGGTTGGCGGCTACGGACGACGAGATGACTGAACGTCATCGAGTCGGAATGCCTTAAGTGGCCACGTTGGCCGGGCCGATATGAATTCGTGGTGGTTGTCTTGAATACACCTACGAGTTCCGCAGGAAACATGGGCCATTCTGCGTCTGACCCTCGGCCGACCGTATCTCAACCGATATCGGGCTGGCCGTCTGGATTGGTCGACGAGGGTCGAGGCACCTATGGATACTCGTCAACCCTCCGTGATTCGAGCCGTGAAGCAGGCGACGCGGTGCGGACGGACGCTCAACCATCTGTTCCCCGCATGAAGCGGCACGTCGCCCCTACCGCTCGCATGATCGTCTGGCTTGCCCTCTGTCTCGGCATCGTCAACCAAGCAGCATGGGACTACTCGCCTTGGGCCGCTCCGCAAGAGGAATGGTTCCACCACGCCCTCCAGTGGGGAGGCGGATCATGAGATGCGGTACCTGTCCGATTCCTGTTGTTAAGTGAGGCTCCGCGGGTAGGACTCGAACCTACAACCAATGGATTAACAGTCCACTGCTCTACCAATTGAGCTACCGCGGAATGGTGCCGACTGGCGGGGTCAGGGTACCAGCCGGGCCTGGTCTACTCCGACCCCGTTTGACCGTCGATGGACCTCAGACCTCGGGCTCCGGCCGAAAGCCCGGTCGCCGTCACATACCGACTAGCGTCGACCAACCCGATGCTCTGATCGGCCAACTGGGCCACGGCCGGGTGCTTCCGGGCCTCCACGGCCCAGCGCTTGATCTGTTCGTATCTCTCCCGGCCGGCCCGAGCTCCCATCACGTAACCGATGGCAGCGCCG
>JBOGEV010000253.1:0-1723 GCA_050742015.1 Acidimicrobiia bacterium
GGTGACTGGGGGATCGTCGACGGAGTGGACACTCCAGGTTTGTTCCGACCCGCGAACACCACCTTCTTCTTCCGGCACTCCAACACCCAGGGCAACGCCGACAGCCAATTCAGCTGGGGCTCTCCCACCTGGCTCCCCATCGCCGGGACATACGGGGCTCTTCCTGGCACCGGGCCCGGCGCCGGCTGCTCGGTCTTTCCCGCCGACAATATTTGGAATGCCCAGGTCGACACCCTGCCTGTACATCCCAGGTCGTCCCAATACGTAGACCGAATCGGCCCTGGGTCCAACGTGCACGCCGACTTCGGAAGCGGGGTGTGGCCCCCTGGGTCGACGAGCCCGATCGGGATCCCCTACATAGCGGTCGGTCCCGAGCAGCCCGACGTCTCCATCCAGTTCACGTCGTGGCCGGGAGAAAGTGACCCCGGGCCATACCCGGTCCCCTCCAACGCGCCAATCGAAGGTGGTCCGGCTGCATCCGGGGACCGGCATGTGATCGTGGTCGACCCCGCCGAATGCATGCTCTACGAGATGTTCTATGCCTTCCCCAACGGCGACGGCACCTGGAGGGCGGCGAACGGCGCCAGGTATGACCTGCGCTCCAATGCCCTTCGCCCGGCCGGATGGACCTCGGCGGACGCCGCCGGGCTTCCGATCTACGCCGGGCTCGTCCGCTACTCCGAGGTCGCGGCCGGAGTGATACGTCACGCCATCCGCTTCACGGCCCCGGACACCCAATCGGCGTACACCTGGCCCGCCCGCCACGAGGCGTCCAGCATCACCGATTCCTCCTACCCTCCGATGGGCCAGCGCTTCCGGCTCAAGGCTTCCTTCGACACCTCCGGGTTCTCCCATCAAGCCCGGGTGGTCCTGGAGGCGATGAAGACCTACGGAATCATCCTCGCCGACAACGGCTCCCCCTGGTACATCTCGGGAGCGCCCGACCCGCGCTGGGACAACGATGTCCTCCACGAGCTGGACGTGGTCCAAGGGACGGATTTCGAGGCGGTCGACGTTTCGTCGCTGATGGTGGACCCGAACAGCGGGCGGGTCGCTCCCTAAAGCTGGTACACCATTCATACACGTCACGTGTATAGTACGTGTATGAGCCGGGTCCGGACCAACATCGAGATCGAGGACACCTACGTCCAAATCATCATGGATCGCTACGGGGTGCGGACCAAGACCGAGGCCGTCGATCTGGCCCTCCGGCAGCTCGCGGGTCAACCGATGACTCGAGATGAGGCCCTGGCGATGCATGGTTCGCACGCGATCATGGAGCCTCCTGTCGACGTCGGGCCCCGGTGATACTCGCCGACACTTCGGCTTGGATCGAGTTCGACCGGGCGACTGGCAGCCGGATCGACTTGCGGATCAAGGATCTGATCGAAAACACGGATGACCTCGCGGTGACCGAGCCGGTATTGATGGAGGTGCTGGCCGGAGCTCGGTCCGAAGAGCGGGCCAGGCAACTCCGACGATTGTTCTCCCGGTTCGATCTCCTGTCTTTCGAGCCCGTGGCCGATTTCGAAGGAGCTGCCGCCATCTACCGCCGATGCCGACGTGCCGGAGTGACCCCGCGCGGGCTCATCGATTGCATGATCGCGGCCGTGTCGCTGCGCACCGGTGCCTCGCTACTCACACACGACGCCGACTTGAGCCGCATTGCCCCGCTCAACGGGATCCACCTCGACGACGCCTCACTGATCTGACACCCCGCCCC
>JBOGEV010000254.1:0-5077 GCA_050742015.1 Acidimicrobiia bacterium
ATCTCGTCGGCCTCGTCTTCGAGGATCTGCTTGAGTCGGGCGAGGTCTGCCCTGTAGTTGCGTCGGACCGTGCGTGCAACCAACGGCGCCGCCAGCTTCCCGAAGACCCCGCCGGGGAGACGCTCGGGCTCGAAGACCACGGTGGCCCGGGTTCCGCCGGGGACGGGATCGGCGTAGCAGGCGGTGAAGACAATCATCGAGGTGGACACACTGCGATGACCGACCCTGCTTCCGGGCTCGTACTCGGTGACCTCGTCTTCGAACTCTGTCAGGCGCGGGGCATACATGACCATCCGTCCCCTTCTCCCCAGCGCCGTGGGGCCATCTCGGTCGATCCACTCCGACGACACCACGGTGTCCATCCACCGGTTGTCATTGCGGCGATTGTCGAAGAAGGCGAAGACCTTCTCAGGTGGGCGGCTGATGACGATGCTCTCCTCAATCCTCATGCTGGCGACCGTAGGAGCTCGCCCACGGTCGGGGAATAGGGAATTCTCCCTAAGACACCAACCCGTGCTCCATGGCGAACAGGGTGGCCGCCGCCCGAGTCGACACGCCGATCTTGCGGTAGGCGCTCTGAAGCTGGTTATCAACGGTCTTTGCGGAGACGTCGAGGGCTCGAGCCACCTGCTTGGTCTGCAGGCCGCGGGCGATCAAGCCGAGGACCTCGGCCTCCCGATCGGTAAGACCTGCGGGACGGCGAATAGCCGGTCGGGGAAGCCCCACCGCCTCCAGAACAGCGGCCACCATCTCGGGGTCGTGGAGTCCCTGGTCGGCCTCGGTGGTGAGGTTCTTCGCCGCGTCCTCGGTTTCAAGCCGAGCCCGATGAGCCCGCGGCTCGGTCATAGCACAGAAAGCGTCAACGGTCGCGAGGAGCCGTGCCTGGGCAGGAAGGCCGACGCCTCCCAGCCGGCGATGGTATCCCTTCCCGTTAAGGCGTTCGTGATGACAGCAGGCAACGGCAGCGATCCCGGCCAGGAAAGGCGATTGGTCGAGGATCCGCTCAGTGTGATACGGGTGCAGCCTGACCTGCTCCCACTCATCGGCAGTCAACGGCCCCTCGTTCGCCCACACGGCCGGATGCACTGCCACCCGTCCCAGATCGTGCACCAAACCCGCCCGCCGAACAGTGGTGACCTGATCGGGAGCAAAGCCGCACACCTCTGCCGCCCTGGCAGCGAGATCGGCGACACCGGCAGAATGGCCGGACAGATAAGGGGAGGCAAGATCCGAAAAATTCCCCATGGCACCGAGGGCCTGGTCGATCCCACCGTCGGACAGCTCCTGCCACGGTTTGGGTTCGACGGAGAGGACCCCCTCCCACACCGGCTCGCCAACAACCGAGAACACTTCCCCGGAGGTCTCAGCGAACCGCTCGGCGATGCCGGGGTCGAATGCCTTTCCTGCCCTGGCTCGGATCACGTCCACCACGTCTTCGGGCCCGTGAATCAGACGCTGGAACGCGGCGTCTCTAGCCACCCGGGCGATACGGAGCGGGAGGGGTATCTCGTCGCCGGCCGCCCGGCTGAGGACACCGCGGCCATCCCAACGGTCCGTCAACAGGCTGAACAGACCACTGATGGAGGCGGGAAGGCCGAGCCGCCCGGCCAGCATCTCGGCCACCTCGCATACAGCGGCATAATGCGGCTTCTGGAAGCGGGCCGCCGACGGAAGCCGTCGAGCCCGCTCGTAGAGACGCTGGGAAGACGACGACTCCGACGGGGTCACGGCTCTCGACACGCCAATCAAGCGCTCCCGCGCAGACCCGTGCTCGACCGGCGCCAGGTGCTCCGTCAGCCCTCCCGGGAAGATCCGTGACGACACCTCGGCGTCGGTTGTGCAGCCGACATACATGAGAAGGCTGGCGTAAAAGGTGTCGGCGGCGACGTCCGAGTCCACCTCAAGCAACTCGGTCAGACGCATCGTCATCAACGTCGCCTCCAGACCGTGCTCTAAAGGGAAGCCCATCCCCAGATCGGTGGCCAAGCACAACGCGGCGACCACCTCCGCCGCCCGCACTCCATCCGACACTTTGCCTGCTCGATCAACCACTTACACCGAGCATAAGAGGAGGCCCCCGGGAAGGTGCCGGGATTATGTATCGAGGGGTAGCGTGGCGATCGAGAGCTGCAGCCCAACAGTCGGTCCATAGCTTATTTTCCCACCGTCGTTGCGGAGATCGTGTCCCAACTAGCTCATCTCCTGAAATAGATAGACAGCGCATAACGCGCGCTTGCAACCGACGAATCCCGGCAAGCCACCCACGAGCTATCCGGCAGGGAGGATGTGTTTGGGTGCGCTGACCGTTTCGTGAGGGCTGTCACCCTCGGCCTGTGCGTACGGTTGGTTTGTTCCCGGGGTTGGTCTGGCTCGTGAACCGGCTGACACCTCTGGTTGTCTTTCGAATGACCCGCCGGCTTGCTTCGGGAACGGCACTCACCGGTCGGATGGGAGATCGGTGTTCCGGTCCTGTGACACCAGGCCCGGCGACCTGGAACTCGGATCCGGTCTGGTGGGCTGATGCGATTTGAACCCATGACCTCCTCGTTCAGGGATGCGTGCGCCACCTCTCGCTAGCCCGGCTACCTGGGCTTTCGTGATCGCACGGTACGTTTGTATCACACCTGTTGCACAGTCTCCTGGCTCTCAATCGGCGAAAGGGGGATACCCGGGAACACGGATAACTCGTTGGGAGGCTGGCGGTGACGGGACGAGGTCTACTCTTCTGCCGCTGTGGGAGTTGGTTGGACTCTTCGGAAGCGACACCATGCCACGATGGCATCCGGCGAACCCAGCCAGCGGTTCCGAGGAAGGGGAATTGTGTGCTTCCAGTTCCATCCCGATGCGGGCTCTGATTCCCCGGGGCTGAACAGCGCGGAAAGAAGGCAAGATATGAATACGTCGGCCTTTTCATCGGGGATAAGGACCGTTACTCGTGAGGAGCTGCTGGGACTATTGGAGAGAGGCGACGACAGGTTCAGGCTGGTGATGGCCCTCAATGAGTGGGCGTTTCGGGCCAAGCACATCCCGGGGTCCGAGCACTTCAACACCGCTCAGGAACTCTTCTCTTCTTTGAGTCCAGAGGACGACATCGTCGTTTACTGCACGAGTGATGACTGCCTTGCCAGCGTCGCCCTCTACCACGCTCTTGTTGATCACGGCTATCCGAATGTCCGTCGATACTCCGGCGGATTGACTGACTGGGAGGCCGTTGGGCTACCCCTGGAGGGCGAGTGGGTGCCGTGACCGCTGAGCACCGGGACAGCAACGGAGCCTGCGGTTAACGCATGTAGTCCAGCCCAGAGGGGAGAGCTGACCGCCCGTTCCTTTCCCGACCGGTACAACATCCCCGACCGTGCTACGAGCCGAGCCATCGAGTGGCCTGCTTCTCCGGCGAATGGACAGTCGACAACACTCCCAGTGCTGCTAACGGAAGCTTATGCCGAACCCCTGATCGATTCTCTTCGACGGGGCAAAACGCAGTATGGATGACCCTGTCGACCGTCCTCGAAGGTGTCGCTTTGACGTTGCTGGGCGACGCCGAGACCGGGCTGTCGATGACCGACAAGGGGATCGAGCTGTATCAGGGGATCACCGCGCCAAACATGTTCTGGCCGCTGATCCTCCAGCTTCGCGGTCTGGTTCACTCCTATTCAGGTCATCCCGACCGAGGGCAGGCTCTCATCGACGAGGCCGTCGCGCTGGTAGGATTGGACGACTTCCCGATATCTGGATCAGTCGCGGCGATGTCATGCGTCCGTTGCGGGCCCCAGACCTCGAAGGGGCCGAAACGTGGTATCGGGATGCCATCGAGGCCGCGAATGCGAAACGACTGCGGACACATGAGCTGCGGGCTGTCTGTGACACGTTCACGGAAGGGTTTTGAGGAGCATGCCCTGGCCAAGGCACGGACGGTCCTCGGGCTGGATCCAGTCGGCGCCACTTCTCCTCGATGAGACCAGGCCGGTGACCTTTCCGTCGGAACATTCCCGCGGTCGATCGGGTGGAAGCCACAAAGTTCCCGATCACGTAATCCCTTCAAGCAACATGCTCATGCTTCGGCGGTCTTCAGATAGTCATCGATGGCACCGCGGACGTGGATCCGAGCGCTGTTCAGCGCTTGTGCCCCGCGTGCCTTGCTCACGCGAAGCGCCCTCGCGGCATCGTCCAGAGAAACGCCCTCAATATCCACGAGGGTGATCAACCGCATCCCTGCTTCTGGGAGTTCGTCGATCGCTGAATCCGTCACCCCGAACAGCTCGATAGTGGCGACGTCCTCCTCAGGCGCCAAGCGAAACGCCTGTCCCCAGGCGTTCGGGGAATCGACGAATCTACCCGCATCCGGGCCATCTTCGTAGAACGCCGGGTAGAACAGCTCAGCAGTCTCACTATCTGGGTCGTACGCGATGGCGTCAGAGTCGGCCTGGTCGAGGCTCTCGGTGGGGTGGCCTGCCATTTCCCCCGCAGCACGCATCAGCCGATCGATGAGAGCGCCGGAATCCAGAGTCTTCCCCTCACTGACGGCATCAAGAAGAGTCTGCTGCACCAGTTCGTCGGCATCCTCGACACCGAGGGCAGCCGCGACGCGGTAGAGTCTCTCGAGCGACGGCGCAGTGCTGCTATCGGCGAGTTCGGATTGGGATTCCTTGAGGTTGTCGGCTATTTCCGCAGTCAGTTCCGGCGCCGGCGTGGCGGCGAGAAGGTCGCGTGTTGAATTCAGCTGCTCCGTGAAGAGCCGGCAGTCTGGGCATTCGCTGAGATGTTCAGTAACGACCTCTGCGTCGGTCTCTGGAAGCAATTGAAATTCGACTTCGGCGAGGTGGGCGACACATTCGGCACATGCAAGGTTGGTCATCGTGGACTCTTGTTCTGCACCAATGCAGCGTAGTGATGTGGTCACGTGACAGACATGGCCGACAGTCGAGCCACGAGCCTCGATGCAGCTCCCAGAACTCGAGCCCACTATCTCTCCCCGAACGTCACACCCGTGACTACGCCTCCAGGGGTAGGGTCCGTGCTGAGGTCCGACAGGCCTACGGTGAGGAGCCGATCTTTTGGCCCGTACCTGGACTGACTC
>JBOGEV010000255.1:0-35848 GCA_050742015.1 Acidimicrobiia bacterium
CCTGCGACGCCTCGGTCTGTCGTACGGGGAAGTCATGGACCTGATCCCGGTCAAGAAGTCCACCCTCGCCACCTGGTGCCGCGAGGTGAAGCTGAGCGAGGAACAAGTCGAGGCACTCCGCGCCAGAATGGGGTCACGTCTCGGTATTCCGGTCGACACCAACCGGAAGCGACGAGCAGAAATCGGCCAGATCCGCGAAGCCGCCCGAGCCCAGGTTCCCTATCTGGCGACCGACCCATCCTGGGTCGCGGGAACAGTCCTCTATTGGGCCGAGGGAGCCAAGATTCGCAACCATCTCAAACTGGCCAATGCAGACCCGCGAGCGTTGAGACTCTTTGTGTGGTGGATCCGGAACTACTTGGACCCAGACGCTGACTTTTCTCTGCAACTCCACCTCCATGAGGGCAACGATGAAGCAGTCGCAAGGTCGTATTGGCGGGGCGAGACCGGTCTTCCCAACGCGAACTTCTACAAGACGTTCATCAAGCCGAAGGGCACGGGCCACCGAAAGAACCACCTAGAGCACGGCGTGTGCACCATCAAGATGCGAAGGTGCGCCGATGCCTGGCAAACGACGATGGTCTGGATCGAGGGTCTGACCGACCAACTCGGGCTTCGTAGAATGCCAAAGTAATCTCAGTGCTTCGGGTCGCTGGCGCAACTGGCAGCGCAACGGGCTCTTAACCCGCAGGTTCTGGGTTCGAATCCCAGGCGACCCACTGCATAATCCAAGCTCTCGGGTTCGAACTGCGATTCCTAGGATCATCCGGGCCACCACACGCGGGTGTGGCGAAACTTGGCAGACGCGCAGGGTTTAGGTCCCTGTGGGCGAAAGCCCGTGGAGGTTCAAATCCTCTCACCCGCACCAGGCTTGAAACGACTTGCCTCAGTCTTCCACCGAGATCGGAACCGGCGGGGGCACACCGAATTGACGCCGCGGAGCCACCTTGAAGTCCTCCCTGGTCAGATGTCGCCCGAGCCAATCCCCTGGAAGCACCCGATGCTCACAGACAGGTCCCACGGTCCTCTTTTCTCACTCAATGAAGAGTGTGAAAGCTCGGTGGGACAGATTTACCCGAACGTTTGAAGGGTCTGTGGGCCTATGTGACCCCCACCCCTTCGGTCGATAGCCTGTCCTGGTGCAGGGCCGGGAGTGAAAGGACCGCATCGCTTTGGCCCTGACAATGCAAACAGAGGTTGCCGCCGACCCGATCGGTGACGCACTGATCGATCGGCTCATCCCGATGACCCGGCCGTTGACCTACTGCGAGCACCTGCATTCTGGCCGGCAGCCGTTCTACGCCGCGTCTGCCCTCCCCGCCGCCTTCTTTTGCGGGGCCTGCTTCCACTCGACGTTTATCACACGAACACTTTCGACGCGTGAGGGGACCCAAACCCAGTGCGACACCTGTCTGCTCGAGGTCGGCGATCCCGGGGCTCTCGGTCGCGTCCTCCTGACCAGCGGTTTGGCCAATCTCATCGGGAACGTCTGTCGACCTTGCGAGCAAGACTTCGAGTAGCGGGGTCGCTCAGCCTCGGTCGCCGGCACTCCCCCCTTCGGGGGGAGAAACAGGTAGGCCGGTGATGATCCGGGCCCCCCGTCGGAATGTGATGTAGCTCCACGCCCAGGACACCAGCACCAGCAGCCGGTTGCGAAACCCGATCAGGTAGAAGATATGGATCGCCAGCCAGGCGACCCAGGCGAAGAACCCGCCAAACCGAACCAAGCCGAAATCGGCGACCGCCCGGGCGCGGCCGATCGTGGCCAGGGAGCCCTTGTTGCGGTAGCGAAACGGCGATCGCTCTCGTCCCGAAAGATCGGCACCGATCATCCGGCCTGCGTGGCGGCCCATCTGCATCGCGGCCGGGGCCACCCCGGGAACGTCCGGGTACTGAGCCAGGTCTCCGACCACGAACACCTCGGGATGTCCCGGGATCGTCAGGTCCTCTCCTACCTTGACCCGACCGCTCTTGTCGACGTCCGTTCCGAGCAGCGCTCCCAGCGAGGAAGCCTGCACCCCGGCCGCCCAGAGGACGGTGGCGGCGTCGATGCGTTGGCCATTGCTCAAGGTGACTCCGTCATCGTCGATCTGCTCGACGAGTGTCCCGGTGACGACCTCGACCCCGAGCGTCTCCAACTGGCGCCGAGCGCTCTCCGAGAGCGTCTCCGGATAGACAGGGAGGACATGTGGGGCTCCTTCGACGAGGATCACGCGGGCCCGGGCCGGGTCGATGGCGTGGAACTCGTCGCCCAGGGAGTGGACCGCGATCTCGACCAGCGCCCCAGCCAACTCGACACCGGTGGGCCCTCCACCAATCACGACAAACGTCAGGAGCCGATCGGCCTCCTCCGGCTCCCGCTCAGCCCGTTCGAACGCGCTGAGCACCCGCTGTCGCATCGTGACCGCGTCTTCCAGGGTCTTGAGACCAGGGGCGAAGTCGGCCCACTGATCGTTGCCGAAGTAGGAGTGGGTGGCCCCGGTGGCCAGGATCACGTAGTCATAAGGGACCGTGGCGCCGTCATCGAGAGTCACCTGCCGAGACTCCACATCGATGCCAACCACCTCCGCCAGGAGGATGCCCGTGACATTCCGCTGACGCCGGAACACCGACCGAATCGGATAGGCGATGTCGCTCGGGTTCAAGGCAGCGGCCGCTACCTGATAGAGCAGGGGCTGGAACAGGTGGAAATTACGACGATCGATGATCGTCACCTCGACCGGCACGCGCTTGAGGGCTTTGACCGCATTGATCCCGGCGAACCCTCCCCCGATGACGACCACCCGGGGCAACCGGCTCACTGTGGGGCGGCCCCCAGGGACTCAGCCAGTGCGCGTAGCGCCTGGGCACGATGGGACAACTTGTTCTTCTGCTCGACACCCATCTCTGACAAGGTCCTGCCCTCGACTTCGAACACCGGGTCGTAACCGAATCCGTTACTGCCTCTCGGTGCTGCGGCGATCACGCCGTCCAGCGAACCTTCGGCCACCGTTTCCCAGCCGTCCGGCATCACGATTGCCACCACTGATCTAAACCTCGCCCGCCGGTCTCCAATTCCTTCCAGCTCGTCGAGGAGCAATCTGACGTTGTCCGCATAGGACGCCTCGGGACCGGCATACCGCGCGGTGTGCACTCCGGGCCGTCCATCCAAAGCGAAGACCTCTAACCCGGTGTCATCGGCGACCGAGGGGAGACCCACGGCCTCGGCGACCGCCCTTGCCTTGAGCAGCGCGTTGTCCTCCAACGTCTCGCCGGTTTCGTCGACGTCTGGCCACTCGAGGCCTCGCACGATCTCACCGACCAGTCCGGTCGCGGCCAGAACCGCGTCGATCTCTTCGACCTTGTCCCGATTCTTGGAGCCAATGACCAGACGTGGGATCACTCCGCCACCGCTCGACGCTGCAGGTCGTGGAGCTCGCTGATGCCGGCGGCGGCCAGGTCGAGCAGTTGTTCGAGCTCCGCTCGGGTGAAGGGCGCCCGCTCCGCGGTCCCCTGCACCTCGACCAGGAGCCCACGGCCGCTCATCACCACATTCATGTCCACCTCGGCCCCAACGTCCTTCTCGTAGTCGAGGTCCAGCATCGGCTTTCCCTCGACGATGCCCACCGACACCGCGGCCACCTCGTCGATGATGGGCGACGAGGCCATCACTCCCCGGTCAACTGCGTCGACGAACGCGTAGTGGAGGGCGATCCAGGCCCCGGTGATCGATGCCGTCCTGGTCCCTCCGTCGGCCTCGATGACATCGCAGTCGACCATCGCCATGGCCTCTCCCATGGCCTTGAGGTCTACTACGGCCCGCAACGATCTGCCGATGAGTCGGGAGATCTCCTTGGCTCGCCCACCCTCGATGTGGTCTCGTCGCACCCTCTCATTGGACGACCCCGGCAGCATCCCGTACTCGGCTGTGACCCAACCCTTGCCCGATTCACGCATCCAGCGAGGCACATCGCTCTGCACCGACGCCGTGCACAAGACTCTGGTCCGCCCCATCGAGATCAGGACCGAGCCCGGGGTCGACGATGTAAACGGGATCTCGAGCTTTACGTCCCGGAGCTCGTCGAATGCCCGATCAGACATCGAAGCTCCCTCCGGCGACAGCGAGGGATACCGGCCGGTCGAATTCGGTTTCGGCTTCGTCGATCGACCTGGTGACGTCGAGATAGGGCGGGATGTGGGTGAGCACGAGCCGCTCGGCCCCGACCTCACGGGCGAACCGGCCCGCCTCGGCCGAGGTGAGATGATGGGGGTAGTCGTCGTCTCCCCTTTCCTGATAGGCAGCCTCGCTCAGCATCAGGTCCACACCCTGAGCCTTCCCATGCCAGTTCCCGGTGGGACCGGTGTCCGCGGTGAAGAACAAGGTTCGACCTTCTCCCTCCCATCTGGAACCGACGGTCGGGACCGAATGGTCCATCTCGACAAACGACACGGACAGGTCACCGATTTCGATCTCATCACCGGTCCAGACCGGGGTGAACTCGAAGGTCTCGGACAGTCTCGAGCCCTGACCGCCGTCCAGGAACCCAGATACGTGGTCCCACACTGCTTGCGGTGCGTAGAGGGGGACGCCACGCTTCGGCTCCGGGCAATATGTCCAGGCATGGAAGGCGGTGAACAGATCCGTGCTGTGATCAGGGTGCTGATGTGAGATGACGATGGCGTCGACCTTGTAGGAATCGACCGGGAGGTTGACGAACGTGCCGGGCCCGGCGTCGCACCACACCCTGGTCCCCGACTGTTCGATGACGTAGCCGGAGGCGGGGCGGCCCGGCACCGGGAAGGTCCCTGACGAGCCCACGACGTGCAGCTTCATGGGGCCAACCTCTCCATACGCCAGCCACCGTTCACTCGCACGTATCTCACCCTGTCGTGAAACCTGTTGGGCTGACCTTGCCAGAACTCGACGCTGTCCGGGGTGAGTCTCCACCCGCCCCAAGCCCGCGGCCGGGGGACCTTGACTCCCCGGAACCTGGCATCGAGGGTCTGGAAGGCCTCGTCCAACTCCTCACGGGAGGCAACGACCTCGCTCTGCGGTGAGGCATGGGCTGCGAGCTGGGCGCCCCGGGGGCGGCCGTCGAAATAACGATCCGCCTCGTCTTCGGGCACCATGCTCACTTGGCCCTCAAACCGGACCTGCCGGTGCAACGGGATCCACACGAAGGTGGCGGCGGCCCGTGGATTGACCCTCAGCTCCTCGCTCTTGCGACTGGCCAGATTGGTGTAGAAAACCAGGCCCTCCTCATCGATTCCTTTCATCAATACTGCCCGAGCCGACGGTTTGGATTTGTCGTCCGAGGTGGCGAGGACGAAAGCATTCGGCTCCTCGAGCCCGGCCTCGAGCACGCCGTCGAACCAAAGACGGAACTGCGCGGTGGGGTCGGCGGCCATATCCCTCTCGCTCAGCCCCATCGCTTCGTATTCACGGCGGAGCTGGGCCACCTGGTCGTCGATCACCATGCGGACGATAGCCTCGGGCCCAATCCGTGAGCAGAGACCCGAGCGCCTCCACCCTGACCATGATCGGTCGCGCTCTGAGACGACGCTGCCCCCGCTGTGGGGGGAAGGCCTTTTCGTCCTACTTCCGGCTCACTGAGCGCTGTGGGCGGTGCGGGCTTCGCTTCGAACGAGAGGAGGGTTATTGGGTGGGGGCCCTGATCATCAACACCTCTGTGGTGTTTGCGGCCTTCCTCCTCGTGTTCGTCGGGGGGATGGCTTTGACCTGGCCGGATGTGCCCTGGGGAGTCCTCCTCGGAGTCACACTGGGCGCAATGGCGATCCTACCCGTCCTCTTCTACCCGCTCTCGAAGGCGCTGTGGATGGCACTGGAGCTCTCCTGGCACCCCCTGGAGGAAGACGAAATCGCCGAAGCGGAGAGAGCTGTTGCCACCGGCGACGCCGGGTCTCCCCTGTGACCTAGGACTCGTCTGACCTACAGCCTTTTCGCGATCTCGTCGAGCATGACCTCGGTGGCGCCACCGCCAATCGACGCGATCCGGATGTCCCGATACATCCTCTCCACCGCCGTTTCGGCGATGAACCCCATGCCCCCATGGAACTGGACACAGTCGTAGAGGACCCGGTTGGCCATCTCCCCGACGAAGGCCTTGACCTCCGAAACCTCCCGGACCGCATCCTCTCCCTGATCGGTGAGCCAGGCGGCGTGATAGGTCAGCTCCCGCCCGGCGTCGATTTCGGCCTGATCCCGGGCCAGCCGCTGTCGGATAACCTGCTTCTCCCAGAGCGGAGCCCCGAAGGCGGTGCGCTCCTTGACGTGTTCGACAGTCAGCTCCAGCGCTCGCTGAGCCTCGCCCAGGGCTTGACCCATGATGGCGAGGCGCTCGTTCTGGAAGTTGGACATGATGTAATAGAAGCCCCGATTCTCCTCACCGATGAGGTTCGCCTCCGGGACCCACACCTCCTCGAGGACCAATTCGGCGGTGTCCGACGAGTGCCACCCCATCTTCTCCAAGGCCCGGCTCGCCTTGAACCCGGGAGTGTTCTTCTCCACCGCGAAGATGGAGATGCCGCGTGACCCCTTGGCATCTGGGTCAGTCCGGGCGGCAATGAACACCAGGTCGGCAATGCCGCCGTTGGTGATGAACATCTTGGTGCCATTGAGCGTGTACCCGTCCCCTTCCCGACGGGCGGTGGTCCTGATCGCAGCCACGTCGGATCCGGCGTCGGGCTCGGTGACTCCGATGGCAGTCAGCACCTCGCCACTGGCCATCGCCGGCAACCACTTGGCCCTCTGCTCATCAGACCCGAAGTTGGTGAGATATGGAATGGCCAGGTCGGTATGGACCAGAACCGTGATCGTGAACCCGCCGTACGTCGAGCGACCCAGCTCCTCGGCGAATACGACAGATGCCAGCGCACCGAGTCCGACGCCCCCGTGCTCTTCCGGGATCCGCAGCCCGAAGAAGCCGAGCTTGCCCATGTCGTCGAGGACCTCCCTCGGAACACCCGTGTCCTCCCACTCGGCGGCACGGGGCACGATCTCCCGCTCGACGTACTCCCGGGTTTGGGCACGGATCGCCTGCAGGTCGTCGTTGAGATAGATCGACTTCTTACTGCTCATTCCCGGTCCCTGGCCGCCAGCATTGCCTTGCCGGCGTCGCTGTTGTAGGTCAGATTGTGGTCGGCACAGAAACGCTGAGCCACCTCGGCCACGGCGACGAGGTCGATCCCGTGCTCGATCCCGAGGCCGTCGAGTAGATAGAGCAAGTCTTCGGTGGCGACGTTGCCGGCGGCGCCGGGGGCATAGGGGCAGCCGCCGAGACCTCCGGCCGACGAGTCCATCATGGCGATTCCCCGGTCCAGGGCACTCATGGTGTTGGCCACCGCCTGCCCATAGGTGTCGTGGAAGTGGACACCCACCTTGTCTACCGGGACCCGGGCCAGGACCTCGTCGAGCAGCCGCTCCACGTGATACGGCGTTGCCTTACCGATCGTCTCGCCGAGGAAGACGGCGTGCACCCCCCACTCCATCAGCGTTTCGGCCAGGTGGGCCACCCAGTCGGGGTCCTGCTCCCCCTCGAACGGGCAATGGGTGGCGGTCGACACATAGCCGCGCACGGGCAACTCCTCGGGCACTTCGAGGAGGATGCGCCGGATCCGGTGCATCGACTCGTCGACCGTGGCGTTGATGTTGCGCTGGTTGAAACTGTCGGACGCCGCGGTGAGGACCCCGATGCCGCCGACACCGGCCGCAACCGCCGCTTCGAGCCCTTTCATGTTGGGTACCAACCCGAAAAGGGTCATTTCATCCATCAGATGGACTCCGGCCAGGACCTCGGCCCCATCAGCCATCTGCGGTACGGCCTTGGGGCTGACGAAGGACACCGCGTCGAAGGTGCGCAAACCGGTTCCGGCCAGATCGTCGATGAGACCGGACTTTGCCTGGGTGGGGACGAATGCCCCAAGGGATTGAAGGCCGTCGCGCGAGGAGGATTCGGTGATGCTGACCCGCGCTGGCAGAACACTCACATCGGGACGGTACCCGGGGAGTTAATGCTCTGGCCGCTGACGTCGGCGATGTTCAGAGCGAGTCAGGGGCGTCGCCTGGCCAGGACGCAGGACGAAGGCGCACCCCGCCGTTCGTCGAGGACGAGGAC
This sequence comes from Acidimicrobiia bacterium, assembly GCA_050742015.1. Classification (GTDB taxonomy): domain Bacteria; phylum Actinomycetota; class Acidimicrobiia; order Spongiisociales; family ZC4RG35; genus JARDZU01. The sequence continues at coordinate 8,115 of JBOGEV010000255.1, forward strand.
GCCGCCAGCGACGTCATCTGGCCGCACTGAACGCGGCGGACGTTAGTGGTCGGGGCACTAGGGGTTCAGCTTGAACTCTGCGAGCCGCTCGATGAACTGGACCCGGCGCCCGCTCAGGGCGAGCCGGTTGCCGATTTGACCGTAGGTCTCGCCTTTCCCGCGCAAGGTCAGCACCACGCGCTCCACCGGACGCAGAGGGTGGTCGTTCGGGGTCGAAGTGGAGAGACCGTCCTCCTTGTACCCGGCCATGGCGATGATGCGGTGGACGGTGCCCGGCTTCTTCCTGACTTTCTTCCCGATGTCCGCCGGCGAGAACCCCTCGTCCTGCAGCCTCATGACCACCCGCTCGATGGGACGGAGCGTGACCTCAGGCATGCACCGCATCCTCGCTGTACGGCTCGATCATGATGCACTCACCCGGGCATTCCTCGGCGGATTCGATCGTGTCCTCGATCAACGAGTCTGGGACCCGGGCAACGCCACGGGCGCCGTCGGGAGCGGCTTCACCGTCGAACACCAGGGTGCGGCCGAAGTGCTTCGACTCTTCCTTCACCACCCACAGCCCGTCGTCCCGCCCAACGAACACATCGGGGGTTATCTCCTCGCAGATGCCGTCGCCGGTACACAAGTCCTGATCGATCCAAACCATCAGTTTGGTCTTGTCGGCCAATTCGATTCACCTCGTCTCGAGAACAGCCGTCATTATGACCCTACCCGCGTCGGCCCCGAATCAATCTGACCGATCTGGTCCGGCTTCGAGCACGAAGACCCGAATGCGGCGATGTGACGCCCGATCGGCGTAATACCCGTATCCGGGGTAGATCGCACTCGCCTTGCGCCACACGGAATCGGCCTCGTCGGGCGTAGCCGGCCGCGCCGTGACCTCGACTTCCCTCCCCTGGAAGGAGACCGTGGCCTCAGGGTGGGCCTCGAGATTGTGCACCCACGCCGGGGTCTTCTCCTGGCCGAAGCTGGAGCCGATCAGGGCGATGTCGTCGTAGATCGGGATGCCGAGCAACGGCACGGTGCGAGGAGCCCCGCTGCGGGCACCGGCAACCGTCACCCACAGTGGTGGGTACCCCCCAAGACCACTCAATGTCACCTTGCCCCGGGACAGACGCTTGAACAGGCGATCCGTGGGGCCGAGGATCCGTCGGCTGAGCCGGGACAGCGGACGTGTCGCAAGGAGCCTCCCGATCGGTTTCCTCGCCCCAGTCGGCTCGGCCACTTGATAGCCGAGGTCGGCGGCCAATCCCATCGCATCACAGTATGACGACCGCCAGCCGATGGCGTTTGCGATCCGTAGCATCACGATCGGTATGGGTGCGCACTGTCTGGTCCTGATCACTTGCGCCGACCGAGACGAAGGTCGCGGGATCGCCAGACGTCTGGTCGAAGCCAATGTGGCTGCCGGCGTCCAGCTGATCCCGATCGAGAGCGTCTACCGCTGGGAGGGAGCGCTGGTCGAGGACGACGAGACGCTGCTCGTCGTCAAGACGAGGACCGATCGGTTCGAGGCGATCAGCGCAGTCGTCGACGAGATGCACTCGTACGAGATTCCGCCGGTGCTGATGATCCGCATCGACGAGGCCAGCCCCCGGTATCTGGACTGGATCGACCACAGCGTCGAGGGTTAGGCGATTGGGCCGATGGGTAGGGGCAGGGCCATGACAGAGCACTCAGCAGTGATCGCAGGAGGTGGCCCGACCGGGCTGATGTTGGCGGGGGAGCTGGCCTTGGCGGGGATCGACGTCGTCATCGTCGAACGACGCTCCACCCACGAGATCGACGGATCGCGCGCGGGAGGCCTGCACTCCCGCACCATCGAGGTACTGGACCAGCGCGGCATCGCCGAACGGTTCCTTGCAGAGGGCCAGACCCATCCATTCGTGGGCTACGCCGGGACCTTCCTCGACATCAGCGACTTCCCCACCCGTCACAACTACATCCTTGCGCTCTGGCAGAGCCGCATCGAGCCCATCCTCGCCGGCTGGGTCGAAGAGCTCGGGGTCCCGATCCTCCGACCGCGCGAGGTGGTGGGCTTCACCCAGGACGACACCGGCGTCGATGTCGAGCTGTCCGACGACACGACACTCCGAGCCCAGTATCTCATCGGGTGCGATGGGGGACGCAGCTTGGTCCGAAAGGAGGCCGGCATCGACTTCCCTGGTTGGGACCCAACGACCAGCTACCTGATCGCCCAGGTCGAGATGGACGAGGTGCCCGAGATCGGCATGCGCCCCGAGGGTGGGGGCATCGGCCCCGTCAACCGGGAGGAGGGTGGGAATCCGTACGGGGTCGTATTGCTCGAGAAGGAGGTTGAACACACCACCGAGCCCACCATGGAGTATCTCAGCGAAGCGCTCGTCGCCGCCTACGGGACCGACTGGGGGGCGCACAGTCCCATCTGGATCTCACGGTTCACCGACATGTGCCGCCAAGCAGCGTCCTATCGCCAGGGTCGGGTTCTGCTCGCTGGCGATGCCGCCCACATCCATGGACCACAGGGCGGTCAAGGCCTCAACACGGGTGTGCAGGATGCCGTGAACCTGGGATGGAAGCTGGCCCAGGTGATCAACGAGACATCCCCCGAGAGCCTTCTCGACACCTACCACGCCGAACGGCACCCGGTCGGGGCCCGTGTGCTCCAGAACACCATGGCCCAAGTCGCCCTCGCCCGCATCGACGAGCGCAGCAGGGCCCTCCGCGAAGCCGTGCTCGAGATGCTGAGCATGGACGAGCCGCGCAAGCTCACCGCGGGGATGATCTCCGGTCTCGACATCCGCTACGACCTCGGGGAAGGGCATCCACTGCTCGGGCGGCGCATGCCCGACCTCGACCTGGATTCCGGTGACGGCCCGACGCGTGTCTCCACCCTGCTGCACGACGCCCGGCCCGTCCTCCTCGACCTCGGGGAAACCGACGGATTCGACATCTCTCCTTGGGCGGATCGAGTCCGGCTGGTCGACGCCAGGCACGATGGCGGCTGGGAGCTCCCGATCATCGGCGAGATCGCTGCGCCCGCTGCGGCGTTGATCCGACCCGACGGTCATGTCGCCTGGGCGGGAGACCCCATGGATCCAGAGCTCCCACGAGCACTCGAGACCTGGTTCGGGGCTCCGGCCTAGAACTGAGGCGGGTCGGCCACGGCCTTGGGATCGACCGCGGAGTGCCGTCCTCGAGACACGACCTTTTCGCCGGCAGGCCAGTGCCGAGCAATGGTGGAGGTGCGGGGAGTCGAACCCCGGTCCGTCGAGCCGTCGGCGCCGGCATCTCCGAGCGCAGTCGTCAGCGAGCTTTCGGACGCAGGAACTCTGACGACGAGTTTCCCTGCGCCTATCCGGAGTTGGCTTGATCCCACGGTCCCGAAACCCCGTGGGGGGCATCCCGCTTTGCGGCGCCCGGTCCCGACCGTGCGGGATTCGGTCGGGCGGACGGGCTACTTAATTAGGCAGCCAGTGCGAAGTTGTCTTCGGCACTTATTGGTTTTTCCGGTTTGTTGACGGGGCCCCGGAGACCCCGGCTCGCTTCCAACGCCTCAACACTCAACGTCGAAACCGTTTCACCCCCAAGAGGGTTGGTCCACAGGATAACGCGGGAGAGCGGCTGTCCCATCCGGGATTCTCAACGTTATGCAGGGCGTCACGCATGTGTGACGCCCTGCATTAGGTTCGAGGTTTCCGGGCCCGGGCCGCCGCCCGGTCCATCTCCCGCTCGTGGTCGCGTTCTTTGATGGTCTCGCGTTTGTCGTAGGTGGTCTTGCCTTTGGCCAGACCGAGCTCGACTTTTGCCTTGCCGTCCTTGAAGTAGACCTGGAGAGGGACCAGGGTCAGGCCTTTCTCAGCGATTTGCCCGCCGATCCGGTCGATCTCCCGCCGATGGAGAAGGAGCTTTCGCTCCCGCTCCGGGTCGTGGCCGCCGTCCCGGGAGAACTCGTAGGGGCCGATGTAGGCACCGATCAGGTAGGCCTCTCCACCCCTCACCATTGCGTAGGAGTCCTTGAGGTCGAGCCGGCCCTCCCGCATCGACTTGACCTCCGAGCCGAGGAGACTCAAACCGGCCTCCACCGTCTCGACCACGGTGTAGTTGCGACGGGCTCGACGGTTGCTGGAAACGACCTTGACCCGCTCGGCTTCCCCCGAGCGCGCCATCAGGCGGCCCCAGTCGGGATGTCTTCCCCTGTGCCATCCGCCTCGCGCAGATAGCGACTCAGACCGAGGAGAGACCCGATCACTCCAGCGGCGGCACCAAAGATGATGAACAGCACGCCCCACCGGAAGAAGAAGTCGTTGCCCACGTCCAACCGGAACAGGGCAAACCCTTCGCTGGCCCGGGCCAGGCGCGTTGCCCCCAGCCAGACGGTGAACACAGCGAGAGCCGCACCGACCACCCCCTCGATCAGACCCTCGAGCAGGAACGGGATCCGGATGTACCAGTTGGAGGCACCGACCAGCTTCATGATCTCCACCTCGTCCCGGCGGGCATAGATGGCGAGTCGAATGGTGTTGGCGATCAGCACCACTGCCGACGTGCCGAGGACGATGGCCATGCCGATACCGAGGACGTTGAGCACGCTGGACAGGTTCTGCAGCTGCTCGATCTGTTCGGCCGCCGTGTCGACCCTGCGCACCACCTGCTGTTGCTGCTCCAGCTTGAACTTGACCGACTGGTGCAGCTCGATCGCCACCAGCTCGATCCGGATCGAGGCAGGGAGGATTGTGGGGTCGATCTCGAGTAGCTCGTCCTCACCCGCGAACAGCTCCTGGTACTCGACCCAGGCCTGGGCCTTGTCGACATAGAAGGCCCCGTCGGGTTGTGCTACCTCCTCCCACGACTGGACCTCCTCCAGCAGGGCCTGATGGGCTCCAGGGGGCACTCCGTTCGATCCTTCATCCTGGAGGAAGGCGATGACGTGCACTCCCTCCTGCCAGGCAAGGGTGTTGAGTCGAAGCACCTCGTTCACGACCAGAGCGCCGAAGGCGAGGCTGAGTGAGATGAAGACCGCGAGCACCGCACCGGCCACGACCAGGAAGTTCCGCTTCAGGTTTACAAATGCCTCCCGGAGGAGGAAGAAGAAGCGACTCATTCCTGGCCTTGCTCGTACCGGCCGGAATGCTCGTCCCTGGTAACCACGCCCTTGTCGAGCGCGACGACGCGACGCTGCATGGCGTCGACGATGGCGAAATCGTGGGTGGCCATCACGATGGTGGTCCCGGTCCGGTTGATCCGGTCGAGGAGCTTCATGATCCCCACCGAGGTCTTGGGGTCGAGGTTCCCGGTGGGCTCGTCGGCGAGCATGATCGGGGGACGATTGACGAAAGCCCGGGCGACCGATACCCGCTGCTGCTCACCACCGGACAGCTGGCGCGGGTAGCGCCCACCCTTGTCGGCGAGACCGACGAGGTCGAGGACCTGGTCGACCTGGGGACCGATCACCGAACGGGGTCGGCCCAGCACCTCGAGAGCGAAGGAGACGTTCTCCCCCACCGTCTTGTTGGGGAGGAGCTTGTAGTCCTGGAATACGGTCCCCACGGAGCGTCGCAGATAGGGGATCTTCCACTTGGGGAGGGTGGTGATGTCCTTGCCCGCCACCCAGACCTTGCCCCGGGTCACACCCTCGTCCCTGAGCATCAGTCGGATCAGCGTGGACTTGCCTGAACCGGAAGCCCCTACGAGAAAGACAAACTCGCCCTTCTGGATATCGAGGGATACGTCGTGGGCGGCAACGGTGCCACCCTCGTAGACCTTGGTTACATGCTCGAGGCGAATCATGGGGACAAGAGAAGTGTCGCAGCCTTCGCGTTGGTAGCTGCGGACCTGGGGACGGTAACGGCGTCGTTTGGCTTACGCGGAATCAGTTGCCGCCTCGTGATTGGCCCGCCGCCATCTCAGATAGGCCTCCATGAAGCCCCTGAGGTCGCCGTCGAGCACTCCCTGGACATTCCCGACCTCGTGATCGGTGCGGAGATCCTTGACCATCTGGTACGGCTGGAGCACGTACGAGCGGATCTGGCGCCCCCAGGCTGCCTCTCCTTGCTCGCCGCGTAGCTGGTCGAGATGGGCCAACCGCTCTTGTCGAGCCCTCTCGGCGAGACGTGATTGGAGGATGGCCATCGCCCGAGCCTTGTTCTGGAGTTGGGAGCGCTCGTTCTGGCACTGCACCACGACTCCGGTGGGGAGATGGGTGATCCGGACCGCCGAGTCCGTGGTGTTGACATGCTGACCGCCTGCCCCCTGGGAGCGATAGGTGTCGATGCGGAGATCGTCCTCGTTGATCTCCACTTTTGCCTGATCACCCAGGTCGGGGACCACGTCCACCGCCGCGAATGACGTGTGCCGGCGGGCATTGGAGTCGAAAGGACTGATCCGGACCAGGCGGTGCACTCCTCTCTCCGACTCCAGAGTTCCGTAGGCACGGTCCCCTTTGATGGTGAACGTTGCCGTCTTGATCCCGGCCTCTTCGCCCTCGGTCACCTCCTCCACCGTGTAGGTGAAGCCCGAATCGGTCAGGAAGCGCTGGTACATCCGGGCCATCATCTCCGCCCAGTCCTGGGCGTCGACTCCCCCTGCTCCGGCGTGGACGCTGAGAATGGCGTCGGCCTCGTCGTATTCGTCGTAGAACAGCGATTCCAGCTCCAGCGCGTCGAGCTCCCCCGAGACCTGGGACAACTCCTCCAGGGCCTCGCCGCGCGAGGCGGCATCGCCGGCCTCGTCCGCCAGCTCGAGGAGCACCTCGGCGTCGTCGATCTTGGAAGTGAGGTTGGCGACCATGTCGAAGAGAGCCTCATAGCGGGCCAGTCGCTGACTCACGATGCGGGCTTCGTCCTGGTCATCCCACAGGTCGGGGGCCGAGGCTCGGTCCCTGAGCTCGGCCAGCTCCTTCTCCTTGGTGTCCAGATCGAGGAACTCGCGCGCCTCATCCAGCCGCTTGCGCAGCTCGGCCAGGGCCGCCTTGGGATCCGTGATTTCGAGGCTCATACGCAGAACGTAGGACGTAGAACGAAGAACGGTGGCATGGAGCTGCCCTCAGGCAGCTCCATGGCACCTCTTGTACTTCTTGCCGGAGCCGCAGGGGCAGGGGTCGTTGCGACCGATCTTGTCAGAGACCGCCTGCTTGGTGGCCTTGCCGCCGGTGGGATTGGCCTCGACCCGCTGAGGCTCGGTCTTGGGCTTGGCCAGCTCGACCCGGAACAGATAACGGACCGCGTCCCGTTTCACCGACTCGACGAGCTCGGTGAACATGTCGTAGGCCTCGCGCTGGTATTCCGTGAGTGGGTCTCTCTGCCCCATGGCCCGCAGACCGATCCCGGCGCGGAGGTAGTCCATCTCGGACAGATGCTCCCGCCACTTGTTGTCGATCACGGAGAGCATCACCGAGCGCTCCACCTGACGCAGCACTTCCGAGCCGAGCTCCTCTTCGCGCTTGGCATAGGCGTCCAGCGCCTCCTCGACTACGAACTCGATCACGGCGTCGGCGCCACCGCTGACCGTCGAGGAGTCGATCGCAGTCGGGTAGACCTGGAGCAGCTCCCGCTGCAGCGCTTCCCAATCCCAATTCGATCTGGGGACGTCCGACGAGACCTCGGCCTCGACCACCTCGGTGACGGCGGTCTCGATCCAGTCCCCGACCAGGTCGTCTCCGGCAGTCCCTTCCAGGATCGAGCGTCTCCAGTCGTAGATGACCTGGCGCTGCCGGTTCATCACCTCGTCGTACTTGAGGACGTTCTTGCGGATCTCGAAGTTCTGCGACTCGACCTGGCGCTGGGCTCGCTCGATCGCCTTGGACACCATGTTGGCCTCGATCGGCTGGTCCTCGGGGAGGCGGAGCCGGTCCATGATCCCGGTGACCCACTCCCCCTGGAAGCGGCGCATCAGTTCATCCTCGAGCGAGAGATAGAACCGGGACTCCCCGGGGTCGCCCTGACGCCCGGAACGACCGCGGAGCTGATTGTCGATCCGTCGCGACTCGTGACGCTCGGTGCCCACGACATAGAGGCCGCCCGCGTCGATCACGAGTTGATTGTCGGGTGCGATCTGATTCTCGAACTCCTCGGTCAGCTTCGCCTCGAGCTCCTCGTAGGAGGGATCGTCGTGGGTGACCCCCCGTTTCTTGAGCTCGGTCCGCGCCATGCCGTCGGGATTGCCGCCGAGCTTGATGTCGACACCACGACCGGCCATGTTGGTGGCCACGGTGACCGCCCCCGGCCTCCCGGCCTGGGCGATGATGTCGGCCTCCCTGGAATGCTGCTTGGCGTTGAGGACCTCGTGGGCGATCCCGTGTCTGTCCAGCTCTTTGGACAGCTTCTCCGACTTCTCGATTGACACCGTTCCCAGGAGGACGGGCTGGCCGATCTCGGTCCGGGCGGCGACATCGGCCACCACGGCGGCGAATTTCCCGTTTTCGGTCTTGTAGACGAGGTCGCCTTCGTCATCACGGGCAACCGGCTCGTTGGTAGGCACCGCGATCACCTCGAGGGAGTAGATCTGGGCCAGCTCCGCGGCCTCGGTCTCGGCGGTGCCTGTCATGCCCGCCAGCTTGTCGTAGAGGCGGAAGTAGTTCTGGAGGGTGATGGTGGCCAGCGTCTGGTTCTCCTCCTTGATGGCCACACCTTCTTTGGCCTCGATCGCCTGATGGAGGCCCTCTGAGTACCGACGGCCCTCGAGGACCCGACCTGTGAACTCGTCGACAATCTTCACCTCGCCGTGGTCGATCAGATAGTCGTCATCTCTCAGGAACAACTCCTTGGCCTTGAGTGCGGCTTCCAGATGATGGACGAAGTCGACTGCGGCATGGTCGAACAGGTTCTCCACTCCGAGAACCTGCTCCACCCGGGCCACACCCTCCTCGGTGGTGAGCACCTGGCGCTTGCGCTCGTCCACCTCGTAGTGGATGTCAGGCTGGAGACGGTTGGCGATCTTGGCGAAGTCGCGATACCACTTGGCGCTGTCCGAAACACGGCCCGAGATGATGAGCGGGGTTCGTGCCTCGTCGATCAGGATCGAGTCGACCTCGTCGACGATGGCATAGGTGTGGCCGCGCTGCACCCGGTCGGCGGCGCGCATCGCCATGTTGTCCCGCAGGTAATCGAACCCGAACTCGTTGTTGGTGCCGTACGTGATATCGGAGCCATAGGCCGGATGACGGTCGGCCGGGGGCATCCCGTTCTGGATCAAGCCCACTGTCAGCCCGAGGAACCGGTGGACCGCCCCCATCCACTCGGCGTCACGTGAGGCCAGGTAGTCGTTGACCGTGACCAGATGGACCCCGTCGCCGCCGAGGGCATTGAGATAGGCGGGCATGGTCGAGACCAGCGTCTTTCCCTCACCGGTCTTCATCTCGGCGACCATTCCCCTGTGCAGGGCGGCGGCACCGATGATCTGGACGTCGAAATGACGCTGACCGAGGACCCGCTTCGCCGCCTCGCGCACGGTGGCGAAGGCCTCGACCTGCAGATCGTCGAGAGACTCCCCCGCCCGGGCCCGATTTCGAAGGTCAGTTGTCTTGGCGGTCAGGTCCTGGTCGGAGAGTGCCTCGAACCGGGGCTCGGCCTCGTTGACCGCAGCGACGATGCCCTGGAACTGTCTGAGTGTCTTGCCTTCTCCGGCACGCAGGACCTTGGAGAGGATTGGCATTGGGCCTCCATGCTACCGGCGGCCCCGAATTGGCCCATCCCGATAGACGTTCTGCGCTGGTCTACCGCGCGTTGAGCCGCGCGAACCCGCACAGAACGAAACTCCGGGGATTGCTTTCCAAGCTTTATGCAGGACGTCACGCATGCGTGACGCCATGCATTAGGTTCGCAGTCAGCGGATGTCGATCAGGCCTTCGCGCTGCGCCCACGTGACCGCCTCGAACCGGGACTTGAGACCAAGCTTGTCGAGCACGTTGCGCACGTGGTTGCGGACCGTGTTCTCGGATATGAAGAGCTCGGAGGCGATCTCCTTGGAGGTCTTGCCGGCCCCCACGTGGCCCAGTATCTCGAGCTCGCGTCCGGTCAGCTCAGGGCTACGGGCGACCGCCTCACCGTGATGGCGGAGCAGGTCACGGAGCGCCGCGAACAGCTTCCCTCCCATTGCCGGGGACAGGGCCGCTCCCCCGTTCAACACATCGTGCATGGCAGCTACCAGCCGGGGCAGCGGGGTGTCCTTGGTCAGATAGCCCGAAGCCCCGGCCTTCACCGCAGCCAACAGGTCTTTGGCCGACTCGCTCGAGGTGAGAAGGACCACCTTCGTCCCGGGGACCGACTTGACGATTGCCCCGACGACCTCGATTCCCGACATGCCGGGCATCAGCAGGTCGAGCATGACCAAGTCGGGCTTGTGTTCCTTGGCCATGTCGATCGCTCGCATCGCGTCGGCGGCGACCGCCTTGACCTCGAACCCCTCTTGTGAGAAGGCAGCGCGCAGCGCCTCTCGAAAGAGCTCGGCGTCGTCGACTATCACTACTGAGGCCATGAGACGCGTCCCCCTGTAGTGGCGTGCCGGTACTTCATTTCCACTCCGGTTCAAACTCGCGGACTAGACACCGTATCGGCCGCAGTGGCCGAAAGCACAAGGGCCAATCGGCTCATACCCAAGGTTCTTCCCGCAGACAGCGCCGTTGCCCCGGTGGTGACCACATCATCGACCAAGACAAACGAGCCGCTGGGCGTTCTCGGCGCCCGCAGGACGGATGCAGGTCGGGAGTGATCGCCGCCAGCCCGTCTTCGGGCATGGATCGGGGGAAGGAGAAGGTCCCAGAGCGGCACATCGAGAATGCGAGCCAGTCTCAGACCGATCTCACGGGCCGGGTCGACCCCATACCGGATCTGACGGGACCAGGTCCGGGGCACCGCGACGATCGGAAGATGCGGCACACGGTCGGCGATCCTCTCAACCACCAGATCGGCGAACCGGACCAGCCCCCGATACTTGAGACCATGGATCAGTTCCCTGGCGACACCTTCGTGCTCGAAGGCGGCGACCAGCCGAATCCCGCCCTCGAGGACCCGCTCCGGCGCAGGCCGCAGACCAGCACTGCATCGAGCGCAGAGAAACCCCGGCGACGGCTTGTGGCAGGCCTGACAGAGCATGGTCGTCAACGTAAGCGGACGGTGTGACAAGTCGCGCGCCGACGGAGGGGGGATTCCGGTGCCACGCGAAACGAGAAAACGCCTCCTCCGACCCGTTTCTCCACCCGCAGGGGGGAGTACCGGCGAAGCCGGGCCTGACTATCAGCCAGTGCCCTCCTGCCATCCGGCGAGATAGGCGACCTGCTCCTCGGTGAGGGTGTCGAGGCCACCTCCGAGATGCTCCAGCTTGATCCGGGCCACCTCGGCGTCGATCTCGGCAGGCAACGTGTAGATCTTCGCCTCGAGGCTATCGACATTCTGGGCGAGGTACTCGGCCGCCAGCGCCTGGTTGGAGAATGACATGTCCATCACGTCGGCCGGGTGACCCTCGGCCGCCCCCAGGTTGACCAGCCGCCCCTCGGCGGCGACCAGGATGCGTCGCCCGTCGGACAGTTCGAACTCGTCCAGGTTGTTGCGGATGTTGCGCTTGGCCGAGGACGCTGCCCGCAGCGCGGCCAGGTCGAGCTCGATGTCGAAATGACCGGCATTGGCGAGGATCACTCCGTCCTTCATCACGTCGAAGTGCTCCATGCGCAGAACGTGCTTGTTCCCGGTCACCGTCACAAAAATGTCGCCCACCCGGGCCGCTTCGGCGGCGGTCATCACCCGGAAGCCGTCCATGGCCGCGGCCAGCGCCCGCACCGGGTCGACCTCGACCACGATGACCTTGGCCCCGAGCCCGTCTGCCCGCTTGGCCACTCCGCGGCCACAGTCCCCGTACCCGACGACCACCATGTTCTGGCCGGCAAGCAGGACGTTGGTGGCTCGGATGATCCCGTCGATGGCCGACTGCCCGGTGCCGTAATGGTTGTCGAAGAGGTGTTTGGTAGCAGAGTCGTTGACCGCCACCACCGGCACCCGCAAGGTCCCGTCGGCGGCCATCGCCTTGAGGCGGATGACTCCGGTCGTGGTCTCCTCGGTGGACCCGATCACCTCGATGTCACGGCGATCGGTGTGGAGCAGCGTTGCCAGATCGGCCCCATCGTCCATGGTGATGGCGGGAGCATGATCGAGGGTGGCGTGGATGTGCTTGTAGTAGGTGTCGGAGTCCTCACCTCGGATAGCGAAGACCGGGATGCCTTCGGCCACCAGGGCCGCAGCCACATCGTCCTGGGTCGAGAGCGGGTTGGAGGCACAGAGAAGTGGCTCTGCCCCGCCATCACGCAGGGCGAGCATCAGGTTTGCCGTCTCCGCGGTCACGTGGAGACAGGCGGCGACAATCAGCCCGTCCAGGGGCTTCTCCTTGGCGAAACGCTCCCGCACGGTGGCCAGCACCTGCATCCGGCGCCCGGCCCATTCGACTCTTCGGGCGCCGTCCTCGGCGAGAGCAGGGTTGGCAATGTCGTAGTTCATCTCAGTCCTTCACCAGTAGCTTTTTCAGTTTCTCGATTGTCTCCACCGGCACCGGGTCGACCCCCGCCTCGACGGCCAGCATCCATGACACCAGGTCACCACACACAGTCAGCGACATCAGACGTGCCAGCGGCGAATCGCCTCCGGCAGCCACCCGGCCCAGCCATGGCACCGCGAACTCGGTCAGCGCCGAGGTGTGCTCGAGACGGGCCCGAACCCGGTCGTGATCGGCGACGTCGGTGAGCGCGATGACCCCGACCAGTTCCTTGGTCACCGTCGGGAGAGTCTCCCATCCGACGATCTCATTGTGGTCCAACTCGGGAAGCAATGACCACCAGGCGGGCATCTTGGCGTTCTCGTTGATCTGGGTCTTCCAACGTTGGGCGGCGGTGCCGCTGATCGGGCCGCCCCCGTAGACGATGGTGACCCGTCCCACCAGGCCCTTGGCCAAACTCGATGCAGTCTCCCAGGTCTCCGAGCCCTCGGTGACCGCGGCGTCGACGAGGTCGGCAGCCTCGTACAATGGAGCCCGCTGATCGGGCAGCACCCCGAACGAGGCGAGGAGCCGGGCAACCGCCCCGGCCATGTAGCCAACGGCGGCACGCGGCTGCAGCCCGGCAGGAACCGCGATGCTCGGCCACCTGTTCTCGGTCGAGAGCTCGGCGAGCCGACCTCCGGTGGTGATCGTCACTATCGGCAACCCAGCGGCCTGTGCCGCCCCGACCAGATCCAGGGTCTCCTCCGTGTTTCCCGAATAGGACGCCGCCACCACTGCCGGCTTCACCCGTGTCACCCAGCCGGGAAGTGGTGAGTAGCCCTTGTGCACCGTCACCCTTCCCTCGGTGTCGGCCGCCAGGGCGGCACCGAAATCGCCTGCGATCCCCGAGCCGCCCATGCCGCCGACCAGGACCTCGGGGTTGGGAGCGATGTCAGGGACCTCGAGGTCCCGAGCCCAGCGCAGCTGGTCGCCGAAGGTGCGGATCATCTCCAACATGTCACTCATCGGGCCCTCCCTCGGCCTCCTCGACCAGCATCACGGGGATCCCGTCCCGCACCGGGTAGCGACGACCGCACTCGGTGCAGACCAGGTGCGATGTGGCCTCATCCTCAGTCAGGTCGGACTTGTCCACCGGGCAGACCAGGATGGCGGCCAGTTGGGGGTCGATCAGGCTCATCGGTTCTCCTCGAGGGTTGCAGTCAACTCCGCCACCGCCTCTTCGAGGGCCTTCACGTCGCGGGCCTCGACGTTGAGCCGCAGGAGCGGCTCGGTGTTGGAGGGGCGCAGATTGAACCAGACATCCCCCAGATCCATCGACAACCCGTCGACGTGGTCTGTCTCGGCGTCGGGGAACCTGGCCTCGACCCGGGCGATCGACGCCTCGGGGTCGGCCACGACGAAGTTGAGCTCACCCGAGGCGGCGTAGGGCTCCACCTCCGCTCGCAGGGCCGAAAGCGGCCGCCCATCCTCGGAGATCACCCGGAGCAGGATCAGCATGGCCAGCATCCCCGAGTCGGCCCGGTAGTTGTCGGCGAAGTAGTAGTGGCCGCTGTGCTCTCCTCCGAACACGGCACCCGACTCGGCCATGACCTGCTTGATGTAGGAATGACCGACCCGGGTCCGGATCGGCGTCCCACCAGCCGCGCGCACGGTCTCGGGCACGGCGCGGGAGGTGATCAGGTTGTGGATTATCGAGGCCCCGGGACGGTCCGCCAGCATCCAGCGCGCGATGAGCGCGGTGACCGTGCTCCCGCTGACCGCCTGTGCCCGGTCGTCGATGAAGAAGGCACGGTCGGCGTCACCGTCGAAGGCGACACCGATGTCGTGGCCGCCGTCGGCCACCATCGTGATCAGATCCTCGAGGTTCTCCGGTTGGATCGGGTCCGCCGGGTGGTTGGGGAAAGTCCCGTCGGGCTCGAGATAGAGGCCGTCCAGAGTTGCTTCGAGATGGGCGAAAACCTTGTCGATCGTGACCCCGGCCATCCCGTTGCCACCGTCGACGGCTACCCGCAGTGGACCGATCGACGATGCGTCGACGATCGCCAGGAGATGGTCTACGTAGTCGTCGATGGCGTCGACCTGGCGAACCGAGCCCACCCTCGAGGCGACGGCGGCATTCCCGGCGATGACGTCGGTCTTGATCTCACCCAGGCCGGTATCGGCTCCGACCGGTGCGGCCCCGGCCCGGCACAGCTTCAGACCGTTGTATTGGGGCGGGTTGTGTGAGGCCGTGATTATCGCCCCCGGGACCGAGTGCCGACCCGAGTAGAAGTAGACGAGATCGGTGGGCACCTGGCCCAGATCGACCACGTCGGCGCCCGCCGAAGTGATCCCCGCTACCAGACCCTCGAACAGGCCGTCCGAGGACTCCCGGCAGTCACGTCCCACCGCCACATCGCCGCCGTCGACCAGCGAGACAAAAGCACTTCCCACCAGCCGGTAGAGCTCCGGGTCCAACTCGCCGTTATCGGTGCGGCCGCGAATGTCATAGGCCTTGAACACGGTGTCGGGGCTCATCGGCGGCGGATTGTAGGGGTGGGCCTAGCCCTTGCTCATTCCTACACTTGCCGCCTTCGATGAGCCCCACCTTCTCGATCGTGGTCCCGGTGTACAACGAGGCCGCATTCATCCCCAGGGCGGTCCCGGCTTTGATCGAGCAGATGGAGAGTCTCGGCGAGACATATTGCATCCTGATCGTCGAGAACGGCTCCACAGACGGCACCGCCGAGGTGACGACCCGGGTTGCCGGCGAGCATCCGGTCACGGTCCTCTCCCTCGAAGAGGCGGACTACGGGGCGGCGATGAGACACGGCTTCCTCGAGGCCGATGGGGAATGGGTGGTCAACTTCGACATCGACTATTTCTCAGCCGATTTCCTGAAGAGGGTCCTCGACCTGGACCAGATCGATCTGGTCATCGCCTCCAAGCGCGACCCGGGCTCGGAGGATCGACGGCCACTGCTCCGACGCATCGCCACCCGTGTCTTCAATCTGTTGCTCCGGACCATCCTGTCCTCGAGGGTGACCGACACCCACGGCATGAAGGCCTTCCGTCGGCCCCTGGTCGCCGACATCGCTCCCTCGGTGGTCAGCCGACAGGACCTGTTCGACACCGAGTTGGTGGTGCGGGCCGAGCGAGCCGGCTACCGGATCGCCGAGGTTCCGGTAGTGGTGGAGGAGATCCGAGTGGCCCGCTCCTCACTGGTGAAGCGGGTCCCGCGCACGATCCAGGGTCTGTTCAGGATCCGGCACACACTCGCCGCCGAGGCATCAAGTCCGGCGGCGGCGCACACCCCAGACGCCGACGCCGGCTAGCGCCACCAAGCCCACGGCGCTCGCCACCTTGCCCCCGTTCTCGGCCCAGGTGTCCTCGAACTCGAGGACGACCTGTTCGCTGGTGGGCACCACGACCATCAAGGATGGCGTCGCCCGCCAGGGGCCCTCCGCTCCCCGAGCCTCCCAGTTCGGGAAATAGGAGACTTTGACCAAGTGGGGGACGCCAATTGCGGTGGTGGTGAAGGAGATCCGGTGGTTGTCGACGACGATGTCGCTCACCGCGTTCTCGGGCGTGTCGAGGGGAACGTTGGGCCGTTCCTCGATCGACTCGATTCGGGGCCATTCCTCGGGCCCATCGGTCACCACCCAACGGTCGAGATTGTCCACGTCCTCGTACCACTGGAGGGCCATGTCGAAGAAGCTGGGCAACTCCTGCCCGTCGGAACCGGTGACCGTGGATGCACCGGTGAGGGAGTCGAGGATGCCGTGCTCGGGCACCTCGTACACCGCGGGTAGGAAGGTGGCCGCCTCGACCAGCTCGGTCTCGGGCAGCTGATAGATGCTGAATGGCCCGGTGGTGGTCAGCTTGGTCATCTCGGTGAACCCGTCAGCACGCTCCGTCGCCTCCGGCGTCACCGAGACGTAGTAGTCGACTCCGAACAGCTCCAGATGCTTCAGCCCTCGGTCCATCTCCCCGGTGTGATAGGTGAGACCCGGGATCGGGTTCGAAGGCTTCTCGGACATCTCCGAGGAGTTGATGAAATGGAACGGGGTGGTCAGGGAGGACTCGAAATAGAGCCCTTCCATCGAGGGATGTGACCCTTCTGTCCAATACGGGATCAGCATCGGCGACATCGGTGTCCCGTACTGGTTCAACGCCTCGTTGTTCGCCTCCCAGTGCACCCTTCCCTCGGGGAGGGTGTCGATCTCGGCCATCAGTGCCTCGTATTCGGGCCAGGGGCCCTTCGACTCATAACCCGAGTAGTTCCATTTCGCCCACCCGTCGACGAACGTCACCCCGGAGAGGGCACCCAGGACGACTATCGCGACCGTGGTCCCGATGAGGAAGGTCCGCGTGGAGAGGCTGGAGTCCCACATGAAAGAAACGCCGATCAGGAGGGCACCAGCCACGGCCACCGGGACCCAGGCCCAGACCGGGAAGTCGGTCGAGTCGGCGACCAGGGAGCTGGCCACCACGGTGATGAGGGCGATGAGGGCCCGCGGCCAGTAGGCGGAGATGCGGGAGGGGAGCCTCCTCGAGAGCCAGACCACGGCTGCGCCTACCCCCACCGCGGCGAAGAAGGCGACACCGAAGTACCAATAGGGCAGGAGCCGGCCGTTCCACAGCTTCCAACGCTCCCCGCCGAAGACCGAAGGCAGCAGCTCCGGCATGATGTGGGGAAGGGGGAAGTAGAGGACGGGCAGGATCGTCGCCGCCAGCAAGGGGGCCGCCCTCGATGTGCGCCGGCTGATCCACACCGCCCCCGGGATGGCCAGCGGGAGCAGCAGCCACAGCTCGACCGGGAAGATCTCCTCCCAACGGGACAGGGGGGTCCATGACATGTCCGAGGTGAACCCGATCCGGGCCACCAGGGGCAGGGCCCAGAAGGCAGCGATGGCAAACCCCCACGCCCAAATGGCCAGGGTTCGCCAGAAGCCCTTCCTCCACGGCAGCACGAAGAGGGAGGCGAATACCACGACGATGGTGGTCAGGACATGGGACAGGGCGGTGGCGGCCAGCGCGAGCGCCGCCCATTTGAGGTACTTCCGGTCGTCGCGCACCGCCCGGATCAACAGTCCCAGATAGAGCAGAGACAGAGCGAAGGACCAGGAGTAGGCGAACTCACCGGCCAGGGTGGAGGCGATATTGCCCCCGTAGATCGAATAACTCTCGAAGAAGGCGAACACCACCCCGGCCCCGGCCGCCACCAACGAGATCTGCTTTCCCAGCTTCATCGAACGGGCGAGGTAATAGGCCGCCGGTGGTGTGGCGAGCAGACCCATGACGGTGACGATCTTGAACGCCACGCCATAGGGCAGGAACAGATCGAAGAAGACGATGGTCAGTGATGGCAGCGGGAAGTAGAAGTAGAAGGCGGGGAACCCGGCAAACCAGTCGTTGGACCAACCCAGGATCCTGCCTTCGGGGAGGAGGGTGTCCCTGAGGTAGGCCGGACCGAGGACGTGGGCTCCCATGTCTCCCCCGGTCGGGGTGGTGGAGGAGACGATCCACCAAGGGTTCATCACCACGAAGATGACGAGGGAGATCCCGGCCAGGGTGAGGATGATGGGCCAGGGGTTGTCTCTGAAGGATGCCCGGGGTGAGGTCACGCTCGATGCTGTCGGACGATCTCCAGGACCTGCGTGATGTCGATGTCCTCGCCGTCCCGGTTCCACCACTTCTCCTCGCAGTTGTGACACGCGAAAAAGAGCACTTGAGTGCCGTCCGGGAGGACGTGCTCGATCTCGATCACTTCAGGCGCTGAGCACTGTGGACAGTTCATCTCATCTCAACACTGGGCAGGGGGATATCGTACGACTGCCGGTCACTTACAACAATGCATCCTCGTCGAGGAGACGGCCAACATATCGGCTCCTGCGACGACCGTTTTCGGTCCAATAGGCGTACCAATACGGCCCATGCGGGCATCGGGTGCACCCCGACTTCCCACACCGGACCGACTGCTGGCGGAGATGCACTTGCGGATGGTCGTCCCCGGTGAGGGCACCCGATCCCTGGAGCTGGGCCCGGGTCAGGATCAGGAGACGACGCAGGTCGTGCTCGTCGAGATCTTTGACCGCATCCAGCAGATCGCGGTCGAGGGCCATCAGGCCACGGAGAGCGGGGCGAACAGCCGGGTGACGGTGCGTCGGTCGGTCAGGGTCCACCCCATGGGCGGGATCATGCGATCGGCATGGTCCGCACACATGGCGTACCCGTGTCGCTCCAGACCGTTCACGAGGTCATCCATCCACACCGAACTCTCCGGATAGGAGAACGTCATGACGGCGGCAGCCGGCGAGCCACATCGGGCACAACTGAGAATCATGCCGGAAACGGTAGAAGTTGCGGCCTCCCTGTTCAAGGATTGAACCCTTCGAACGCCTTTTCCGGCGCACCGGGATAGCGCGCCGCCGACCCGTCGGCGGAAACCACGATCGTGCATGGAACGACGTCGATCCCGAGGTCGGCGAAGAGCTCAGGCTCGTCCTCCCACAGGATCTCGACGAAGCCGGAGGCCCCGAGGGCATCCTCGAGCTTTCCCCGTGCCGTGAGGCAGTCGACACAGCTGGACGACGAAAAGAGGTATATCCCGGTTCTCAGCCCTCTGGCCCCGACAGAAGCAGGCTCGGCTTGCCGGTGACGCAGCAAGACGACCAAGCCGAGCGTCACCAGAACAGCGCCGGCGACGATCGCGAGCCTGAGCCAGACCTCACTCATCGAGGAGGGGGACACCGATGCTGTAGGCGGCGCCAGTGGGCGTGGTTGTCACCCACAACGGCACCAGTGAGCCCTCGCCTTTGACGGTGTAGGCGTTGGCACCTCCTTCGACAGCGGGCACCTCGAGGACCGCCCCGGCCGGGACGGGATACTCGTTTGCCACCGATTGGTCTCGGAGAGCTGTCACCACGACCGTCGCCTCCTCGAGCCCGGCGTTGAGCACCACCGCGCTCCCGGTGCTCCCAGGGGCCAAACCGGCACCAGGCAGAAGCCATCGTGCTGCGCTGACGGGGGATCCACTCGAGATGGCGACCCCGGTCTCGGCGACGCTGCGTAGGAACACACCGACCGGCTGAGTGGAGATCACTCTGACCGCCGACGCCGCCTCCAGCCCGAGGTCGGCCAGAGAGACGACTGTCGAGCCGCGAGCAGGAACGACGCCTTCCGAAAAGGCCTCGATCACGCCCTGCGGCCCGTAGACATCGATCTGGAAAGTCACCTCCGCCCCAACACCGGTCGAGACGACGATCTCGCCCCCGATCCCGGTGGCGGGCACCGGCACGTACCAATCGAGCGCGGGCGGCACCGAATGCCAGAGAGCGACGTCGGCCCCGACCCCGAATCGACCCGCCGCCATGACGCTGCCACTGACCACTTGAACTGTGATCGCTAGGGATTCCCGCCCTGGCAGCAACTCCGAGAGGTCGGTCAGAACCGAAGAGCGGGAAGGGACCGAGATCCCACGGAGTTGGGGAATCGACTCCAGACCCGACTCCGAATAGACGACCAGGTCGACCACAGCCTCGCCGGCGTATGGGTTCATCAGCTGCACTTGATAATCCTCGCCACTGATCGTCGAGCCGCCGGCGAGCAGGGTCTGCTGGATCGGGGTGGCAACACATGTCTCAACGGCAACGGTCTCCGCACTCAGCAACAACGAGGCGGCCGCCACGTCGGGACCGGGCAGTTCGGCCAACCCTGCAGCCGTTCCCACAGGCGCGACGTCGGCCAAAGCGATGGCAGCCGAGCCTGATGCGCCGGTGGAGAACTCGGTGGAACCGGCGGAGACCCCTCCGGCGAATGCAGTGAACCGGCCCTCGCCGTTGATGCCGGAGGCGATCCCGATGGTGGTGTTCCGGCCGCTCCCCTCGTCCACCGGGCACACCGCCACCGAGGGCGGGTCCACGGCCGCGACGGCGCCGGGCAAGGGCGGTTGCTGACCTGGGACGATCAGCACTGCGGCCGTCAAAGCGGCGACGATCAGGGCGAACACGGCCTTGATCAACTTCTCACCTTTCCCCAAACCACCAGCCCGAAGGCCCCAAGCAGGAGGCCAAGTGCGAGATAAGGGGCCAGCCTCAGATAGCCACCGGCGGCAAAAGCGGCCGACCCGTCGGCGGCCGCAACGGTGGTGAACCAGTCGACTAGCTCGGGCTGGGGACTCCAGCCATCGGAGTAGCTGACCCTCAGCGATGCCCTCTCCCCCGCCGGCGCACCAGCGAACCCGGTTCCATCTCTTTGCCACACGACGCCCTCGGTGACTTCAGCAAGGGGCTCCGCGTCGGGGTTCTCGAGCACCTGGGATCCCGTGGCCAGAGGGATGGGCAGCAGGTCCAACTGCGAGGCGAGAATCGAATCGAGAGGCGACTCTTCCCCGTTCACCACCACCCAGGCGATCGAGAATTCGGCAAGCAGCCGACCGGGACGCAGCTCGGCCCCGCTTGCGATTCTCTGGATCGCACCGTGAAGCTGCTGATCCCCGGGCTGTGGCTCTGGCAGCCAGACCTCGTCGATGGTCGTCCCCTGGCCGTCGAGGGTGCGGTACCAGAGGCCAGGCCCAGGCCGCGCCTCCCCGGGGATGAGGCTGCGATCGGCAGAGACGACGAGCACGCGCCCCGGGCTGCCCTGATCGGCCAACGTCGAGGCGAATGCCAGACGGTCATTGACGTCACCCGGGGGAAGCCCCAGCCGGCCATCGAAGAGGGCATATACCGACAACAGCAGAATCGCCGCTGCGCTGAGCGAGGCTAGGAGACGCCGCGGCTCGATGCTGAGCCGATCCAGTGCCGCAGCGACGACGATCGCCGAACCGAACGAGCCCATGACCAGCGACGCCTCTTCCAGCCCGGGGCCCCCGAACGGCGCCCTGACCAAGAGAAGGCCGCCCAGCCCGACAACGGCCCCGAAGAAAGCAAGACGGCGGGTCCGGCCCTCGATCAGCATGAGCGGGATCGCGGCGACCGCGATCAGGACCGGCCACCAGTCGGGAACGGTCAATCCGAGCCGTCGATCGACGTCGAGCAGCCACCCTTGGTCGTCGTAGACGAACCCGACCGCCACGACGCCGGCCAGGATCGAGGCCAGTCCGAGTCGGAGCGAGGACCGGCTCCCCCCCACCAAACGCCACAACAATGCGGCGCCCAGCGGGACAATTCCGAGGACCGGGGAGACGGCGGTCAGGAGGATGGTCCAGAGCAGGGCCCAGCCGATGTGGGTGAGCCAGCTCTTGCCCCGGTCATCGGGATGAAGGATCACCGACCGCACCGCCCAGGGCAAGAAGGCGGCGGCGCCCAGGGCCAGCCAGGACCCGGCGCCCACGATCAAAGCCGTTCCCGGTCCCGCCAGGATCACCAGACCCGACAGGTACCGGCCGGGGCCCCTGAACCCGAGACGCCCGGCAAGTCGCCCCATCCCGAGGACTGCAGTCACGGCAAAGACGATGGTGACGATGGTGCGGGCCGCTCCCTCGGTGCCGAACCAGACGAAGGAGATCAGCGAGGTGAAACCGACCGCCGGGTGCACCGCGTCTGCCGATCCGAGCCCCGAGTCGTTCCATCCAGCCAGGAAGCGGTCGAGGGCGACAGTCGGCGGCTCGAAGGGGAAGCTGAAGCCGCTGTTGGGGACACCGGCGAAGAACAAAGACCACGAGGCGCCCACAACGACCACCGCAGCCAGCACGGCTCCCCAGATGCCCGGGCTGGACCACACACGTCTCGTCCCACGGGCCAGGGCCTGGTCGTCGTCGAATATCGAGAGGATGCGATCAGTGAGCTCGGAACCGACCTCACGAAGGCGGACCGACCCCCTCGACTGGAACCTGAACAGCTCCTCGTCGCCGTGGGCCCGGACCTGGCGGAAGCGCCGGCGTTCGGCGATCGTCGAGGGGAGGTTCCAGATGTTCCACAGCCATGACATGGCATGCCTTGCCCCGACCCTCCAGCGAAAGAGGAGGAGGTTGGCCAGGGAGTCGAGCAACGAGACCAGGAGGTCGAAGGGCACAACCCAGAGCAATGTGACCGGGCGGTAGGCCTTGAGCATCGCACGCAACCGGCCGGCTTCCTCCCGCCATCCGGCGCCGCGCTCCTCACATCGCGCCTGGTGGTAGACCTCCGACGAGGGAACCGTGATCACGCGGCCACCGGCGAGACGAACCCGCTGGGAGAAGTCGAGACCGGCGGCCACCGGCTCGAGAAGCTCATCGAGGCCTCGCAATCCCTGGGCCAGGTCCCGGCGGACCAGCATCGACACGGAGGAGACGAAGGCCACCTCCCGCACCACGTCGTACTGTTGGAGGTCGATCTCCCCCTCGTCGAGCCCGGAGAAGGGGTCGCCGAAGACGTCGGTGGCGCTGCCGATCGACTCGAGCTCGTCCCTCGTTCCGGCCAGGAGGAGCTTGGAGCCGCCGAGCGAGGCATCGTTGCGATCCACCTCGGCCACCAGCGCGGCCAGGGCGTCGGGTCGGGGCCGGGCGTCGGAGTGGAGGATCCAGAGGTAGTCGACCTCATGACCGGTCACTGCGATCGCCTCTTCGAGGCTTCGAATTCGCCCCACTCCGGTTGGCAGGTCGCCGTTCGCCTCCCCGATCACGACCACCTCGTGGATGCCGTCATACACTTGCCGATCGACTGTGGCCAGGGCGGCCTCGTGGTCGGCGCCCTCCACCAGGGTGACGATCACCTTGACGCGAGGCGCGTCCGACGGCACCAAAGGAGTCGATTCCTCCGCGAGCTGCGGAGCTGAAGCACTAGTCATGCGGTAGGACATTGTGAACCGGACCGGGCCGCTGAGCAATATCGAGGTCGCGATTGAAGGTGGTTGAACTGTCGGGTGGGGTGGGTGGAGCTCGCATGGCACGTGGGCTCGACGCGCTGGGGAACGTCGACTTGAGGGTGGTTGTGAATGTCGGCGACGACCTCCCAACCCACGGTCTGCACGTGGCGCCCGATCTGGACACGATGACCTACACCCTGGCCGGCATCGAGGGCCCCCAGGGGTGGGGCCGGGCCGATGACAGCTTCGTCACCAACACCGAGCTCGGGCGCTTCGGGGCCGACAACCGGTTCCAACTCGGCGACCTCGACCTGGCGCTCAAGATCTATCGAACCGAGCGGCTCGCCGCCGGGGACACACTTGCCGACATCACCGACACGATCCGGCAGAGCTTCGGAATCGACGCGGCGATCTTCCCTGCCTCCAACGACCCCATCCGGACCATGGTCACCATCGATCAGGGGGAGACGATCACCTTCCAGGAGTACTTCGTCGCCCGGGGGCATCGTGACCACGTCCGAAGCCTCCAATTCGAGGGAGCCGAGTCGGCCGTCCCGACCCCAGGCGTGGTCGAGGCCATCGCGAGCGCCGACATTGTCGTCATCGGACCGTCCAACCCTCCGCTGTCGATTTGGCCGATACTCGCCCTCGACCCGATCGACGAAGCCGTGCGGACTCACCCACGGGTGGTCGCGATCAGCCCGCTGATCGGGGGGAAAGCGCTCAAAGGACCGGCCGATGTGGTCCTTTCCGACCTCGGTCTCGAAAGCGGGACCGAAGGAGTGATCGCGGCCTATCGGGGGCTCATCGACACCCTCGTAGTCGATGACGACGATCACGCCGACGTTGGCGAGGTCGAAGGCGTTTCAGTCGTCGCACTCGACACCAGGATCCCGGGGCGGGCGGAGGCGGCTCGTCTGGCCGAGGCGATACTGGCGCTGTGAGCCTCGAGATCCACCCGCTGATCGGTATCGGCGCCGTGACCCACGGTGACGAGCTCAGTGAGATCCTGGGCGATGCGCTGGTCCCGTTGGCACCTCGCGACGGCGACGTCCTGGTGGTCACGCACAAGATCGTCTCCAAGGCAGAGGGAAAGGTGGTGGCCGTCACCGGCGACGAGGAGGAGTTCAAGCGCTCGCTGGTGGAATCCGAGGCGGTCTCGATCGTGCGCCGACGGGGCAACTTGATCATCGCCGAGACGAAACACGGCTTCATATGCGCCAATGCCGGGGTGGATCGGTCCAACGCCGAGCCGGGCACAATGATCCTGCTCCCCGATGACCCGGATCGTTCGGCACATCGAGTCCGGGTCCGCCTCCAGCGCCGCTTCGGTGTGGATCTGCCCGTCATCATCTCCGACACCTTCGGCCGACCGTGGAGACGGGGCCTCGCCGACATCGCAATCGGCGTCTCCGGTCTCGACGCGGTGATCGACCTCAGGGGGAGCCGCGATTGGATGGGCCGGGAGCTCGAGGTCACCGAGATCGCAGTGGCCGACGAGCTGGCTGCGGCAGCGGACCTGGTCATGGGGAAGGCCGACGGCATCCCGGCCGCCCTGATCCGCGGCTACGAGGGGCCCAGGGGCGAGGGTCGGGGCCAGGACCTGGTGCGACCCGCCGACGAGGATCTGTTCCGGTAGCCCCTCTTCTCCCTGTCCAGACCGGATCTCCTGCCCCCGTTTCTCCCCCGGTAGGGGGGAGTACTACCGACGAAGCCGGGGAGGGGGATGTTGGCCACGCGTGGAGAGAAAACTCCCCCTCCGTCGCCTTCGGCGCCACCTTCCCCTCCGGGGGGAAATGGTGTCTAGGCGCCGGGGCGGCCCAGACCCCAGTAGTCGAGGCCCACGGCCCGAACCTGCTTGGGATCCAGGATGTTGCGGGCGTCCACGATCCGATGACCGCGCATCGCCGAGGACACCTGGGACATGTCCACCGTCATGAACTCGGGCCATTCGGTGGCGATCAGGAGGACATCGGCTTCGGTGGCCGCAGCGATCGGGTCGCTCGCCATGGTGAGGAGATCGGTCTTCGCCTCGGGGTCGTAGGCGACCACTTCGGCGCCCTCGTCCTGGAGCAAGGCGGCGATGCGCATGGCCGGCGACTCCCTGACGTCGTCGGTGCCGGCCTTGAAGGCGATGCCCCACATGCCGACCCGGCGCCCTCGAAGTCCGCCACCGGCCGCCTGCCGCACCTTGTCGGCGACCCGGCGCCGCTGCTCCTCGTCGGCTTCGATCACTGCCCTGAGCAGCTCGAAGTCGTATCCGGCATCCTCGGCCACGGCGATGAGGGCCTGTGTGTCCTTGGGGAAACACGACCCCCCGTATCCGGGCCCGGGTCGGAGGAAGTGGGGGCCGATTCGGTGGTCCATGCCCAAGCCTTCGACAACGTCGAGGATGTCGGCGCCCACGGCCTCGCAAACGTTGGCCAGGGTGTTGACGAAGGTGAGCCGCGCCGCCAGGTAGGCGTTCGATGCGTACTTGATCATCTCGGCCGAAGTCGGGTCGGTGACGACCACAGGGGCATCGAGGCTGCGGTAGAGATCCGCGACGCGCTCGGCGTCTGACTCGTCCCATGCTCCGACCACGATCCGGTCCGGCTCGAGGAAGTCGTCGACAGCCTGGCCCTCGCGCAGGAACTCTGGATGAGAGACGATCCGGGCCGGGCTTCCGAGGTCGGCCAGCCGCTTGCGAAGCGAAGCGACCGTGCCCGGGGGGACGGTGGACTTGACCACGAAGATCGTGTCTTCGCCGACCTCGTTGGCCAGCTCGTCGACGACCGCGTGGACATACTTGAGATCGGCCCTGCCGTCCTCGCCTTCCGGGGTGGGGAGGGCCAGGAACACCAGGGAGGCACCGCTGACGGCTTCCTTGTTGGAGGTGTGAAAGGTGAGGAGGTCGCGCTCGATGGCGCGGGAGAGCAGGTCGGGCAAACCCTGTTCGTAGATGGGCACCCCGCCGCCCCGCAGGAGCTCGACACGCTGGGCGTTCGACTCGCCGAGACGGACCCGATGACCCAGGCTGGCGAGACCGCCACCCGTCACGAGGCCCACATAGCCGGCGCCGATGATTGCTATGTCCATTAGGCCCTCATGGTAGATCGCTGCCGGTTGCGATCAGGAGGCGTCGGCTCCGACGATCACAACGGCGTCGTAACCGTTATCGACGGAACTGAACTGAACTACACCGAAACCGAGCTGCCCCACGATCTGATTCCCCGCCGAGCTCCCCTCCGGGACCAGGACCGTCGTCGTGTCGTAGTCCCTCTGCTCGGCGTTTCCCACACCTGCGATCTCGAACCCGGCTTCGGTCAACCTCTCGGACATCTCGCCGGCAGCGCCGGTCACGCCGTTGCCGTTGAGCACCTGGACCTTCAACGGTGCGGCGACGACGGCAGCCGGGCCTCCCAGGAACGCCTCGACCACCGCCGTGGCTTCCGGCTCCGCGGCGCGAACGATCGATGCGCCGCCGACCGTGTCCCCATAGACGGGGAGGGTTTGCCCCTCGAGGCTGCCGGTGACCAGGCCGCGAAAGTTCCAGGCCAGGGAGGCGACCGAGGAGTCGGCGAGGGTCCCGTCGACCGTCATGTGCTGTGCCAGCGATCCGGCGATCTGACCGGCCTCTGCGATCGAGCCCGGGGTCTTCAATTCGGTGAGGATGGCGCGCACGACTTGCTGCTGGCGTTGGGTCCGGCCGAGATCGGTCGCCTCGACATGGACCCAACCCCCGTCCTGAAGCTCCTCGTACTTCCTGGAGCGGGCGAAGGCGAGCGCCTGTTCCCCATCGAGGATCTGCGTGCCGGCCTCGATGGCCAAGCCGGAGGCGGCATCACGGGCCGGATACGGGAAGCTCATCTCGATGCCCCCCAGCTCGTCCACCATTGAGATGAACCCGACGAAGTCGACCTCCACATAGTGGTTGACGTCGATCCCCAGGTTCTCCCTGATGGTTTGGACCATGAGGCTGGGACCTCCGTAGGCGTACGCCGCGTTGATCTTTCCCTCCCCGTTGCCGGGAATGTCCACCCACAGGTCGCGCGGGACCGAGAGCATTCGGGCGTCGCCGGTCGCCTGATCGAGGTGGACTAGCATGATCACGTCGCCCCGCTCCCCCCCGGCCGGGCCGAAGAAGGTCAGGTCGTCGATGCCCTCGCGTGAGTCGCTGCCCACGACCAGGAAGGTCAAGGAGTCCCCGGTCGCCTGACTCAGCTCGTTGACCACGTCGTGGTCGGTCTGGGCCAGCGCGAGCACGTCCTCGCCGGTGTTGAGCGCCCAGAAAACCCCGAGCGCGCCGACATTGGCCACAACCAGGACAACGATGATCGTGACCTTTGCCCATTTGGGCAGGCCGCGACGTGGCGCCAGGTGTCGTGGGGAGGATGAGGACATCGTCGGTGAGACGTTTTCAGGCTAGCCCCGGTTCCTGAAATCCCCGGCAATCCCGATCGAGGCGACGGAGGACCGTTTGAGGACCGTTTTGGCGCGGCGTTCCGACCCCATAGGGTCGGAAC
>JBOGEV010000256.1:0-1446 GCA_050742015.1 Acidimicrobiia bacterium
TCACCAATCCGGACGCCGACCCGCACCGCCGCCAGTCGATGGTGATCGTGCCGATGGACGCCGCGGGGGTCGTCGTGGAGCGGGAGCCGACGGTGTTCGGGTACCAGGACCGTGGCGGGCACCCACAGATCCTCTTCGACGAAGTACGGGTCCCGGCCGGCAACCTCCTCGGTGAGCAAGGCGGGGGTTTCGCCATCGCTCAGGCCAGACTCGGCCCGGGTCGCATCCACCATTGCATGCGTGCCATCGGTGCCGCGGAACGCAGCCTCGACCTGATGGTGCAGCGCTCCCAGGCGCGTACCGCGTTCGGACGCCCTCTGTCGGAGCAAGGTGTCATCCAGGAGTGGATCGCCGACGCCCGTATCCGGATCGAGCAGGCCCGGCTCCTGGTGCTGAAGACAGCGTGGATCATCGACGAAGCCGGGGTCAAGGCGGCTCGGACCGAGATCGCGGCGATCAAGGTGGTCGCGCCTTCCTTGCTCACCGATGTCGCCGATCGGGCGATACAGCTCTTCGGAGCGGCCGGGTTCACGTCGGACTTCCCCCTTGCCCGGTTCTACTCGATGGGCCGTTGGCTCCAGATCGCCGATGGGCCCGATGAGGTTCATCGACGCTCGGTGGCGAGGGCGGAATTGGGGCGGCTCGGGCCGGGCGCCGTCCCCGCATCTGACTGACGCAGCTGGGGTATTGCCCGCTTATCCAGGTGGGTCTACGTTTCAATCAGTGGTTTCAATTACCTGCTTAAGCGGGAACGAAAAGCCTTGATGATGCGTTTATCGGTGTTCAGAGATGGTTAGCCCAGTGACTATCGACGTGAGGTTCTCCACGTGGCGGGAGGAGGCGGCATGTCTCGACGTCGTCGACGAGGTGTCATTCTTCCCTGATGCCGAGGACTTGGCCGGGATCGCTCGAGCCAAGGCGATATGCGCCGCCTGCCCGGTCTCTTCGGAATGTCTCACCTGGGCGATCGAGACCAACCAGAGCGAGGGCGTCTGGGGAGGTCACACCCCCAAGGAGCGTCGCTCGATCCGTCGCCGCTGGATCGAGGAGATCGTCAGGGCGTCCTAGAACTCCGCGCCAAAACGGTTGGTCATCCCCTCCGCTCGGCTGGCTCGTCGGCGTCGGGGCCTTTGTCTGTCGTCACTTGGAGCAGGGGGTCGCCCGGGTTGACCAGAGGGTTGAGGGTTCGGGCGATGACCCAACCCGCCAGGGATGACTTGACCATCGTCGGCCGCACTCCAAAGGCATCGGCGATGCGAGCCACCACCTCGCCTCCTTCCACCCGGTCACCGAGCCTCGGGGCGATCTCGACCAATCCGCCTCGCCGTGCCCGCACCCATGTGGTGCGTCGCACCAGCGTGGTGGTTGTCGCCGTCGGCATCCTCCCGTCGACCATCCCCAGGGACCGCAGGGTCCGCATCACCCCGTTGTAGCCGAAGGTGACCG
>JBOGEV010000257.1:0-1336 GCA_050742015.1 Acidimicrobiia bacterium
CGGTACACCCCGATGGTGTCGTCGCCATCGCCGTCCCAATCGCCGGCGACGATCTTGTCCCCCGGATCGCCGTAGATGAACTGACTGTCGGCCACCCCGGTCGAGTTCGAGTTTCGGAAGTAGACCAGGCCCGTCGACTCCCGATGCAGCCCGACGGTGTCGACGTTGTCCCCGTTGAAGTCGCCGACGAAGGGCTTGTCACCCGGGTTGCCGAAGCCGAACGAGAAGTCTGCCGCGCCCAGCCCACCGTCATTCGACCCGAGCTGGTTGATCACGTAGAAACGCTGTTCCGACGACCGGTAGATCGAAACCGAGTCGCACCCGTCGTTGTCGAAGTCACCGGACAGCGGGATGTCGCCCGGGTTGCCGAAAAAGAAGGAGATGTCGGCCACCCCCTTCGTGTTGGAGTTGCGCAGGTAGACGTACCCGTCGGACTGCCGGTACAGGCCGGGGGTGTCGACCCCGTCGCAGTTCCAGTCACCGGAGAAGGCGAGGTCGCCCGGGTTGCCGTAGAAGAACGACACGACAGTCTTCCCGGTGGTCGCCTTGTCCCAGATGTTGAACCGGCCACCGCCGTCCTGGAAGGCGACGGTGTCACAGTCGGCGTTGCCCAAGCACAGCGTCACGCCCGAGTTGAGGCTCAAGTTGAGCTGGCCGGGTTGGAACCAGTCCCGGAGCGGCCACTGGTATTTGGTCCCGCCCGCCCTCATCCCGTCCCTCCAGCCGGCACTGACATTGGGCGGGATCCACACCCGCCAGTCGGTCTCGCCGGCCACGGCGCCGTTGTTGTGGTTGAAGTAGACGACGCCGACCACGCTGGGATGGGAGGCGGCCCAGGAGAACATCTCCCGAATCCACTGGTCCTTGGTGGCCGAGGGCCATACCCCGGTTTGGGCGATGATGATCGGCTTGCCCGGGAACGCACCCGCCACCTCGTTGACGGTGGAGCCCATCACCGAGGACACGCTCGCCCCATCTGCCCAGCGGTAGGCCGAGATCCCGATCACGTCGACGTATGAGTTGCCCGGGTAGTAGCTGCCGATCGAGCCGCAACCCGGCGAGGTCCAGCCGTTGGGGGCGAAGGCGAAGCGGACCTGGGTCTCGTCGATCCCCCGACCTCGGATGATGTCGACTACCCGGCGGTAGGCATTGATGAAGTTGCCCGGGTCGCAGCCATACGGAGTCCAGTCGCCGTTCATCTCCTGGAGGGGGGCCAGCACCAGGCTCCGTCCTCCTCCCATGTTGAGGAACTGTTCCAAGTGGGAAGCCCACTGTTGGATCCAGTTGTCCTGGGCGCCGGAGGCGATCGACGCGGCCGAGGCGTTGATGGTGAGAT
>JBOGEV010000258.1:0-35176 GCA_050742015.1 Acidimicrobiia bacterium
GGGCATCCACTCTCTCGTTGGGGAACCGGCAACGTCTTGGCCTGGCCTCCGCCCTGGTACACGGGCCCTCGGTGGTGGTCCTCGACGAGCCTGCCAACACCCTCGACCCGGCCGGCGTGGTGTTCGTGCGCGAGCTCCTCACCGACTACGCCGGGCGCGGAGCAGCCGTCTTCGTCTCCAGTCACCATCTCGACCAACTAGCCCGTGTTGCCCATCGAATCACTGTCTTGCACCGGGGCCGAGTAGTGGGCGCTCTCGATCCCGGCGGTAACGACCTCGAGCAGCACTTCTTCGACCTGGTGCACCGATACGACCTCGCCACGGAGACCCGGCGATGAGAGCGGCATTGCAGGTTGAATGGCTCAAACTGAGAAGATCCCGGGTCACCCTCGTGGCGACAGCGTTCATGGGGTTGCTCGTGCCGGCGATAGGCCTGGCCTTCTACTCGGTTGCTATGTCGGGTGGGGTCGGTGCCATTGCTGTCAAGGCCGCAGCATTCCTCATCGGGGAGGGATGGGTCGGATATCTGGGTCTGGTCGATCAGATCGCCGCAGTGGCGGTGTTCGGCGGAGCTGGGGTCGTGGTGGCGTGGGGGTTCGGACGGGAACACGTCGATCGCACCTTCCCATCGCTGTTTGCTCTGACCGTCCCTCGGGCAACGATCGCTCTGGCAAAGTTCTTGGTCCTGAGTGTGTGGATCGTGGCGCTGGCCCTGGTCATCGTCCTTGTCGCACTCATTCTCGGGATCGTCGCCCAGGTAGGGCCAGTCGAAATCGATGCGGCCGCCGGGGACATCGTGCGGCTCTTTCTGATCACCACGGCGGCTGGGGCTCTCGCATTGACCATGGGCTATGCGGCCAGTCTGGGTCGCGGATATCTCCCTGCAATCGGCGCCCTGATGGTCGTCATCGTCGCCGCCCAGGTAGCCGTGCTGTTCGGGGCCGGCGGCTGGTTCCCGTTCGCTGTTCCCGGGCTCATGGCTGTGGAAGGAGCCGAGGGAGCGCCCAATCTGAGCCCGGCTCAGTTCGCGCTGGTCCCCGCCATGAGTTTGGTTTCGATCTGGATGACCACCAGATGGTGGGCAAGAGCCGAAGTCGTTTGACCCACGCTCCACCCAAGACTCAAGGTCCCGGGTTCCTACGTCGTGCTGGCACTCGACGGGGGCACCAGGCCGGCTCGACCATGGCGGTCGCCGTGTTCGATCCGTTGCGTCGTCTGGTGCAGCACGGGGCCAACCTGGTCCTAGCCGCGCTACCGCAGATCACCAGATCCCGGGCTTTGACACGCTCACTCACAAACCGAGCAGAACGGCACCTCGTGCTGGGCCAGGCGTCGACGTGAATGGACACCAGACGTGCACGTCTTTCTGACCGTCAGACCGATGAGCTTCGGCAGTCAACGGAGTCTCCATAGCGAAGCCCGTCGACTGACACGAACCGACGGCTGGCAGACGGCTGGAGAGGACTCACTTGGGACAACCAGTTGTGCATTTCGAGATCATCGGAACGAACCCGGCGAGGCTACGCAGCTACTACCGGGAACTGTTCGGGTGGGAGTTCGACACCGGCGACGCGACCACGGAAACCGTCTCCGAGCCCGGCAACTACGGGTTCATCCTGGGAAACGCCGCTGAGGAGATCAACGGTGGTGTCGGCGGCGGCGAGGGTTATGAGCCTCGTGTCCTGTTCTACGTGGGCGTTCCCAACGT
Source organism: Acidimicrobiia bacterium (assembly GCA_050742015.1). Taxonomy (GTDB): domain Bacteria; phylum Actinomycetota; class Acidimicrobiia; order Spongiisociales; family ZC4RG35; genus JARDZU01. Next base: position 1,709 of record JBOGEV010000258.1, read on the forward strand.
CGAGGCAGCGCTCAAGAAGGCGGAGAGCCTTGGCGGACAGCGACAGATGGGGCCCGAGGGCACTCCCGGAACCCTCGTGGTCGGACAATTCACCGACCCCGAGGAGAATCTCATCGGCGTCGCTGGAACGGAATAGGCGAGGCCGCTGCCAGCCACAGTTGGCGAGTCCTACGGCCATGACAGATGAAGAAATGCACCCGATGGAGGCGGAAACGCCAGACGTGTGATTCTGGTGCGCTTGAGGGGGTCGGCGGTTCGAGTCCGCCATCGCCCACCACCGTCCCGACGGGCCGACCGGGCCCGGGTTTCACTCTGTCGATGCACGGGTATGTTGGGTCACCACCGAGTAGCCTTCTCTCCGAGAGGAGCGCGACATGAGTCGCCTTGTCTGGACCGAAGAACTGGACGGCTGGCACAGCGGTCGCTACCAGATCGAGCTGGCCGCCCCCCACCTCTGGGTGCTGACGCGTCTGGGGAAACGTGCCGATGACCCCGAGATGACGGGATGCAAAGTCCTCAAGAGTGCTGGCTCACTCCGGGGGTTGAAGCGGGCGGCGGCCGAATTGGAGTGGGCCCGAGAACGTCGTCGCAGGCTCCTCATCCACCTGGGGATAATGACGATGCTCGCCGCCTTTGCGGTCCTCGCCGCCCTTCTCGAATGGGATCTGGCGATTCCCGCCGTCGTTGCGGTGTTCGCCCTCGCCCTGCGCATTCTGGTCCTCTGGGTCGAAGGCACCACCGGCAGCCCTTGGTCGGTGCTCTCCGAGCACTACCAATAGCCAGCGGGTCAGCCGGCCAGTCGTCGCACCTTGGAACGGCGATCCTGGAGGAGGATGGCGAGAGCGCAGATCGCCAACAGAGATAGAGGGCCGACGATGGTCAGCCCGCCCTCCCAAATCGTCCTGACCAGGATTTCGAGGACGAGTAGTGGGGACAGGACGAGATCTACCACCGCGGGAGGAAGAACGGTCTCGATCAGGGCTGCCACTCGCTCGGTAGCGCCGGCAGCTTTCGATCCAACCTCGCTTCCCACCGCCCCCTGCTCCAGGGCCGGCGGTTGCCCGGGAGTCTGAGCCAGGCTGAGCAACCCAGTCGGGCCGTTGGGTGCCTCGAGATCGCCGGCAGGTGACGACCTCTGGCTCGCCTGGGAGGGCGACGGCGAGTTGACCGGGTCGTTTCCCGCCGGCAGGTTCGGATCCAACGGATTTGATTGGTTGGGTTCCGCGTCTTCGGGCGCGCCAGGGGGACCGTTAGGCGACCCGTCAGATCCGTTGCCGGTGTTGGGTGGTGGGGGACCGCCGGGTCCGTTGCCGGTGTCGGGTGGGGGACCGCCGGACCCATTGCCAGGGTCAGGTGGGGGCGGAGTCGTTGTCATGAATGCGGTCGTTGTGGTGACCAGAGCTTCGGGCGGCATCCAACCTTCCGCCAGAGCCGTGATCAGGTCTTGATATGTGTGCCTTGCCGCCTGCAGCTGCTGGTTGGCGGCCGCGCCGACGGAACCCAGAACCGAGGGGAATAGTCGCACCAGATCGTTGACGGCGTCCCTGGCGCCGGTCCATACCGTCTGGATCGCAGCGTCGGCTGCTGACTCGGCCGACCCGACTTGGTTCTCCGTCTCGATGCCCGCCAGGTCGTGCTGGAAGTCCGCCACGACGTCGTCCATATCCTGTTCGGCCTGTGCGACCACACCCGAGATTTCCTCGGTCGCATGGTCCGAGGTATGGCTCGCCATTGCGGGCCCTGCGGCAGAGAACAATGCCGCGACCAACATCAGCACGGGCAACATGCGCCCCCTCAACAGATCCACCTATATGCATCGTCAAACCGCCACGGAATCCTGAGGCTTCGTAAAGCTCCACGTGGGCTTTGCCGACATTGTGATTGGTGCCCAGAGCCAATTCCGATTACGTCCAGATCGTCATTGTCGGAGCGGTAGTGACGACTCTCCTCGTGCTTGCGGTATTCCTCGTGAACCGCGAGAACTCAGACGCGGTCGCAGCAGACGCACAAATCGCCATCTTGTCGGAATCGGCGCTGAGCGCAGCCGCCGGGGTCCTGAATGCCACCAATTTCGCCGTCGTCCTTGCTTCCCACGAATCGGAGGCCGCATTGGTCGATGGGGCGCGCAAAGGTGTCGAGGAATCTTCCGGTGAGCTGAGGGCTCGTGTGGGCCGTCTCATCAACGCGATGCCAACCAGCGCGACGGGGAAAATTCAAACCGCGCTCCGCGGCTTCGAGTCGTCAACCCAATCAGCCATCGCCGACCTCGAGGGCATCGCTGCTACGACAGGCGGAGAGGTCCTGGCGGAGCACGAGAAGAAGTATCGCGACCTCGAGGCCGCCCTGACCGACCTCAGAGACATCAGCACGGGGCAGATCCTCATCGCCGGCGAGGGTGCGGGGAGGGCGGCCGAGGCGGTTCGCTACCTGGTCGTCTTCCTACTACCGCTCGGCGTCATCGTCGCGATGTGGCGAGCCACGCGCCGCAGCGCGGCAAGCCGGATTCTCACCGAGGAGCTCCGACATGCACGGGAGGTGTCTCGTTCCAAAGATGCGTTCATCGCGGACGTGTCCCATGAGTTGAGAACCCCGCTGACCGGCATCTACGGGTTTGCAGCGGCGTTGGAGGACGACTCGACGCTCTCCTCATCGACCCGCGAGGCGGTGGGGCTGATCACGACCGAGGCCGCCGAGCTTTCTCGGATGGTCGACGACCTGGTCGCCGCCGGGAGGATCGACGCCCAAGCCATCACCTACGACTCTGAGCCGGTTGAGCTTTGCGCGGTGATCCAGGACGTAGTGCGCCCATTCCGCCGCCAAGGGGTCTCGGTGGAGGTGGACGACATCGGGATAGCGGTGATCGCGGATCGGGTGAGGTTGAGACAACTGCTGCGCAACCTCGTCTCCAACGCCGTCAAACACGGCGGCGGCGATATCGCCATCACGGCCTACAGCCGCGACGGGGTCGCGGTGATCGAAGTCATCGATGACGGTCCCGGGGTCTCTGCTGAAGTCGAGGATCGAATGTTCCATCGCTACGTCCACTCCGACGGCTCGGCCCTCCTGGAAGGAAGTGTTGGGCTTGGCCTGGCGATCGCTCGTGCCTTCGCCGAGGGCATGGCCGGTGAGCTCACCTATCTGCGTAGTGACGAACTCACCATCTTCGAGGTGAGCCTTCCCCTGGCCGAAGCCGACATGGAGATAGCTCCGGACTCGACGCTCTCCACCGTCTCAGTGTGACGGGCTCGGGTTCGCTCTGAGGGCTATCGGACGAAGAAACCGCCGCCCAGCCCATCGTCCGGATCGATCCACAGCTCGCTGCGCCCCAGGAGGTGGGCGGTACCTGATACTTCGGGGATTACTGCCGGGACACCACCAAGATCGGTCACCTCTACGATGCGCCCGGTGAAGGTGCTGCCCACGATGCTCTCGATGGTTACTTCCTCCCCGGTGCCCAACTCGCCGCGGGCGTGATGGATGGCGAGCCGGGCACTGACCCCGGTGCCGGTGGGGGAGCGGTCGAGCTCGCCGTCGGCGAAGATGCAGACGTTGCGGGAGTGATTGCCTGAGTTCTCGGCAGGCCCGACGAAGATCACGCCGTAGAGAAAGCCGAGGTCGGGCTCGGTGGGATGGGGGATGGCCCTCGACTCGACCACCGCCTTCTTGATCGCACGACCGCTCTCGATCAGATGCGCGGCGCTCGAAGGGCTCAGTGTGAGGCCTAGGTCACTGGCTTTGACATAGGCGTAGAACCCGCCTCCGAAAGCGAGGTCGTAGCGGACGTTTCCCGTCCCGGGGACATCGACGACATTGTCCAGGTCGATCACGAACGACGGGACATTGCGGAACCTGACACTCTTGACCGTCCCCCGTGACAGGGTCGCCGTTGCCTCGATCTGGCCGGCCGGGGTGTCGACCATGATCGTGGTCTCGGGCTCCTGGGAGGGCAGGACCCCGGTGTCGAGCACCACCTTGGCCAGGGCGATTATCCCGTGCCCGCACATCGTTGAGAACCCCTCGTTGTGGAGGAAGAGGACAGAGAGGTCGCTGTCCGGCGCAACGGGTGGGCCGAGGAACGCACCGTACATGTCGGCGTGGCCCCGAGGCTCCCACATGAGGGCGCGCCGCAGTTGGTCGAGATGGTCCTGGGCGAATCGGCGTCGCTCAACCATCGTCTTGCCCTCGATCGATGGTGCGCCTTCGACGACGACCCGGAACGGCTCGCCCCCGGTGTGTGAGTCGACGACCACCACCTTTTCCCAATCAGAAGGCGGCTCCCAACCCAGCGGCGCTCTCAGGTCCAAGTCGGGCAGGATAGAGGGGACCGCGATGTGTCCTGCCGCCGGAGACCTGGTACCGGCACGGCACTACCCTCCCGTGGCCAATGGAGATAACGAGCCTTGCCGATCTGCTCGACGTCCAGGATCTCGACCTTCAGATCGATCGCCTCCTCGAAAGGCGGCAATCCCTGCCCGAGCTCGCCGCTTACAAGGCCGCTCACGAACGCGAGCAGGCGCTGACGGCGGAGATCGGAATCGCCGAGACCGAGCTCAAGACTCTGGAGCTGGAATTCGACAAGTCGGAGGGCGAGCTCCAGATCCTGGAGAGCAAGCTGAACGAGCACGAGACGAGGCTGTTCGCGGGCGGGATGAGCGGTCGGGAGACCGAGCACATGCGACTCGAGGTGCAGAGCCTCAAGGGCCAACGCGAGGCCCTGGAAGAAAAGGTGCTTGGCATGCTGGAACGTCTCGACCCGGGCCGGGAGCATGTCGCCGGTCTGAGGGATCGTCTCGCCTCCATAGGCGAGGAAAAGGCGTCCCTGGAGGCCACGATCAAAGCCGAGTGGAAGCAGATCGATGCCGAGTTGGCCCGCAAGGAGGAGCGAAAGGCCGAAGCGATGGCCCCGGTGCCCGGCGATCTCGTCGACCTCTACGAGACGCTCCGCCGGTCCAAAGAAGGGGTTGCCATCGGCCGGTTCGAGCATGGGGTGTGTGGCGGTTGTCATATGACCCTCTCCCCGGCGGAACAGGCCGAGGCATTCGATGCCGAGATTCCCCGATGTGTCCATTGCCGGCGGATCCTCGTCGCCTGAGCCATGCTCTTTTGGCACCTGGGAGCAAGCCTCTGGCTGTTCCGCTGGATATTCAAGGACCCCAAGGTCGACGTCCGCTTCCTGTTCGCCGGGGTGATCCTCCCCGACCTGGTCGACCTCACGCTGGGGACCGTGGTGCTGGCCGGCACCTATTCCATCGGGGAGCTCTGGTTCCACACCCTGCTCGCTCCAACGCTGTACATGATCGGCGTCCTCGTTTTCACCAGGAGAGGCCGTCGGCGTCGCGCCTTCATGGCTGTGGGCGTGGGCTGGCTGTTCCACATTCTCCTCGACGGGTTGTGGACCGAGCCAGAGGTCTTGTTCTGGCCCTTCTTCGGTTGGGAGATGCCGACCGGAGAGGCTCCGTTCTGGCCCCTCGCCTGGGAGCGGGCCCTGGCCGACCCCTGGCGATGGGTGCTCGAGGCGGTCGGTCTCGCCTATTTGACCTGGTTGTGGTTCGCTTCGGGGCTCAATCGAAAGGAGCGTCGTGCCGGACTTGTCCGAACCGGGCGGATCCCCGATCTGGTTGGTCGAGATTCGTAGGGCTCTAGCCATAGTGGCTCTGGCGTCGCTGGCGGCATGCCAGGGCGGCACTGGTTCGACGACGGTCACCGTCGGAGAGGGCGCCGACGATCCCGTTGCCGCGGTGGAAGAGCTGCGCTCGCTTCTCGCCGCCGGTGATTTCGCCGGCGCCGGATCACTGGGGGTACCCGGTCAAGCCGGGCTTGCCTCGTTGACCGAGGGCGCAACCGCTTCGGCGGTGGCGGCCACGCTGGAGAATGGAGACGGGGAGGTGGCGGCCAACTTCTGGAGTGGGTTCGCTCAAGGAGCAGGAGAGGCTTTCTCGGGCGAGATCACCGTGGAGCACGTGGGCTCGACCAGCGAGAGCGGGGTCGAGTTCTTTCTTGTCGGAGTGACTCCCGAGGGAGGGGTCGAGCGAGTCATGGTCACCCGCGATGTCGACGGGCAGCGAATCGATCTCTTCGCCACCTTCGGTGCCGGGTTGGCCGAGGGGATGATCCCCCCTGTCGAGCTCCTCTTGGGCTCATCCAACGGCAACGCCCAGGCGATCATGGGCGCCCTTCAGGACATCGTCCCCTCGCTACTGGTCGCGGCGACGGATGACGGCCTATCGGCCGATGCTGTGCAGGACATCCTGCAGCTGGTGGAGTTGATCACCAGGGCCGGCTAGCCCTTCAGGGCCGGAAGCACCTCTTTGCCCAGCAGCCGGATCAGGGAGAGCTGATCGAGCGCTGCCATCTGGAAGGCGACGATGTCGGCATCCAGCTCCCGGACCAGAGGGAGATACACGTCCAGGATGTCGGCCGCCGATCGGACCCGGGAGTAGCGCTCGAGGATCTCCTCGCGGGGCATGGCATCGGCCTTTTCCCTGAGCTCAGCCGGATCCACTGCTTCGAGCCGCCCGGGGGCACGCAGTCCCCGCCAGGGAAAAATCGCCTTCCACGCCTCTTCGTCGTCGTTGGCGAAGATAGACCAGCGGGTGGCGAGGACGATCGGGTCGGGGCGGCCCAGGTCCCGGGCCGATCGGTTCACGGGATCGATCACCTTCTCCTTGGTCTCGGCCGGGTCCTTCACCGAGGTGATCACCCCCTGGGCCATTTCCCCGGCCAGCGTGGCCGACTTCGGGCCCCCGGCCGCGAGCAGGATCGGAACCGGCCCGATCGGAGGGGAGTAGAGCCGGGCCCGGTCGGTCCGGTAGTAGGTGCCGTCGTAGGTGAGTTTCTCACCGTCGAGCAGACGACGCATGATCTCCAGTGCCTCGGTCATGCGTGCGTTGCGCTCGGCGTACGCCGGAAACTCGTACCCGAGGGGTCCTTCGTTGATGTTCTCGCCGGTGCCGACCCCGAGTGTGAAACGTCCGCCCGACAGACGATCGAGGGTCGCCGCCGCCTGCGCCACGACGGCGGGGTGGAAGCGGAACAGAGGCGTCGTAACGCCGGTGACGAACTCCAGACTCTTGGTTGCCTGAGCCATGGCGCCGATGGTGGAGAAGGCGAATCCCGAGGCCGATTCGTCGTCCACCCAGGGATGGAAGTGCTCGGAGACGACCACGACGTCGAACCCTGATTCTTCGGCGACGACGGCCTGCTCGACCAGTTCCTCGGGGTGCCATTGCTCATGGCCGCAGAAGTAGGCGAACTTTGCCAACCGGATGTTCCTTTCGAATTCGAGGCCCGGATCTTGCCAGGTCTACTGATAGGAGACGAAGACGGGCACCGGGTCGTGGGCGATCGTGAAGGCCGGTGACGCCGTCTCCGGCGAGTCTTCGTCGAAGAAGTTCTTCCAACCCCACCGCCAATGCGCCTCATCGGTTCCGGCGGTGAGGAAGGCGTAGGTCTCGTCCTTGGTCGGGATCGGGCCCTGACCGTCCATCTGGATCACCATCTGCAACTCGGGCCTCTGCTTGAGCGTCTCCCTGTCGACGATCATCGTCGACTTGAACTGATGCACTATCAACATCTTCTGGGGAAGCCGGTTGTCGCGCACCAAATCGGCCAGCCAATCGACCACGGTGTTGACCTCGGCGGCGTTCACCTGACCTATCTGCCTGAGATGGACCTGGTCGGGCCCGAGACGCCACTCTGGGTCCAGGGCGAGCCCTACAAAGGGGAGCTCGAGAAGCTCCTCGTATTGTTTCGCCTGTGTCAGGAAGTCCTCACGCCCCGGCTGGAGATCGAGGATGACATACATCCCGTTCTCCTGGGCAAACCGGATCCACTCATCGAAGGCGGCGGGAGGCGACTCCTCGCTGTAGTCGCCATCGGTCGGTCCCGCCGAGGCGACGCTCGCGATGATCTCGAAGGTGGGGATCACCTGGCTGCCGTCGGCGGCGTACTCGGTGAGGAGCGGTCCCATTCGCTCCAGGGTGGCCCGGGGGGCCTGCTCCCCGAGGGCTCCGAGGCCGGGGGCCCGAGGAGTTCCGTAGAAGGCGACGTATCGCCTCGGTCGGTCGACGGGCAATACGCGGTAGCCGCCCCCCGGAACCTGGACGCCGCGGGTCAGAACCTCGACTCCCCACTGGAAGTTGGCCGGCTCGGGACCGATGGAGCGGATCGCGGACGGGGGACGCCCGGTGAGAGCCGGCCCCAGCTCCGGGTAACGAAGGATGTTGCCCGGGTCGTAGGCGGCCACCGAAGCCCCAACCGCTTGCCCGGTGGCCGCTGCCGATAGCGCGGCCACCGGTTGGCTGGCGTCGACCAGCCATACGAACTCAGACCCGCTCGGGGAGGCGAGCCCTCTGGCCACGGCGACCGGGTCGACCGCGGCCTCGGCGGGGGTGGTCGGAGTCGGAGGCGGGATCACCCGGTATCCGCCATTGATCGCAGAGATGGTGTGGACCACGGTCGAAGCGGCGGGGACGAGTGGAAGCCGGACCTCGGCGGTCGCACCGAGGACCTCGCCGGCGGCTTCCGCTGCGCCAACCGGGGTCAGATTCACCCCCTCGGCCCCCGGGGGGACGGCCACCTCGACGGCGCCGATGAGATGCACTCGGAGCGGCTCGAGACGCCTCAGCTCGGCAGCGAGATCAACGTGGGGATGAAGAAGCGGCCCGCCCAGCACGGCCGCCAGTTGCGCGGCTGCGGCCACCTCATTGAGGTCGGTCTCTCCCACGACCACGACGTCGTCGGCGCAGAGGAACCACTCCCTGGAGAGGAAAAGGGCATCTCCCGCAACCGACCCGGTTGCCACCGGGCCGGCGCCGTCGGCGTCTCCGAGGCATTGGCGTTGCGGCGCTTGGGTGGTGACCGGAGCCTCTGAATTGGTGGTGCTACCGGGGCTCGTGGTGCTGCTGGGGACGGTTTCGATGGGCGTTTCGCCGACGATCGAACTGCATGAAGCCAGAACGAGCGCGAGCAGGAGCGAGCGGATGGTGTGCTTCATGGGAGTCCAGAGCCGGGAGGAAGGGTAACGGTGGCTTCGATTCAAGCTCGACGTTGTCTCTTCCAGACAAGGCCGATCCCGATGAGACCGGCGCCTGCCAGCCACACGGCGAGGGGGACGAAGAATGAGAGGGAGACACAGGAGGCGAGACCCACCCACGCCGTCCAACGGCGGCGGTCGAGGGCCAGAGCCGAGAGATTCGTGATCCCGTAGTACAGGAGAACGGTGAACGCCGAGAAGCTCCAGACGATCGAGATTTCCCCGACCATCGCGATTAGCACGATGGGCACGGCGCCGACGACGATGGCGTTGACCGGTGTGGCGCGGGCGTCGAGCCGGGAGAGCGCCCCCGGCATGTCGCCACGGCGACCCATCGCCAGCCAGACCCGGGACAGCCCGAGGACCAGGTTGACCAAGACCCCGAGCATGGCCGTCACCGCGCCAACGGCCACGACTGGTGCATAGGGATTCGATACCAGATCGGCGAGGGAGATGCCCTCGTCGAACCCCGAGCCCCAGAACTCGCCTCCCAGAGCCCGACCGCCGAGGGCCACGATTCCGTAGAGGAGGACGGCGACCACCAGGGTCGCGATCACCGCCTTGGGGATGGTGTGCTCGGGGGAGCGGACCTCTTCTCCCAGGGTGGCGATCCGCCCGTATCCTGTGTATGCCACGAATAGGAAGGCAACGGCGGGGAGAAGGCCGCTGCCAAATGTCGCCGAGCTGATCGGACCAATCGGTCCAGCTTGGAGACCGGCGAAGCCGTAGGTGACGAGGGCGATCACGGTGAGTGCAACGAGCAGGGTGTTGATGACGATCGTCCGCTTCAACCCGGACAGCACCAAGCCGGTGACGAGGCCTACCGCGATGACGGCGATCACACGCCGGTCACCGGGGATGCCCGAATAGAGCGCCACTCCTAAGGCCGCAGTGGCGGCCGATGCCGTCTTGGCTGCCAGGAACAGCCAGCCGGCGGTGAAACCCCACCACGAGCCGAGCGTCTCGTATCCGTATTCGTAGGTACCCCCTGCGACAGGAAATCTCCCGGCGAGGAAGGCAGAGGACAGGCCATTGAACACAGCCACCATTCCGGCAATCGGGATCGCCGCCAGCACCGCATCGCCCCACATCCCGGATGCAACGCCGATGGCAACGAACGCCCCGGTGCCGAGAATGGAGCCGAGACCGGTGACGATGGCGCCGCCCAAGCCCATCTCACGCCGCAGGGTCTCGGGCATCAGAACAGGGTTTCCCGCTCGGCCTTCTCTTTCAGCTCGGGTCCGTTGTTCTTCACCGAGTTCACCCGGCTCGACACGGTGTGCTCCATGATCTCCTCGGGATCGATCCTCTGCACCAGCCCGGAAATCACCTTGGGGTCCCGCAGGCCCCTGTCGAGCCAAGCGTCCCAAACCGACGGGACGAGCGACACCGGCATCCGATCGTGAAGCGAGGAGACCGTGCCCTCGGCCGCAGCCGTGATGATCGAGCAGGTGCGGTGCCAGGTGTCCGTTTCCGGTTCGAGGCGAGTGGCCCAGATCCCGGCGAAGGCCATCGGGTGCCCGTCCGCCCGGTAGACCCAATGCGGGGTCCGCCCCTCCTCCTTGGGCTCCCATTCGTAGAAGCCGTCGGCCGGGATGAGACACCGTCTCCTGGAGAACGACTCGCGGAAAGAGGCATTGGTCGCAACGGTCTCGACACGGGCATTTATGTGAATCGATCTGGTGTCCTTGGCCCAGTGCGGGATCAAACCCCAGGCCATGGAGCCAAGCGACCTGACTCCGTCCCGCTCCGCAATCACAAAGACCGGGTCGGTCGGGGCCACGTTCCAGCTCGGCTCGAGACGATCGGTGAGCACCTCTTCAACCCCGAAGTACTCGGCATAGAAGTCCAGATCACCCGTGATCGAAAACCGACCGCACACGGGGAGAGGTTACGCGGTGCTACGACGAACCTGAGGTTCCACGGCCCATATACGGGACGAACTCTCTCGAGTTCGTCCCGTATGACGTGACACCTCCAGAAACGAGTTGGTGATCCGTCCCCGGCGAACCTGAGACGGTTCGTTCCACATACGGAACGGGGAACCTCAGGTTGGACGCAACACCGACCGCCGGGCGAGCAGGGTTTCCAGCAGGTCGGCCAGGGCGGACGGATTGGGGACTGTGAGGTTGGCGAGGCTGGGGCCGACGCCGACATGAATCCCCACGTCTCCGGGCTCCAGAACCGCAAATGCCGTCTCGTCGGTGACGTCGTCACCCATGAACAACACCCGGTCGACCCCGACCGATCGCTTCACCTCGACCAAAGCGACACCTTTGTCCACCGATGAGTCGGTCAGCTCGGTGACCCTCTTGCCTTCGAGCATCTTGAGCCCGCCGATCGCCGAGGCCCGGCGTCGCAGCTCGGCGACGGCGTCGTCGGGGTCAGGGACCCGGCGGTAGTGGAATGCGACCGAGCGCTCCTTGTGCTCGGCCCGGGAGCCGGGCGTCGCCCGGACCATCGCGTCGACGAGCTCGCGGGCCTCGGCCAGGACGGGGGATTCCGGCCCAGCCTCGCCGCCATGGTCGGATCCGTGCTCCCCGATCAGGATGAACCGGGGATGTTCGAAGCGCTCCAAGAGGTCGGCCCGGCGACGTCCGCTGATGATGGCGACCGTCGTGCCCTCGAGATCGGCCAGAGCCTCCAAGGCCGCCAGCGAGCGGGCCAGTGGTGTGGCCAGGTCGGGGTCTTCGACGATCTCGGACAGCGTGCCGTCGAAATCGCTGGCAATCAGGAGACGCCGGGTCGCCGCCAACCCTTCGATCATCCTTCGATCGCCTCGATGTTGTGGCGCGCCCAGGAGTGGACATCCCACCTCGTCACGGCACGACGCAACCTGGCCATGCGTCGCCCCTGGTCGTCGGGGTCCATCATCACCGCAGCGTGGAGGGTCACCGCCAGCGCATCGAGGTCGTAGGGGTTGACGATCAGGGCGTCGGTGAGCCGTTCGGCGGCCCCGGCAAACTCGCTGAGGATCAGGACCCCGCGGTTGTCCCTGCGGGTAGCGACGTATTCGAGGGCCACCAGGTTCATGCCGTCCCGTAGCGGGGTGACCATCATCACGTCGGCGGCCAGGTAGGCGCCGACCAGGTCGTCGAACGAGTAGTTGCGGTACAGGTAGTGGATCGGGGTCCATGAGGCGCGGGCGAACCGGCCATTGATCCGGCCCACCATCTCCTCTACCCGGCGTCTGATCGTCTGGTACTCGCCGACGTCCTCTCGGCTGGGCACCGCGATCTGGACGAAGGACACCTTGCCGGCCAACTCGGGGTGTCTCTGCAACATGACCTCGAAGGCACGGAGCCGCAGGTCGATCCCTTTGGTGTAGTCGAGGCGATCGACGCCGAGGATGACGTGGTCGGGATCACCCAAATCGCGACGGAGCCGTTCCCCGGCCGCCAGCGCCTCCGGTGTGTTGCCGGCTGCCCGGCTCTGGGCGACGTCGACTGAGATGGGGACCGCCTGGGCGCGGATATGGCGGTCCTCGTACTCCAGCCACGAGGCGGGACCGCGGGCCCCGACGATCTCACGGGCGGCAGCGGCGAAGTTGAGGACCGCTCGCCTCGTCTGAAACCCCAGGTAGTCGGCGCCGAGGAGACCTTCCAGGATCTGTCTCCGCCAGGGGATTCGCTCGAAGATGTCGAGCGGTGGAAACGGGATGTGCAGGAAGAACCCGATCCTGGCCTCGGGGAGACGGTTGCGCACCATCGCCGGGACCAGTTGGAGCTGGTAGTCGTGCACCCAGACCCGCCCGTCCTGCCCGGCGGCCCTGGCCGCAACTTTGGCGAATCGCTCGTTGACCTCCTGGTGCGGGCCCCACCAATGGCGATGGAACTCGAGCGGCCGGATCGCGTCGTGATAGAGCGGCCAGATGGTCCCGCTGCAAAAGCCGTCGTAATGGTTCTCGATCTCGGACGCGGTGAGCGTCACCGGCCGGTTCCTGATCCCCTCTGCGATGAACGACTTCGAGTCTCCACCGGGGGAGCCGTTCCATCCAACCCAAACCCCGCCGCGTTCTCGAAGCACCGGGGCGAGGGCGGAGACCAACCCGCCCGGGCTCGGTCTCCACTTCCTTGCTTTCTCGTCCCAGGCCACCGGGAGACGGTGGGCCGCCACGACGAGTGGGCCACCGGCCCGGACTGGTTCCACGTCGTTGACCATACCTGCCGAGCCGCGATGGGCTCGTCATGGTGGATAGGTGCCAAATCTCAGGGAGAATGGGAAGATCGGGGTGTGCTGGCCGCCTTGAACGTCGTGGCTATCGGTGTCGGCCTCGGGGCCGGTGGGCTCACCGCCACCCTCCTGGCATTTGCCGTTGGGGGTTTGTTGACCGTGGTCGGAGTCGACGGTGGCGCCGACATCGGACTGGTGACCGGGATCGTCGGTGGTTTGGCGGTGGCCGGTTGGGTCTCGGGCCGACTGGCTCGTCACTCTGAGAGGTTCCATGGCGCGGTCACCGGGCTTCTCCTCGCCGGGTTGATCGTCGTCGTGGCCAGGATGGGAGGAAGTCCCGCCTCGACGGTTTCGGTCATCTGGCTGGCCGTGCTCGCCGCCGTGACCGCCGGTCTGACCGGTTGGCTGGCCGGTCGACGAAAGCGGATCGGCTTGTAGAATGGATTGTGAGCCCGCCGGACGACCGCGGTCGAGAGACCGAGGAAAGTCCGGACTCCACAGGGCAGGGTGCTGGGTAACTCCCAGGCGGGGTGACCCGATGGAAAGTGCAGCAGAGAGCAGACCGCCGATGGCCCGAGAGGGCACAGGCAAGGGTGAAACGGTGAGGTAAGAGCTCACCAGCGTTGCAGGCGACTGCGGCGGCTCGGCAAACCCCACCCGGAGCAAGGCCAAGCAGGGACGACGACGGCCCGTCGATCAAGTCCCGGGTAGGCCGCACGAGCGCATCGGCAACGGTGCGCCGAGATGGATGGTCGTCCTCGACAGAATCCGGCTTACAGGCGGGCTCATGATCGTGCAGGAGGTCCCGAGAGGGGCCTCCTGCGCTTTGTTGCGGTTGTGGTCGACGAAATCCACTGACCTCGAAGTACCCCGAAATAGCCTGACTCTGGGCCGACGCCTTCTGCCTGGCCCTCGAGTCGAAACCTGTGGCCCTTAGAGGAGGAGTGCTCGCATGGTCGTCAACAAGTATCTGGCCGAGTTCTTCGGCACGTTCATCCTGGTTTTCGTCGGTTCGATGGGAATCCTGGCTGTCGGTGGCGCCACCGGCGCGGCCGAGATCGTGGCCATCGGCTTCGCTTTCGGGTTGGCCCTGCTCGCCGGGATTTGGGCCCTTGGCCACGTCTCAGGCGGGCATTTCAACCCGGCCGTGACCCTGGCGATGGTGCTCGACGGGCGAACTTCGTTCGGCGACGCCATCGGCTACTGGATCGGCCAGTTCGCCGGAGCCGGGGTGGCCTCGTTGGTGGTCATGGCCGCCACGACCCAGGATGACGTCGCCACTACCAACACCACCTATCAGACGCTGTCGACCGGGATCATCATGGAGATCGCGCTGACCACGATCTTCATCTGGGTGATCCTCTCGGTGACCTTGCGTGCGGCCAACCACGCTCCAGCCGCCATCGCCCTCACCCTGGTCGGTGCCCATTTCGCCGGGATTCCGTTCTCAGGAACATCGCTCAACCCGGCTCGGTCATTCGGGCCGGCTGTGGTGTCCGGAGATGTCGGTCAGCTCTGGGTGTATATCGTGTTCCCACTCGTCGGCGGGATCGTGGCCTGGGCGTTGCACCGGATGTTCCCGGTCCAAGTCGCCGACATCTGATCCGGGGAAGGGGGTCGGCGCAGCCGACTCCCTCTCTCAGGAGAAGAGCGGGTCCTCGCCCAGATCTTCGAGACCCATGACCCACCCGGCGGGAAGCGCCCAGTGTCGCGCCCCCTTGATCATCGAGTCGAGATGATCCCCGCTCGGGTGGTGCTCACCATTGGGTGAGGCCTTGGCCACGAAGGTGAGGCAGTCGTATTTGTTGCCTTCGCGATCGACTGCCTTCGCCTCCCACCCTGCCACCCGACCCTCTGCCTCCTCGGCGTCGGTGAGTGACGGTACGTCGTCATCGGGAACTTCGAAGACGCCGCCCCACACCGTGTGGCCGGACTCGGCGAGAAGCGACGGCAAACCCATCGACTCGTCGGAGTCGACGAACACCAGCCTGGTCTCCGGAAAATGGGCGGTGAACAGGAACCGAGCGCCCGGCGCGACGGTGCCGATGCGGTCGGGGTCGAGGAACGATGCGTAAGCGAAGTACAGCGTCGTGTTCACGGGAAAGCGATTGTAACGACCCCGGACCGCCCCCCGGTTGCAACCCGGTCGAAAGGCCCATTGTCTCCAAGGCCAACGCCGGTAGCATTTTGCACGGAGCAGGGTCATTTGGGGTGGGGGCTCCGATCGCGTCCCCAGTTCGGTCTTGCTCGGGCATCGATTGGTGGGGGAATGAGCCTGAAGAGACACGTCGCAAAATCGCCTTATTGGCAGGACGAGCTACTCGAGCTCGAACAACGCCTGCTCGACCCGGGTACCAGGGGATCGCCGTTAGCGGTCATCCCCTTGCTCCATCCCGACTTCGTCGAGTTCGGAAGCAGTGGCCGGGTCTATACCAAGGAGATGATGGTGCAGACGATGCTCCACCAGACGCCCGGGGTGGTGAAGATCCGGGACTTCGACGTCAGAGAGGTGTCGGATGACGTGGCCCTGGTCACCTATCGCACCATCGGCAAGGAAGGCAGAGAGGCGCGGCGCAGCTCGATCTGGTTGCGTCGGGACTCGGGGTGGCAGATCGTGTTCCATCAGGGGACCAGGCTCCACGATCGGCTGGTCGACAGCTAACGGCGGTCGCGGTCTTAGTCTCGTCCGCTCTTGAGGCGTTTCGAGCTGTTCCTGGTCTTCGGTGAGGCGTTTGCCGTCGCCTGGCCTGCCGTCTTCGGGATTCGGACGAGACGCGGGATCGTCGCCGGCCTGCTTCTTGCGCTCTTCATCGTGCATTGGCAGGTGGAAGGCCTCCGCTGGCAGATGATCCCGGCTTACGGGGCAGCTTTGGGTCTCGCCATCGGGGACATCCTGACCGTCGAGCGGCGTTTGGACTGGACCCAACGAATATCCCGGGGCATCTTCGGCATGGCCGGCGTCGCCCTCGGCGCAGTCCTTCCTCTGGCACTTCCCGTGCCCGAGTTGCCGGTCCCCACCGGACCCGAGCCGATCGGGACCGTCACGATCGAGCTGATCGATCCCGAGCGGGAGGAGACCTACGGCCAGTCTCGACCGGGAGAGCCGAGACGTCTCATGGTGCAGGTCTGGTACCCGGCGATCGCCGAGGATGGCATCGACCCCATCCCCTGGAGCGAGGACTGGGACATCGTCGCCCCCGGGGTGTCCACGCTGATGGGCTACCCGAGTTGGTTCCTCAACCACACCCGGTATACCGACTCCCACTCGACGCCGTCGCTTCCAGTCTCTCCCGGCACTTTCCCGGTGGTGGTCTACAGCCATGCCTGGACCGGGTTTCGCACCATCGCGGTCAACCAGATCGAGAGTCTGGTGAGCAACGGATTCGTGGTCGTCGCCATTGATCACACCTATGGCGCGGTGGCCACCCGCTTCCCCGATGAGGACGTTGTCGTGTACGACCCCGAGGCACTTCCCGACCCACAAGTCGCCGGCGAGGAGGTGTACAACCAAGCCATCGAGGATCTGGTCGGTGTCTTTTCCGGAGACATCCTGACTGTGGTCAACGCCCTCGAGGAGGGCCCGGACGGCCCGTTTGGGGCCCTGGCTTCGAGTGCCGATGTCACCCGACTCGGGGTCTACGGCCATGAGACCGGGGGCGGGGCGGCGATCCAGTTCTGTCTCGAGGAGGAGCGATGTGACGCCGTGCTCGGCCTCGACCCTTGGGTAGAGCCGATCCCGGATCGGGTGCTGGCGATCTCGGCCGCCCGACCTGCGCTCTACATGAGATCCGACGAGACGAGGGACACCGAGAACGATGCCCTCCTGCGCGGTATCGCGGAGAGGTCGGAGAACACCACGTACTGGGTCGGAGTCGAAGGCGCCATCGGGAACGACTTCGTGGCTGCCCCGCTGCTCTCGCCACTGGCCAATCGCCTCGGGTGGGCGGGGTCGATCCCGGCCGGGCGAATGATCGGCATCATCGACCGCTATCTGGTTGGCTTCTTCGACGTGTTCCTGCTCGACACCGGGTCCGCCGCCCTCGACACCGCCACCTTCGAAGAGGTGAGCCTGGAGGTGATCCGGCCCGAGTGAGACCTTTCTGTGCGGGTTTGCCGCGCGTCCAGCCGCGCGAACCCGCACAGAAAGGTCAGGCGTCTGGTCGCTGCTGGGTGTCGCCGGTGATCTGCTGGCCCGGCCGTTCCCCTCTGCGGATCGAATCGATGGTGGCCCCGAGGATGAGAGCGTCCGCCTCACCGATGATCTTGCCCACCACCACCCCTTCAGGATCGATGAAGAACGTCTCCGGGATGCCGAAAACGCCATAGGCGATAGCGGTGCGGCTCCCCGGGTCCTCGAGATACAGGGTGGCCTCCGAGCTTCCGGCCTCGGCCAGGTAGTCGAGGGAGTCGACGGCCTCCTCCTGATATGCGATCTGGAGGAAGGTCACGTCTTGATCGGCGAAGGACTCGGAGGCAGCGACCAAGTCGCCATGCTCCTCCCGGCACTCGAGACACCATGAGGCAAAGAAGTTGACCACCACTATCTCGCCCCTCAGGTCGGCCAGGGAGGTGCCCGCTGACCCGTCGAGTGAGGTCAGGGTGAACTCGGGGGCGGGCCGACCGATGAGCGGTGACTCGACCAGGCCCGGATCGCTGCCGAATCTGGAGGCCAGCACCACCGCCACGACGACGGTGGCACAAACCACGGCAAGCCCGGTCCAGCGGAGCACCCGCCCGGTCATGAGCAATCCCCACGTCCCCGGGCCGATCCGAGGTCGGCTTCGATCTGCGACCTGGTATCCGCCGCCAGATCGGGGTCGGCCAGCAACGTCTCGAATACCTCGATCGCCTCATCTGTCTCCCCGGCGCCGCACCATCTGACCCGGGCCCGGACATAGAGGGCGACGCTCGATTCGGGGTCGATGGCCAGCGCTTCGTCGATCAGGCGCGTGGCAGTGTCCACCTCGCCGTTCCCGTCATAGGCCATCCACCCGAGGCGGACCAGTGCGGTGATCGCCTCCGCCCCGGTGGCCTCCGGGTCCTCGGCTACGACCAGGTAGTGGGGGAATGCCGCCCGGTAGTCGCCGGCTTCGAAATAGCGCTCGGCGAGGGCGAGACGCATGCCATTGACCTGGGGGTTGTCGGCATTGGCCGCGACCACAGCCTCCATGGTCTCGTTGCTGACATCTGAGAGATCCTCCTGCCCCAGTTCGGCGACGCCTGCCGCCGCAGCGGGGCGATCCTGGAGGGAGTTGCTGGCGACGACAACGATCCCGGCGAAAGCGAGCAGGAGGACGACGCCTCCGATCACCAATCGGGTCCGGCTCTTCCCTACATCCGGCGTCCTCTCCCCGCTCGGGGCTCCGGGATGACGTCGCCACCACAGGATCACGCCCACGCCAACGGCCAACGCCACAAGGGGTGCCAGCCACAGGGCCAGGGTGTTTCCTGCCAAGGGAGGGTCGAGGAGGACGGCACCGGTGTAGGAGCCGAGAAGCTCGTCGATGACTTGTTGGTCGGAGACCCCGGATGCAACCCGCTCGGAGACCAGGTCCATCATGTCCTCGGCCATCTGCGACGGCGAGTTGGCGATCGACTCTCCCTGACACACCGGGCACTTGATCCGCGATCCGATCTGCTCGACGCGGTCGACCGAGGCCGGTTGGGTCGAGGTCAGCAACAACAAGGCGAGAGCCATCACCGCGATGACCGCCACCGTCGCGATGTTTCGTGCCCGCTCAGACATCGGCCAAAACCGGTCGTTCTTCAACGATCCGTTCCCGTCGTCTCACGGAAAGCGACCAGAATCCGCCTGCCGCAGTGGTCAGGCCCCCGAGCCAGAGGAGCCAGATCATGGGGGAGGTGTCGAGGGCCAGCACCGCGGTCTCGGCATCGAGATTCCTCAGAGTGAGATAGAGATCGCCACCGGGACGGGTCATGACCGCGGGTGTGATGATCCCGCCTTCGACGTTTCCGTAGAAGTTGGCCCTCGGCTCCAATGTGGTGACAAGCCGACCGTCACGGCTGATGTCGACCCGCACGCCCTGCACTACACGGTTGGGCTCGTTACGGCGAAAAGGAGCGTCATAGGTGAGGGTGTACCCGGCGAACTCAACGGACTCTCCGGGCGCCATCTCGACCTCGGCATGGAGAGGGAGGTTGGCGGCGAAGGCAATGCCAACCGCCACCAGCACCACCCCGACGTGACTCAGCTGGCCCGCCCAGAACGACTGGTCGTTCCCCGCGACCGTCCTCACCTCGGCGAGCAGCCCCAGCCCCGACTTCTGGACTCGGTTGGATGCCAGTTCGAACAGAAGCCCGACGATTGCCGAGACCACGAAGACGCCGAGGACGATGGCCAGGATCACCCACCCGACCCGGGTCACGGTCAGGGCGACGATGAGCCCGGAGGCGAGGGCGACGACGGTGGGGCCCCGAAGCCGTCGCCAGAGCAGGCCGGGCGCCGCTCCCCGCCACGGGGTCACCGGACCGAAGCCCATGGTGAGTAGGAGTAGGAACGAAACCGGGACCGCGAGACGGTTGAAGAACGGCTCACCGACTCCGACCTGGGTGCCGGTGAACGCCTCGAGCACCAGGGGATACGTGGTGCCGATCAACACCACGAAGGCGTACACGGTGAGCAGGAGGTTGTTGACCAGGAAGGTTCCCTCCCGGGAGACGAAGGTCTCGATGCGGGGCGAGGAAGCGACCAGATGGGACCGCATGGCGAAGAGGGTGAACGAGCCGATCAGGACCAGCACCAGGAACCCGAGGAGGGCAGGGCCGATGGCTGACTGGGTGAACGAATGCACCGAGTTGATCGTGCCCGAGCGGGTGAGGAACGTCCCGAGAATGGTGAGGGCGAAGGCACTGATCACCAGGACGAAGTTCCAGGCTTGGAGCATCCCCCTCCGCTGTTGCACCAACCCGGAGTGGACGAAGGCGGTGGCGACCAACCAGGGCATGAGCGAGGCGTTCTCAACCGGGTCCCAAGCCCAATAGCCCCCCCAGGACAGCACTTCGTAGGCCCACCATCCGCCGAGAGTGATGCCCAGTGTGAGAAAGGACCAGGCAACCAGCGTCGAACGGTGACTCCGGCGCAGCCACTCGGGGCCGGGCACTCCCAGCGCGAGAGCGCCGATGGCATAGGCGAACGGCACCGTCAATCCGACATATCCGATGTAGAGGACGGGAGGGTGGATCGCCATCAGGAAGTGGTTCTGGAGGAGGGGGTTGGGCCCGGGCCCATCGGATGGGATCTCCGCCGCGGCGAACGGCCATGGGCTCGAGGAGGCACAGCCGGTGGCCAGGGCGTCGACACAGACTTCGAACGGGTTGGCGACGGTGATCATCAGCCCGAAGAAGAACACCGCCACGCCTCCCATCACCGCCACGGCGGCAGCACCGAGGCGGTCCGATGGACTCTGCAATCGGCGAACGACGACCCAAGTGAATACAGCGAGAACCAGCCCCCAGAGGATGATCGAGCCCTCCAAGGCGGCCCAGGCCGTCGCGACATCGAACGGGAACGGTGTCCCGGTCGAGTGGTGGTTGGCTACGTACGCCAGGCTGAAGTCATCGGTGAGGAGTGCGACCTGCATCGCACCCATGGCGATGATCGCCCCGGCCAGCACCAGCCGACTGGGCGCCCGGAGGTCGCCGAGTCCGCCTCGGGCCACCCGGATCCCCCGAATGACCAGCAAGACGGAGCCGACCAGGGCGGCCACCACACCGGCCGATCCGAGAAAGGCCAGCATCACCCCTCCGGGTAGGCCCCGCCCTCGTCGGGGACCTCGTAGTTCTCGTCGTGACGGATCAAGGCCGAATCCGCCTCGAACGTGTCACCTGACCAGGATCCCTCCAGAAGCAGCGGGACTTCCTCGCCGAAGAGAGATGGCTTGCCACCACTCAGGACCACCGCGATCTCCGATCCACCGTCGGTCACATCGAACGACGTCGAGCTTTCTCCCTCGACCACGCTCCCCGTCACCACCATCCCGGCGAGCCGGAACCGCTCGCCGTCGGGGAAGTCGGCACGTTGCTCCACCGCTTCGGAGGGATAGAGGTAATAGGTGAGGTTTTCGTTGAGATTGCTCACCGTCATCGCCAGAACGAGGGCAATCACCCCTCCGATGCCAAGGTACACGAATCGGCGGTGAGACACGTTCAGTCCTTGGCCCGGCGGAGGCGCAGATGGAGACGGGCGGCGTAGCCGATCACCAGCACGTAGGAGAGCACGAAAGTGCCGATCACGATCAGCTCGTCAGACATCTTCCACCTCGGAGAGCCGGGGCGGCTTCACCGCATCGCCGGCCAGGGAGCCGTCGACCACCATGGCCTCCTCGACTCGGGCCACGTAGAGACGTGCCACGAGAAGGGCGAAATAGAGATAGGTGACGGCAAGAAAGTTGATCAGGAGGGCGATCAGCATCTCATCGGGCATCGTTGCCCCGTCGGGCCGGATCGATGGGGTCTGATGAAGGGTCCGAAACATGTACACCGAGAAGTAGACCAGGGGCACCTGGACCACGGCCACGGCTCCCAGGATCGCAGAGCGCCTGGCTCTCATCTCCGGGTCGGGAGTTGCCCGGCGGAGGGCGAGGTATCCGATGTAGACGAAGAGCATGACGGCTGTCGTGGCGAGGCGGGCGTCCCCCCAGTCCCACGCCCGGCCCCATACCGCTTGCCCCCAGACCATGCCGGTGAAGAGACCGGCCACGGTGAAGACCACTCCCAGCTCGGCTGATGCCTCCCCAAGCCGGTCCCAACGACGGGTTTTCTTGACGAGCCACATGATCGAAGCGAGGGCGGTCACCCCGAAAGCGAGGAAGGCAACCCAGAGGAAAGGGGCATGGATGTTGACTATCCGGCTGAACTCGCCCTGGAGTCGGTCGACCGGTGCGGTGAATGCGAACCACAAACCGATCCCGACCGCTATGGCGGCCGTGACCAACAGGATCCGAACTCGGTTCATCTCGACGCCTCCTCGAGGGGTCTGGCCAGAGCGACACCGGCCACGGCGAGCGCCAGGTCGGTCGCGACCAACAGAAGCAACCAGGGCAGGATACCGGTGTCGCGGGCTAGTGATTCCAGGGTCTGGCTGCCACCGATCACCAGGGGGAGGGCGAGTGGGGCGACGATGAGAGAGGCGAGAGCCGTGCGGTTTCGGAGACCGGCGGTGACCTCACCGGCGAGGGTGCCAAGCTCGGTCAGCCCGATGCCGGTTAGCACCAGGCCGATCAGGACCGGCCCGGGCCAACGAGCAGGGAGATCGGGGCTGTACAGGATGAGAGTGGCGACGAGGAGCACGGCAAGGAAGGCGACCATGAAAACCGATCCGGAAAGGGATCGCCCAACGAAACGGGCTGCGGGGTCGAGGCCGAGCAGGGAGTAGAGGTCTCGTCGCTCCGGAGGGTCGTTCGCCGCCTGACGGAGCGCAACCTGCATCCCGAAGAGAATTCCTATGGCCCAGAACACGGCGGGACCGAGCCGGGAGATGGCCGACAGGTCGACTCCCAGCGCCAAGGGGAACACCAGAAGGGCGACAACCGCGAATGGCAGGATGATGCGGACCACATCACCCACCCGCCGCTCGATGCGGAGGTCCACTCTGGCGATCTCCATCGCTTGGCCCCAAAAGCTCATGGGACCGTCTCCAGACCTCCTGCGGTCAGGCTCATCACCCGACCGGCCCGCTGGCCGAGATGGGTGGGATCGTGCGACACCATCACCGTCGAGCCCCCGTTCCCGATGGTGCGGGCGATCAGCGCATCGATCAACTCCTGGGCGTCGGCGTCGAGCCCGGAGAAGGCCTCGTCGAGCAGGAGGAGCGACGGCTCGGTGATGAGGAGCCGGGCCGCTTCGATGCGACGCAGCATCCCATAGGAACTGGCCTCCATTTTCCGGTCGGCCGCCTCGTCGAGCCCGACGACGCGCAGGGCCGGCTCGATCCGCGAGAGGTCCCCGCCCGTGAGCCTGGCGGCGTGCTCCAGGTTCTCCCGGAGGCTCAGTTCGCCGATCACGGCAGGAACGTGGCCGACCAGCCCGATCTCGGATCTGATCGCGTACACCTGCGCCGTGCCGAGGGCGGCCCCCAACACCCGACCTACGCCTTCGTCCGGTCGAACCAAGGTGGCGAGGAGACGGAGCAATGTCGTCTTGCCTGACCCGTTGGGCCCGGCGACACCGAGAACTTCTCCCGGGGCGACGGAGAAGGAGAGCCCGCGAAGGACCGGCTGCCCGCCGAGGGACACACCTGCGTTCTCGAGGACGATGTGTGCGCCCATTAGTGGCCCGTCCCGCAAATACTTGTGGCGTCTCTCCGGTCCTCGACGCCCCTGGCTGCGTCGAAGTGCTCGCCGCAGCTCCCCGGCTGCGACTGCGCGCTTCTCCTTGCCAGATGACGCCGATGACTCGGAGACACGCGCACACTATTCACGGGAAGGACCACTCGCTGAAGTCTCATTGGCCGCCCTTGCAGACTCAAGTCGCCGGCATCGTCATCGCCAGTAGGTTGGTCCCGGTGAGCGAAGAAAGCGTCATTGCGCGCCGGTTCCGGGGCCCTCCGGACAGTGCCAACGGCGGGTATGCATGTGGGGTGCTTGCCGAGGGAATCAACGGTGGAGCCGTGATCACCCTTCGGCTCCCTCCGCCTCTCGACCACCCTATGACCCTCAACGGCGACGGGACTCAGAGCCGTCTGGTCGATGGGGATGCGCTGGTGGGGGAGGGCGCTGCCGCCGAGTTGGACCTCGAGGTGCCCGCGGCGCCCTCGCTCACCGAGGCAACTGAGGCTGCCCGTCACTATCCGGGCTTCGACTTTCATCCATTCGAGGAATGTTTCGTCTGTGGGCCGTCTCGGGAGGAGGGTGACGGTCTTCGCATCTTCCCGGGGCGCGTTGACCCGGATGGCCCCGCGGCAGCACCCTGGACTCCGCATGAGTCCCTTCGAGGCGGCGACGGGCTGGTCGATCGTCGATACGTGTGGTCGGCGCTCGACTGTCCCTCCTATTTCGGGCTCCACAGTCTTCCGATGGCGCTGCTGGGCCGGCTCACCGCGCGCATCGACCGTGTGCCGGCAGTCGGGGAACGCCTGATCGCGATGGGCTGGCCGCTCCAGGTCGATGGTCGCAAACATCAGGCGGGCTCGGCGCTGGTATCCGCGGATGGTGAGGTGCTGGCATCGGCCGCCGCCGTCTGGATCGAGCTCGGGGATCTATCCGCTTGATCGGACCAGCCGGACGACGGGCCGGCTGGGCAGGCTGAGGGACCCGGTCGCCTCGAGAAGCCTGATCCGGCTGGTGGTGATCCATCGCCAGATCAGATCCGCCTCCTCGGCGGCTTCCACACTCTCGGGTACCTCGGACGGGTTCTGTTCCGTGAGCTCGGGAGCTGGTCGCAGGGGCGGGGTTGAGCCGGTGGACCAGCTCGACACGAGCCTCCCATGATCGAGCAGGTAGTGCCCGCCGTCATCACTTTCCATCTCGCACAGGCCGAGCCGGATCAGGGCGCCCCACGATCTCCGCTTCTCAACGGCTCGGGCAAGGGCGTCGTGCCGATCCCGAAGCCAGGCCGCCTCTTCGTAGCGCTGTTCGGTGGATAGTCGCTCCATTCGAGCCACCAGTGGGTCGAGCAGGATCTCGGGCCGAGCGCTGATCCCCTCGATGAGCTGGTCGACGATCCAGCGATACCGGGAGACGGGAAGAGCGCCATCGCAAGGACAAAGGGCCACTCCTAGCTGGGCCGGTGCGCAACGGGCCGATCTGGTTCCAGGGCGGGAGGTGCATCTCCTGATCGGGATGCTGTCCCAAAGGGCGGCCACCACCAGATCGGCAGCCTTCTTCGACCGGAAAGGCCCCAGGTGGGCCAGACCGTTCTCCTTGAGGGTTCGAACCACTGAGAGCCGGGGGAACGCCTCGTTGGTGAGCTTCACCCAGTGCGAGGTCTTCGGGGGTCGAGACCTCCGGTTGTGGCGGGGCCGGTGGGCATGGATGAGACGCAGTTCCGTCACCTCGGCCTCGAGCGGAGTGTGACAGACGATGTGATCCAACGTGTCCAGCTCCCGCATCAGGTTGCCGATCCGGCGTCGTTCGTCGCCATAGAAGTACTGGCGGACCCTGGCCCGCAGATTGGTTGCCTTCCCCACGTAGATGACGTGGCCGTTGCGGTCACGGAACAAGTAGACGCCGGGTCGGCGGGGGAGGGAGTCGGTCATCGAGATCTTGGAGTAGTAGGGAGAGCCCTTGGCCCGCGGAAGCTGGAGCAGGTCGTCGAGATTGGTCACGCCGAGATTTCCCACCCTCTCCAGCAGGGCGTGGAAGACATGGGCCGTGGCCCGGGCGTCCTCGAGTGCCCTGTGATTCGGCGTGACCGGACTGCGGAAATGGGCAGCCAGACTCTGGAGACGAAGGTTTCTCACCTCCTCCCGGATCAGACGGCGGGCAAGCGCTGCGGTGTCGACCGAGTCATTGCCAAGCCGTCCGTAGTCGAGGCGGGTGGCCGCAGCATTGAGGAATGAGAGGTCGAACCGGACGTTGTGCCCGACGATCACCGCATCGCCGATGAACTCGAGGAACGCGGGCAGCGCCACCCCGATCTTGGGGGCGTCGACCACCATGGCGTGGGTGATCCCGGTGAGCACGGTGATCGAGGGGGGTATCGGGAGTCCGGGATCGACAAGCGATTGAAAGGTCCCCAGCAGGTCGCCGCCCTGATACTTGACCGCTCCGATCTCGGTTATGGCGCAGTCCATCGGCGAGCCGCCGGTGGTCTCCAGGTCGAGAACACAGAACGTGACCTCGAACAACGGCGTCGACAATTCGTCGAAGCTGGGTTGGAGTAGGGCGGCCACGCCCCTTCGAGGCTAGTCGAACATATGTTCGAGACAAGTACGTGCGTTCTACGACTTGCGTTGACGGATGGCCTCGTAAGCGAGGACCGCCATGGAGACCGAGACGTTGAGCGAATCGGCGCTCCCGTGCATCGGGATGGAGACCAGGATGTCGGCCGAGGATCGGGCGGCCTCGGTGAGTCCGGCATGCTCGGCGCCGACGAGGAGGGCGCACGGCCCGGTTAGATCCTCCGCCCATAGCTCGGTCACGGCGTCGGGGGCGGCGGCCACGATCCGGATCCTGCGTTCCCGCAGCCATCCGACCGCCGTCTCGAGGTCGGTGACGGCGAGCGGCACCGTGAGGATGGCCCCGGTCGAGGCTCGTATCACGTTGGGGCCGAAAGGGTCGGTCCCGGGGTCGGCTGCGATGAGCGCATCGGCACCGACGGCGTCAGCCGTGCGGAGGAGAGCGCCGAGGTTGCCCGGTTTCTCGATCGACTCGACCATCAGGATCAATGGCGCCGGGCCCGGGTCCAAACGGTCGAGACTGACATCGGGCTGGGCGAGCACTCCTATGACACCCTGGGATCGGCCCCGATACGACGCCCGGTCCAGCGCCTCTGCTGTCACCGACACCACCACGCCCGCATGGTGAGGCGGATCCGAGAATAGGGAAGAGTCGTAGTAGACCTCGAGAAGTTCCAAACCCGAGGCAGTTGCCCGCCCGACATCGCCGGCGCCTTCGACTACGAACACCGACTCCCGATCGCGCTCCCTGCGGTTACGAAGTCCAACCAATCGCCTGATCCTTGGGTTGGCAGGAGAGGTGATGTCTGCGACGGTCATCGTCGGCGAGTATCGCAGCACCAACCCGGCACTTTCCTTAGGCTTCGGGCATGGACCTGGCACGTGTCGGCACCTATCCCTCCGTCATGGAGGCAGAGCTGGTCAGAGCCAGATTGGCCGCGAACGGGATCGACGCCGTGGTCCAGAGCGACACCGCCTCAGGAGCCGTCCCCTTCCTGGAGGTCACGGAAGGGGTCAGGGTGTACGTGCGTCCGGACGATCTGGGCGAGGCACTCGAAGTTCTGGAGCGGATGTTGCCCGCGCCGGGTTGATCAGCCGACCCAACGCTCGTGATGCACGACGTCGGTGCGTGGCCGCTTTCCTCGATCGAGACTGCCCGAGGGTCGGTCGGGCAGGGGGTAGCCGACAGTCACGACTCCCAAAGGGCTGTGGTGTTCCGGGATGTCGAGCAACGCTGCGAGATCGGGCAGCGAGTGCACTCCGAGAAACCCGGCCGCCAGACCCTCGTTGACGGCCGCGAGCAGCACTGCCATCAGGGCCGCACCGCCGTCGACCCACCAGTAGGGGACCGGCCAGTCGATCTCCTCGCCATCCGGGCCGAGCTTGTCCGCCTCCCGATACCGTTCTCGATAGACCCACTCGCTGATTGTGACCACGATGTGGGCCGGTGCTCGAGAAATCCACGGATCAAAGCCCAGCGCCACATACCGCTCCTCGTCGGCGAGGGCGGCAATGGCGAGGCGGATGTGGGGCTCGGTGACGACCACGAATCCAAGGCCCTGGCTGTTTCCGGCGGAGGGCGCTCGAAGCCCGGCATCCACGATCCGGTCCAGTACTGCCGTTGGCACCGGATCGGGCCGGTAGTTTCTCACCATTCGCCTTCTGCGGATCACCTCATCGAATTCCATAGCCCAATCTTGTCACCTCTCGCCGACATGATCTTGGTGAAACTGATCGCTGACATGAACCGTTGAATGGCTTATGGTGAGCGCGGCGGTCACGGTTTACCGATGTGGGGCCGCTGCCAATACGGAGGGAGTGACCGAGGTGACCTCAACCGCGGGGAACGAGATGAGGGTGGTCTGGACCCGTGGCAACGGTTGCGCTGAGCTTGCCGAGCTTCTCTCCGACGGTGAGCCCGACCGCATCAAGGGCGACCTGGTCGAACAATGCATCGCCCATCGGGCCGACTACCTGGTGTCACGCCGTTTCCCGGGGTCGTTCGACCTCGTGAATGTGGCAGTCCCGCTGGACTTCGAGCCCGAGAACGTAACCAGGGTGGTTTCGGCGGTTGCCGGGGGCCCACACTCGTTCCTGGCCGCGGACACGGCCTCCCGGATCGGCCGCAGCCTCGGGATCGAGGCGGAGATGCTCTCTGCGATCCGACCCGGCGACGATGCCCGGGAAGCAGAAGTGCTGCTCGAACATCTCGGGCTCTCGGTGCCCGAGATGGGTGGCCGCGTCCTCGAGGTGGAAGGGATCTCCGACCTGGTCGAGAGTCTCGAGGAGGGGACGGTGGTGGTCTTCGGCGCACCCGGCGGCTCATGGCTGCAGAGGTCTATGTTCGGGCCTGGCGCCCGACTGCGGAGCAAGGCTCCGGCGGGCGCGATCATGGTGCGCAGTGCCCCGGACCGGGTTTTCCGGTGGATGGGCGAGCCCGTGTTCGTCAGCCCGTTGCGTCTTGCCGATGACACGCTCCTCCTTCATCAGGAGAAGGTGCTGGCAGTTGCCGACGAAGGGATGCTGATCGGGCTGGTGCGACGGGAGAGCCTGGAGGGGGCCGGCGGGGCGGCGGTCGGCTCCGTGATGGAGGACGCACTGTCGGCCAAAGTCGATGAAACCATCGCCGAAGCCATGGAACTGGAGCCCACATTCGGCCGGGATCCGATCCCGGTGACTGATCACGACGAGCATCTGGTGGGCGGTTTGTCGTTGCCAGTTTCCTGATCCAGGGCAGAATCACCGGCCGTGAGATCGAGAACATTCCTCTGGAGCGCCTTCTGGACCCTGGTCACCCTCGTCCTGATCTTCCACATTGGGGGCGGCTGGTATTTCTCCAACGAACTGATCCAGGACGGCTTCGAGCCGCAACCTGACCCGATCACGATGGTCCAGGGCGACTTCGAGCTGGAGGAGGTGTCATACGACTCGCCACTCGGGCCTATGGATGCCTGGTACCTCCCCGCCGAAGGCAGCACCTGGGTGATCCATATCCACGGCCTCGGCGCCACGCCCGCCGAGCCGGAGCCGCTGTTCTCCCCGTTGAAGGATGCCGGGTACCCGCAGCTCTCGATCACGTACCGCAACGACGAGGGGCAGCCGCCCGACCCATCCGGCTACTACCAGTACGGCGCCACCGAGTGGGAGGATGTCTCCGGGGCTGCGGACTATGCGGTCGCCAACGGAGCGGAGACCATCATTCTCAGCGGATTCTCGACCGGGGGCGCCCACGCGATGTCTTTCCTCTCCCGCCAGCCGCGGGAAATCGTGGTCGGGGTTCTCCTCGACGCGCCCAACGTCGACTTCGGCAGGACCGTGGACTACGCGGCCAGCCAGAGAGAGCTCCCATTGATACCGGTCACGGTCCCGCCCACCATTTCGGCGACGGCCAAGTTCATCACCTCGCTCCGGATCGGCGTCAACTGGAAGCTGCTCGATTACATCGGCGACGCCGACGAGACGATTCGCCAGCCAGTCCTGATCCACCACGGCACCGCTGATCTGAGGGTCCCCCTGGAGACCAGCGTCGACCTGGCCGCGACCAACCCCGACTTGATCCGGCTGATCGAGGTGGAGGGGGCCGGCCACGTCGAGTCCTTCGACGTCGACCGGCAGGGATATATCGATTCGGTCCTGGCCTTTCTCGCCGAGCTGGGCTGACCGAAGCCACCTTCCGCGCCAAAACGGTTCGGGCAACCCTCCCATCTAGGGTGCGGGTCGCCGAGGAGCACAGATGGCCGACGACCCGATGATCCGTCTCGAGAATGTGAGCAAGGTGTTCGCGGGCAGCGCGCGCCCCGCGGTGACCGACCTGAGCCTCGATGTCGGGCGTGGGGAGTTCGTGACGCTGGTCGGCCCATCGGGCTGCGGTAAGACCACCACCCTGAAGATGATCAACCGGATCATCGAGCCGACGTCGGGCCGGATCTCGATCGACGGAAAGGATGCGATGGCCGTCCCGGCCCACGACCTGCGACGGTCTATCGGGTACGTGATCCAACAGATTGGCCTCTTTCCCCATCGCACGGTCGCCCAGAACATCGGCACCGTGCCCAGCCTCCTCGGCTGGGACCAGCCCCGGATCGATGATCGCGTCGACGAGCTGGTGGAGACGGTCGGTCTCGACCCGGAGATGCTTCCCCGCTACCCGGCCGAGCTGTCCGGCGGGCAGCAGCAACGGGTCGGTGTGGCCCGCGCCCTGGCCGCCGACCCCCCCGTCCTGTTGATGGATGAGCCCTTCGGCGCCGTCGACCCGATCGTCAGAAAGCATCTCCAGGGAGAGTTCCACGACCTGCAGGAGCGTCTCGGCAAGACGGTGGTCTTCGTCACCCACGATGTGGACGAGGCGATATTCCTGGGAAACCGTATGGCCATCCTCAACATCGGGGGGATCCTCGAGCAATACGACGCCCCGGAGAACATCCTGGCCGAGCCGGCCAACGACTTCGTCGAGAGCTTTCTCGGAGGCGAGAGGGGCCTGCGAAGACTCGGACTCCTCCCCGTCAGCCACGCCGGGCTCGAATACGGCCCCGTGGTCGACGTCTCCGGGACCCCGGCCCGGGCCAGGGATGTCATGGAAGAGCACAAAGTCGACTGGCTCGGACTGGTGCAGGGCGGCCGCTTGCTGGGATGGGTGGACGGCTCACAGGTCGACGGGACACCACTCGACCAGCTTCAGGCCCGGCCGTTCCTGGTGACTTTGAGCAGCGACTCGTCGCTGCGCGCCGCGCTCGACGCCGTGGTCACCAGTCACGCCCGGGTTGCGGTTGTGGTCGACGACGGGATCTATCGGGGAATGCTCGACCTCGAGGCAATCGCCGAGGAGATCACCGAGTGACAACTCTGGCTCAACAGGCCACCCCGATCTTCGACTGGGATTGGGTGGTGCGCAACCTCGACACGATCTGGGAGAGGACCCTCGAACATCTCAGCCTGACCGGTGTGGCCCTGCTCCTGGGCATGGGCATATCAATCGTCCTCTCCGCCGTCGCCTTGTGGCGGCCGAGCACCTATCAACCGATCACCGCCGTGACCGGTCTGCTCTACACAATCCCCTCTCTGGCCGTATTCGCCCTGGTGGCTCCCTTCATCGGGATCGGGACCGCCGCCGGACGGTTCGTTATCGCCGAGGTGGCACTGGTCAGCTACACCCTGTTGATCCTGGTGCGGAACATCGTGACCGGGGTGAAAAATGTGCCGGCAGGGGTGAGGGAGGCGGCGGTGGGGATGGGCTATCGAGACGGGCAGCGATTGCGCCGGATCGAGTTCCCGTTGGCCCTGCCCGTGATCATCGCCGGCTTGCGGATAGCCACCGTGACCATTGTCGGTCTGGTCACCGTGACCTCGTTGCTCGGTCTGGGCGGGCTTGGCTTCTTCATCCTCGACGGCCTGCGCAGATCTATCATCTTCCCCACCGAGATCATCGTCGGAGTCGTCCTTTCCGTGGCTCTGGCGGCGGTACTCGACCTGGCCCTTCTTGTCGTGGGGCGAGCCCTGACCCCGTGGGCGGCGAGAGGCGTGGTCTGATGGAGTTCCTGTCCGAGGTCGCCGACTGGTTCACCGAGCCCGGGCGCTGGCTCGGGGAGGACGGGATTCTGCCCCGGACCCTGGAGCACCTGTGGCTGGCGATCCTGCCCATGGTCATCGCGGTTGCGCTGGCGCTTCCGTCCGCGGTGTGGCTGGCCCATCGTCGGAAAGGCGAGTTCCTGGCCAACGCCATCGTCAACGTCGGGCGTGCCATCCCGTCGTTCGGCTTGCTCATCCTTGCCGCCGTGTTCTTCGCCCGAGCCGGGATCAGCCTGAGGTTCTGGCCTGCGGTCGTGACGCTCATCGCGCTGGCCATCCCACCGATTTTCACCAACGCCTACACAGCCATCGTCACCGTGCCGCCGGAGACGGTGGAGGCGGCCCGTGGGGTCGGGTTCAGAGAGAACGAGGTGCTGTGGGGAATCGAGGTGCCGGTCGGCCTGCCCGTGGTGCTGGCCGGGATCAGGATCTCTTTCATCCAGGTACTGGCCACAGTCCCCCTGGCTGCTGTCCTCTCCTCGGGCGGCGGGCTGGGCCAGTACGTCGTCAGGGGTTTTGCCCAGGGCCCGGCCGGCTTGGTCGAGCTATTTTCCGGCGCGTTACTGATCGCCCTGCTCACGGTCGGGGCCGATTGGGCTTTTTCCGTCGGGGAGCGAGCCGTCCTCCCCGAAGGGGTCAAACGGCTCGCCCTCGAAGATGTCAAAGCGGGTGCGTCGCCTTCCTTACAGGAAGGATGAAATAGAGGAGCTCCTGGTTAGGGTTCTTCCTCGTGGGCGGCGCCTTTCGGGGCGCCGTTCACATTCCCAACAGAAAGGAAGACCCATGCGGAGATTCATCCGCAGTCGCGTCTTCGGGGCGACCCTCTTGGCGCTCATGCTGGTGATGACGGCATGTGGCGATGGGTCGGGTGGAGACGCGACGAGCACAACCGCAGGTGGTGTGGAGACCACCACCACGGCCGATGGAGACACCTCCACCACTGCAGGCGGGGACACGACAACCCCCGAAGGGACGGGCGACGGACCCGCCATCACGGTGGCGTCGTTCAACTTCCCGGAGTCGGTGATCCTGGCCGAGATCTACGCCCAGGCTTTGGAGGCCAACGGGTATCCGATCGAGAGGAACTTGAATCTCGGCTCACGAGAGCTGATCTTCCCCGAGATCGAGTCGGGCGCAATTGGATTCGTTCCCGAATATCTGGGATCGGCCATCGCCGTGGGCTTTGGTGAGTCGGCTCCCACCGACCCGGCGGAGGCGCTGCAGGCGTTGACCGACCTCTTCGGCGGGATCGGAGTCACCGTCCTCGAGCCGGCGCCCGGCGAAGACAAGAACGTGTTCGTCGTTACCGGGGACTTCGCCACTGAGAACAGCGTGGCCACCGTCTCCGATCTGGCCGGAGCGGGTGACATCACCCTCGCGGGTCCTCCAGAATGCGAGGAGCGGGAGACTTGTTATGCGGGCCTCGTGGAGACCTACGGTTTGGACAACCTCGCCTTCGAGTCGATCCAGGAAGGCGCGGCACGAGTCGCGGCCCTCGATTCGGGAGAGATCCAGGTCGCTCTCTTGTTCTCAACCCAGCCGGTGATCACCGAGATGGGCTTCGTCGCCCTGGAGGGCACCGAGGAGATCATCGCCCCGGAGAACGTCATACCGGTGGTCAACAGCGAGGTGGCTGACGCCTACGGCGAGGAGTTCGCGACCCTGGTCAACTCGATCTCCGCGTTGATCACGACCGAGGTCCTGCTCGATCTCAATGGTCGGGTCGAGCTCGAGGCCCAGAACCCCGAGGACGTGGCCACCGACTGGCTCACCGAGAACGGCCTGCTCGGCTGATCCGACCCCGTTCTGTGCGGGTTCGCGCGGCTGGAGGCGCGGCGAA
>JBOGEV010000259.1:0-4120 GCA_050742015.1 Acidimicrobiia bacterium
GCTTTATGCAGGGCGTCACGCATGCGTGACGCCCTGCATTAGGTTTGCGGTTCTTGCGCGTCCACCCGGAGGAACCCGAGTCGGGCGAGGAGGGCGAGGAGGGCGGCGAGGAGGATGAGGAGGGTGAGGAGGCCCCACCCGGCGCCGAGGAGACGTTCGGCGGCGCCGACCAGGACCAGCAGCACGGCCTGGGTGGCGGCGGCGAGCAGGGCGATGGCCCTAACCCCCACCCCCCGGTCCCGGAGTTGGTCGTAGATGTGGCTCCGATCGCCGATGAAGAGAGGGCGGTGATTGAGACGTCTCCGCAGCAGGGTCACCAGCATGTCGACCGCGAACACACCCAGGGCGCCGGCAGTGACGACCAGCTCCACGGCCGCCTCGTTGCTGGAGTCGATGATCAGGTGGGCGATATACAGACCGACGAAATACGCCCCGGCATCGCCGAGGAAGACCCGGGCCGGGTGCCAGTTGAGGACCAGGAAGCCGGCGAGGGCGGCGGCCAGCTCCAGCGGGGTGACGAAATCGAGACCCCTGCCCTGGGCGAACACCGCCAGACCCAGTGCCGTGACCAGGGCGACCGACCCGACCAGGCCATCGAGCCCGTCGAACAGGTTGACACTGTTGATGGCGAACACCACCAGGGCCACCCCGAGGACGAGGAACAGGATCCCCGGGCTCCCGGCCACCCCCAGGACCAGCACCACCGCCGCCACCAGCTCGACCACGAGCCGAACCTTGGGATCGACTCCCCGCCGGTCATCGACCAGCCCGAGGACCAGGACGATCGTGGAGGCGACGAGGAGACCGACCTCGAGATCGCCCCGGAACAGCCCGGCCAGATTCACCCCGAGGAAGATCCCGACCCCACCCAGGGGCACGGCGGGCCGCTCGTGCGCCTTGAGCGTCGGGTCGTCGGGACGGTCGACATATCCGATCCGGGGCCCGAGCCAGATGGCGAAGGTGCACCAGGCGAGGCTGACCCCGCCGGCGATGATCAGGGATTCCAAACCAGGACCTCCGAGGTCTCACCGGCGTGGACCTGGATTCGCTCGGCGTCCTTGAACCCCATCTTGCGGTAGGCGCCGAGAGCAGTCTCGTTCTCGGAGCCGACCACCACTTTCACCGCGGGCACTCCGCGCTGGCTCAACTCGTCGAGAAGCCGCGCCCCCAGCATCAAGGAGAGGCCGCGGCCCCGGGCTCGGGGTGCGACCACCATCGACAACAGCTCGGCTGGGACCTCGACCTGATCCTGCCCGTAGCGGAACGTCTCCCAGGCCCGGCGCAGATTGCTCGGCCTGACCAGCCGGGGCAAAGCGGCGAGCCCCGCCCGCCACCCGTGGCGCTTGGCGAAATGGCGGTAGAACTCACCGACGTCTTCGACCCCGACCGTGAACGCGACCGGTCCCCCACCATCGACCACCACCGGGACCACTGCACCCTTCCATCCGATGAGCGCCCGATAGAGCACTTTCATGAACCCGGGCCCGAGCATGCGCAGGAACCCGGTCGAGATCTCCGATGCGTGAAGCCGGGCCAGTGCCCCGGCGTCGCCGGCCGTGGCCTCC
Source organism: Acidimicrobiia bacterium (assembly GCA_050742015.1). GTDB lineage: Bacteria > Actinomycetota > Acidimicrobiia > Spongiisociales > ZC4RG35 > JARDZU01. Next base: position 1,566 of record JBOGEV010000259.1, read on the forward strand.
CGCATCTCGATCCTGGGCGGCGCCTCGATCATCTCCGCCGGCAGCAGATGCCCGAGGCCTTTGGCGATGAGTCCTTCGCGATAGGAGTCCATGACGATCCGGACCACCTGTTGCTCGTCGAAACGCTCCCGGGCGATGCGGGCGCTGGCCGATGACATCTTCTCCCGAATCTCCTCGTCCTCACCCAGCTTTCGAATCGCCGCAGCAATCGCCTCGGGGTCGCGCACCGGGATCAGAATCCCGTTGACCCCGTCGTCGACCACCTGGCGGCAACCGCGGATGTCGGTGGCGATCACCGGCAGACCCATCGCGGCCGCCTCCATCGCGGCCCTCGGGAAACCCTCCCGATGCGAGGGCAGGACGAAGAGGTCCATCGCCGAATAGAGGTCCTCCATGTCGGTGCGCATCCCGAGAAAACGGACTCCGGCACTCTTGGCATTGGCGACGGAATCTGCGGGGAGGGCGTCGGACTTCTCGGGATCGTCGGGACCGACCACCACCACCAGATAACCGTCACCCAGCTTGGTCGCGGCCTCGAACAACTCGGGATATCCCTTCTCGGCCACCAGCCGACCCACGATCCCCACCACGACATCGTCCTCGCCCGCCCCGAACTCGGCCCGAAGCCGGGCTCGGACTCCAGGGTCGACGCGGTCCCGGTCGAACCGAACCAGATCGACCCCGTTCCCGAGGAGTTCGCCCTTGCCCTTGGGAAGGATCCGGGTGCGACGGCAGAACTCGAGGTCCTCCTCATTCTGGTGCAACTCGACGTCGGAGAATCGGGCTGCCACCGCCTCCAGCCCGTAGACCACCCCTCGCTTCATCGGACCGTCGTCCTCGGTGGCGTACATACCGTGGAGGGTGTTCACCACGAGCGGGACCCCGGCCAGCCGGCCCATGACCCTCCCGTAGAGACCGGGCTTGGGATTGTGGGTGTGGAGCACAGTGAACTGCTCCTTGCGCAGCACCCGCCAGAACTGGGCGATGGCCTTGAAATCGTTGCCCAGGCTCATCCCACGCGTGGACGAGGTGAGGGCCACGTGGCGGATCCCGTCCTTCTCCAGTTCCTCGACCCACGGCCCCGGAGCGCTGACCCCGACCGCCTCGCCTCCCTCCTCATTCACCGCGAGGAGCTGGGGTCGGACCAAGAAACGCAGGCTCAGGTCGACGGTGGTGAGGTGGGCGACCTTGAACTGCGAGCCCTTGGCACCCATCACTTCGGCACCAGCCAGTCGACCCGCTCCCGGAAGGTGTCGTCGCACAGCATCAGCCGAACCAGCTCCACCCATTCGGGTGAGCCTTCCCTTCCATCGTCCAGACGTCGCATGGCTCCCTCCATCGCCGCCAGGGTCACCCCCCAGGAGAGGGGCAGCGGGTAGTCCCAGATCTCCTCCATCCTCCCACGGAGGACGGTCCCGATCGGGGTATCCGGGCCGAGAACCCCGACGGCGGCATCCTCCACGGAGGCGATGCGATCGACCCGCCGTGCCAGGTGACTGGTGACCACCGGGGCGAAGGCGACGTCGAACCAGGGCACACAGCCACCGCCGGCATGCTCCCAGTCGACGAATCGGAGTCGTCCCCGATCGTCGAGGACGTTGCCCACGGCGACATCCTGGTGCTGCCATGCCGGGTGCCAGTCGATGGAGGCGTCGGCAATCTCCCGGCCCAACTCGCGGACCCGATCCTCGAATTCGGGCTGGTCGCCCAGGAAACGGTCGGCGAACTGGGCGGTGACCCCGGCCAGCACCTTGCTGTCCATCGCACCCGGAGCTGTGGTGGCCGCGGCCACGGCCCGGCTGAACTCGAAGCTGCGCCGGAAGAACGAGTCCATGACCTCCTGGGCCGTCGCCGAGACCTCCCCGGTGAGCGCCGGCACCAGCAGCCGCTTCCCGCCGATGACGGCGGCGGCCAATGTGGTGACCTCGCCAGTCCGATAGAGATCCAGTGCCCGAGGCATCGATGGCTGGAGATCGGCGGGGAGCTGGGGCCGGAGCTGGTCCATGGCCTCGAACTCGGAGGTCAGGAACTCGCCTTCGAGCTGGGTGAACCCGATCTTCATGATGACGCGGGGCGATGGCTCACCGGCCGGGAACAACAAGACCGAGACCCGGTCGCGATGGGCCGGGCCGCCCGCCAGGAGCAACGGCGACACCTCGGTAGTGGCCTCCCCGGGGAACCAGTTGCCCCACTGGTCCGTGGCCCGCGCCACCAGGACATCAAGCATCGGGCGCCCTCTCGCCTCGGACCACGATTGCATAGGCCGGGGCCATCAGGATGGCGAACGGGGTGAACAAAGGGGACCTCGCCGCCGTGCGCGCCCAAAGCCGGTTTCCCCCGCCGCCGAGGACCCCAGAGCGCTGCGCCCAGGTCACCAGCCGGTTCTTGCCCTGGGGGAAGGCGATCCTCGGCGTACGTGCCGAGGGCCACAACGTGTAGGTCCCGACGATTTCGGCCCCGAGCCGGCCGAGCTCGGCCTGGATCGTTGCCGCCGACGGGGTCCGGACCAGGGTCGGTCTTCGCCCGGCGAGGAGGGACAGCATCGCTCGGGGCAC
>JBOGEV010000260.1:0-1105 GCA_050742015.1 Acidimicrobiia bacterium
TACAGGAGTTGGGCGAGCGGTGATCGTCGACCACATGGCGCCGGCCTATCTGCCACGATGGGCCGGCGCCATGGCCGAACTGAACGACGCCCGGGCCTCGAAGGATGGGTCGCCGTGGTGACCCCACCGGGCGGGGCAGCGGTCGGCAACGAGGCAGCCCTGACCGACATCATCCCGGGTGGAGGGGCGAGCCGATGGACACCCTGGGTTTTCCGCATCGGGTCGGTAGGCCTGGTTCTGCTGATCTGGGAGGTGTACGGCAGGGCACAGGACACCACCTTGTTCTTCGTGCCTTTCTCCTCGGTCATCGTCTCTTTGTGGGACCTGGCCCGGACCTCTGAGTTCTGGAGCGCGTTCGGGCAGACCTTCATCCCCTTCATCTGGGGCTGGCTGCTCTCCCTTGCGGTGGGGATCCTGCTCGGGCTCCTCATCGGCAGGTTCCGCACCTTCGATGCCCTGACCAAGCCTTACGTCACCTTCCTCAACGCCCTGCCGGTGTCGACACTGGTCCCGATCGCAGTGATCCTGTTCGGAATCGGCTACGCCTCGCGGATCCTGGTCGTCTTCCTGTTCGGGGTGGTCGAGGTGACTCTCAACACCGCGGCCGGCGTGCGCTACGTGAGCAGGGACCTGGTCGAGATGGGCGAGTCGTTCAACGCCAAACAGTCGAGGTTGTTCCGCAAGGTGATCCTCCCCGCTTCCCTGCCCGGGATCATGGCCGGGATCCGGATCGGCACCGGGCGCGCCGTGGTCGGGATGGTGGTCGTGGAGATCCTCCTGGTGGCGGTGGGCATGGGTCGCCTCATCCTCCGCTACCGCGGGCGTTTCCAGAGCGCCGAGCTCTATGCGGTGGTGTTGGCGCTGATCCTGTTCGGGATCCTCCTCCAGGTGATCGCCCGGCGATTCGAGCGCCGGGTGTCCAAATGGAAGTACGAGATGGAGAAGGTGGCTTGATCGAGATCCAGGGAATCGGGCGTCGGTTCAACACGCGTGACGGGGGGAGCTTCGAAGCGCTGAAAGACGTCAACTTCTCGGTGAAGGACAAGGAGTTCTTCTCGATCATCGGGCCCAGTGGCTGCGGGAAGACCACTTTGCTCAAGATGGT
>JBOGEV010000261.1:0-1187 GCA_050742015.1 Acidimicrobiia bacterium
GCCGCTCGAAGTCTCGCTCCGCACAGGCCGGGTTCACCCTGGCCGAGATCCTGGTCGCCTGCGCCATCATCTCGGTGGGACTCGTCGCGGTGGCCACCGGCTTTGGCATCGGGGTGGACGGGGTGGAAGCCGGGCGCCAGCAGAGCACGGCCGTGTTCCTGGCCGAGCAGCGCATCGAGCAGGCGAAGGCGCTGGCCATGCGGCAGACAGGCCTCGCCCAACTGGCCCTGGCCAACTTCCCGCCAACGACGCCCGCGACGACGATAAGCGGCCAGACGGCTATCGAGCCTTACGGAGCGATCGCGGGGGCGCCGCCGAGCTACAAGCGAACCACGGCGATCTTCCCCAACCCAGGTGGTGTCAACGGCGCCCGCGTGGACGTGACCGTCTTCTACCGCCCGGTGACCGGTCGCGGCGTGCTCACGACCGAACGGTCGGTTTCCCTCTCCATCTTCCTGGCCAGTCGATGAGCGCCGGAGACGACACCATGAACAACGAGCGAGGCTACACCCTGGCCGAGATGATGGTGGTCTGCGCCATCGTGGGTCTCGTGATGGCGAGCCTGCTGGGTCTCGTCATGTCGGGCCAGCAAGCGTACTGGTACGGAACCACCCAGGTCGATGGCCAGCAGGCGGTCCGGGTGGCGATCGAGCGGATGGCCAAGGACATCCGCGAGGCCGGCTACGAGCCAGTGACTCCGGAGACGGACCCGGCAGGCTGCCCGGACGGAACGGCATATCCCCTCTATCCCTCCGGGCCGCCCTGCTACAAGTTCGTCCCCATCACGAGCCAGAGCGCCACCGCGCTGACCCTTCAGTACAACTGGGACGGCTCGGATACCAGCACTCATATCACCGCCGGATCGGTCGCCGATCCGATGTGCCCTGCTGCCACTCCGTTGTGCCGAGGGGAGCAGGTGACGTACGCGCTCTCCGGGGGGACTCTCACGCGCCACGAGACGGTCGACGGTGGTACTGCCGAGCCCCTCGCTTCCGGGATCACCGGCCTATCCTTCACGTATCGCGACGCCGACAACGTCGTCACCGCGTCCCGGGACCTCATCCGGACCGTCGAGATCTCGGTGACCGCCCAGACCGCCAACAAGGGCGCGTACGTGACGATGGTGGACCGCATCCGGCTGAGAAACCGATGAGCCAAGTCACACCGCGGAGGCCAGTACCGATGAA
>JBOGEV010000262.1:0-1338 GCA_050742015.1 Acidimicrobiia bacterium
CGCTCGGCCGTGAAGTAGGGGCTCTTGTAGAAGGCGGTGGCCACCGGGCCTGAAGAGACCGACACCAGGGTTAGCGGGAACAACGTGGATCGTTTCCGGTCCATCCGTTGCCCGACCCGCCAGGAGAGCGAGCCGGCGCCGAGCGACATCTTCAGGGCGATGGCGATGCGGGCGCGGTCGAGCAGGTCTGCTGGGGGAGTCTCGGGTCTCAAGTCGATCGGCACAGTCGGGTCCTAGATATGGGCGCCGGGCTAGTAGCCGCTGAGCATGCCCATCTTCCTCCCGTACTCGAGCGAACGGGAGAAGAGCCACAGACCGATGCTCATGACCACGACATTGAAGATGAGCAGGGCCAGCACCGCGGTGTCGAAGGGAACCACGAAGCTCCCCGGGTCCTCCATGAGGACCGCTCGGCTGGCGTTGATGACATAGGTGTGCGGGATCGCCCAGCTCAGGGTCTGCAGCCAGTCAGGAAGCTGGGACACCGAGAACACCGAGCCTGCCAACAACGAGGCCGCCATGCCATAGAGGGTGAGGAAGGGTTTGGACCGCTTGGAGAGGATGAGGATCGCCGCCGAGACGATCCCAATCGCAGTGCAGGCCAGGATTCCCAGCACGAGCAGTACCAGGAACTGCCACCATCCGGACGGCAGGTAATCGGCTCCGAGGAAAAGGCCGATGAGCATGATGAGGGTCCCCTGCAGGAGCCCCATCATGATGCGCCACAAGTTCATGGCGAAGGGGAGATAGGTCCAAGGCACCGGCTCGACCAACAGGGTCTCCAGCGATCCACGGTTCAGGGCTCGTTGCAGGCTTCCTCCGAAGCCGCCGAGGGCTCCCTGGAGCACGGCGGTGACGGCCAAGCCCAGCACTGCGAAGGTGAAGTAGTCGCCTCCCACATCCACCGAATCTCCCACCAACTCGCCGATGAAGAACGAGACCAGTACAGGCAGGACGGTCCCCAGTTCGCTCAGGACGAGCGACATCGGGTAGCTGATGTCCTCGATGATGTCCATCCGCAGGAAGGCGATGGCGATCGACGGTGTGGGGCGGTTCGGTGACCTGCGCCGCTTGCGCCGTCCCCGGGTGGGCGCCTCTTGGGCTTCGACACTCATGACTGGTGACTCTCCCGGTACATGTCGGCGAGGATGTCGCGCAGCGGCCGCTCCACCTCGCGCAGATGGGCGATCTCGGCCACCACCGGCTCCAACGAGGTCAGGACATCACCGGTCGTCGTGTCTGCCGAGCCGTGGACAAACGTCACCACACCTTCCTCTCCCAGCGTGGCCTCGCCGAGCCCGGCGGTCTCGATCAGCTTGCGCGCCTGGCGGGCGCCCT
>JBOGEV010000263.1:0-6161 GCA_050742015.1 Acidimicrobiia bacterium
CCTGGGAGGGGTCCCGAGAGCTGGAGACGCCGGCCGATGGCACCGAGTCGATTGGTCTGACGGGAGACGTGGCATTGGTGATCCTGGACGGCCGGCTCACTGCCGACGATCGCACCGTCCTCAGGGCCTTCGCCGCCCAGATGGTCCAGGCCATCGAACGGGCCGAGCTAGAGCGGGAGGCCGAGACCGCCGGGTCGATGGCCGAGACAGACCGGCTGCGGACGGCCCTGCTCAGCGCGGTCTCCCACGACTTGCGTACCCCGCTGGCCACGATCAAGGCCTCACTGACCAGCCTGCTCGAGACCGGGGTGGAATGGACGCCGGAGCAGGTCTCGTCGTTCATCCAGACCGCGCTCGAGGAGACGGAGCGGCTCAATCGGCTGGTCGGGCACCTCCTCGATGCGAGCCGGGTCCAGGTGGGGGCGGTGCATGTTTTCTTCCGCCCGGTAGGCCTCGACGAGGTGGTGGCCTCCGCCCTGGCCGGGACGCGCCAGAATGAGAGGGTCACCGTCGAAATCTCGGAGTCTCTCCCGGAGGTGCAGACCGACCCCGATCTGTTGGAACGGGTGGTGGCCAACCTGGTCGAGAACGCCCTGACCTGGTCGCCTTCCGACCAGGCGGTGCGGATCAGCGCCGGCGAGGTGGCCGGACGTATCGATCTCAGGATCAGCGACCGGGGGCCGGGCATCCCAATCGGTGCCCGTGATCAGGTCTTTCAACCCTTCCAGCGGATGGGGGACTCCCCAAACCTGGAAGGAGTAGGCCTGGGGCTTGCGGTAGCCCGCGGGCTCCTCGAGGCGATGGGGAACGAGCTGGTGATCGAGGACACACCCGGCGGGGGGACGACCATGGTCATCGCCCTGAAGATCGCTGGCGTGATCGAGGCGCCTGTGCAGGGCGCGGGCATGGTCGGTGGCTGACCGTCCACGAGTCCTGGTCGTCGACGACGAGCCCCAGATCGTGCGCGCCCTTGGGATCAACCTCAAGGCTCTCGGCTATCGGGTCGACACCGCGGGATCCGGGGAGGAGGCCCTCGCCAAGGCAGCGAACCATCGGCCCGACACCGTCATCCTCGACCTCGGTCTTCCCGGGATGGACGGGATCGAGGTCATCCGCGGTCTCCGGGGGTGGACCAATGTGCCGATCATCGTCCTCTCGGTGCGCGACGCCGAGCGGGAGAAGATCGCCGCCCTCGACGCCGGCGCCGACGACTATGTCACCAAGCCGTTCGGAATGGGCGAGCTGTTGGCGCGGCTCCGCGCCGCGTTGCGGAGGGAGTCGAACGACGGGGAGGATCAACCGGTAGTCGACACCGGGGACTTCGTCATCGACCTCTCCACCAAGCGTGCCACCGGGACGGGCGGGGAGGAGATCCGGCTCACTCCAACCGAGTGGGGAATCGTCGAGATGCTGGTCCGTCATCGGGGGAAGCTGGTGACCCAGACCCAGCTCCTGAAGGAGGTCTGGGGCCCTCAGTACGGTGAGGAGACCAATTACCTGCGGGTGTTCATGGCCCAGTTGCGGCGCAAACTCGAGCCGGAGCCGAGTAGGCCCCGCTATTTCATCACCGAGCCCGGTATGGGCTATCGCTTCGAGTTCGAGGAGCAGCCAGCAGCCGGCCCGTAAGGAATGGCAACAACGGCGTGGCCATCGCGTCAAGATCGGCCAACGGCCGTGTGTTCATCAGCAAGCTCGTCTCAGTGACTGCTATCCGCAGCATCCCTCACCTAAACGTCGGTTCTGCCTACCTGGTGAACGGCATCCTCCACGACTACCTCGGTCCTGCCATCGCACCCGATAGTGGAGGGCGCGTCCACGCTTTCCGCCGCCGCGAGTGGCGCCCGAACACGCCGGATCAACTCCTTGTCTCCCTGGTCGCCGAAGACGCGGTCGAAGGCTCCGTGACCCGTTTCGGCGCGCGCCATCATGCACGCAGCCACGACTCGCGCCGCCGCTCAGCTCTCACCTGAGGTGCGCAAGGTGTCGAGCACTCGGAGGAGCTCCATGGGCAGGGGAAAGATCAGTGTGGAGTTTTGCTCTGCAGCAACCTCGGTCATGGCCTGCAGGACCCTCAGCTGCATGGCCGCCGGGCGGTCCTCGAGGAGCCGGGCCGCGTCGGCCAGGTTCCCAGCCGCTTCTTGCTCTCCCAGCGCGTGGATCACCTTGGCCCGCCGTTCCCGCTCGGCTTCGGCCTGACGAGCCATCGCACGTCGCATCGAGTCGGGCAGCTCAACGTCCTTGACCTCGACCAGGCTCACCTTCACCCCCCAGGCATCGGTCAGACTGTCGATGACCTGCTGCAGCTGACGGTTGATCTCGTCACGATTGATCAACAGCTCATCGAGGGCGGCCTGGCCAATTATGGAACGCAGGCTGGTTTGCGCCACCTGTGAGGTCCCGAACTTGTAGTCCTCGATCTCCAGGATCGCCCTGTTGGGGTCGACCACCCGGTAGTACGTGACTGCGTTCACCCGAACCGTCACGTTGTCCCTGGTGATGATGTCCTGAGGTGGTATGTCTTGAGTCACCGTCCGCAGACTGACCCGGACCAGTCGGTCGACGATGGGAATGATGAGGATCAGACCCGGACCTCTTGGCTCTCCCGTGACCCGACCCAGACGGAACAGCACGCCACGTTCGAACTCGGGGAGGATTTTGATAGCGGCCCGCAGCAGCACCAGCAGGAGGAGCACGGCGATGGCGATGCCGATGACAGTCTCAATGCTCATGGTCGGCTCCGATCGGCTCGACTATCAGTTCGAGGCCCTCGATACCGACGACACGGGCTTGCTCGCCGGACTCCAGGTCGCCGGCTGAGGACCGGACGGACCACCAGGCTCCGTCCACGAAGACGGACCCGCTCCCGCCTTCTGCATTCACAACCGTACCGGTTTTGCCGATGAGGGTGCCGGTCCCGGTTGTCGCGGGATGGAGTCGGGCCTTCAGTGCGGCTCGCCCGGCGATGGTGGTGGCGGCTCCCATGACCAGGGCTGTCGGCCATAGGACCGGTGGGCTCACCTGGAGCTGATCTTCGAAGAGGAATACCCCGGCGAGGAGCAAGGCGACAGTCCCGCCAGCGGCAAGCACACCCACCCCCGGGACGAAGATCTCCCCGATGAACAGGGCAATGGCCAGGATGAGCAGGGCGATACCGGCCGTCGTCACCGGGAGAACGCTGAGCGCGAAGAAGCCGAGCAGGAGGAGGATGACTCCGACGATGCCGGCGAACCCCAGGCCTGGGTTTGCCGCCTCGTAGACGACTGCAAGGGTTCCTACCGACAAGAACAGAACAGCCAGGTTGGGGTCGGCGATCTGGGCGCGGATGCGTCTAAAGGTCGACATCTCGAAAGGCTCGGGCACGGCGTCAGCCGTGGCCAGGGTCACGTCCTCACCGAGCACTTCGACCGTCGTCCCGTCGATGGCGGAGAGAAGGTCGTCGAGGTCGTCTGCCACCAGGTCGACCACTCCATCCTCCACGGCCTGGTTGGCGGTGATCGAGGTGCCGTCTCGGACCGCCGACTCGGCGAAGTCGACGCTGCGGCCCCGGCGTTCGGCGACCGAGGTCGCGAAGGCGGCGGCGTCGTTGATGATCTTGTCGGTGATCTCCCCGCCCTGAAGGTCCACGGGCGTGGCGGCGCCGATCGAGGTGGCCGGTGCCATGGCCGCCACATGGGCGGCCATCGTGATGAAGGTCCCCGCGGAGGCGGCGCGCGCCCCCTCTGGCTCGACATAGACCACCACCGGGACCGGAGCGTTGAGGAACGTCTGCACGATGTCGCGCATCGAGGTGTCGAGACCACCGGGAGTGTCCAAGGTGACCACCAGGACGGCCTCCCTGTCGAGTGCCTGTTCCACCGCCACCGCCAAGTGGTCGGCGATCACCGGCGTGATCGGGCCGTCGACGCTGGTTACGAGCACATTCGACGTGCTTTGCGCCAGGACCGGGGCGATGAACGCCGCAACAAAGGCTGTTCCGGCGATCAGGCCGCCAGCGGCGCGCCTTCGCCATCTCATGGCTCGATTATCGCAGCCCGCCCCGACTTTGGAGAAGGGTCACGGCCGGGCGCGGCCCCCTACTCCGACATAACTCCAGACCCTCGTTAGTTTCGACTCTGTCGAGTCGACCTAGGAGGTTCCATGCGCAGACTCGTCGCCATCGTCATCGGGCTCCTCATGCTGGCCGGCCCCGCCGCCGCCTCAGGATTCTCCGAATCGATCCCCCTTCCCACGGGCTACCAGCCCGAGGGTGTCGACACACGGGGGAAGACCGCCTACGCCGGATCCCTCGCCGACGGAGATGTGGTCACCGTCGATCTCCGCTCGGGCGAGGTCAACCGGTTGGTCGACAACGACCCGGCGGCCGGCCGGGTTTCGGTCGGGTTGACCGTGAGCAGGGGGCTGGTGATCGTCGCCGGTGGCCCCACCGGACACGCCTTTGTCTACGACGCCCAGACCGGGGCCGAGGTCGCCGAGCTGGAGCTCACCGACCCATCGGCCGGGACCTTCATCAACGACGTCGTGGTGTCAGGTGGCGCCGCCTGGTTCACCGACTCCATGAATCCACAGCTGTACCGGGTGCCACTCGAGGGGAAGGGCGTCGGCGAGCCGGAGACCATCCCGCTCTCGGGCCCGGCCGGAGACTTCGTGGCCGGGTTCAACCTGAACGGGATCGAGGCCAAGGGCGGCGAGCTGATCGTGGTCAACAGCACCAAGGGCGAGCTGTACGCCGTCGAACCCGACGGGACCAGCCGTTCCATCGATCTCGGTGGGGCCACGGTCACCGCCGGAGACGGTCTGCTCCTGATCGGGCGCCGGCTCTACGTGGTGCGGAACGTGCTCAACCAGATCGATGTCGTAGAGCTGTCGACTGGCCTGTCCTCGGGCGAGGTGGTCGACTCGATCACATCCGATCTGTTCGACGTGCCGACCACGGTGGCCAAGCACGGCAACCGGCTGGTGTTGGTCAACGCACGCTTCGGGATACCCGACCCGGCGAACGCCGAATTCGACCTGGTGCAGGTGCCCGTCCGCTGAACCGAGCGGGCTCCCCGCAGATCGTTTGCTCGCGCTTCGTCTGGTGCCCCCGTCGCCCGGAGCGACTTACATCGGCATGGCTTCGTAGACCAAGACGCTGGTGACGATCGGACAGTTGGCCAACAGCTTCTCGGCCGCGTCGATGTCGTCTGCGTTCACGATCGTGTAGCCGGTTATGGACTCCGGCCCCGGCGGCAAGTCGGCGGACCCACTGCCACTCACCTCCCGCCCCGAGCCGAACGGGTTGCCGCTGTCGACGATGCTCTCCCCGATCTCCTCGAACCAGCTCGACCAGGCACCGGTGACCTCTGGTGTCGGCTCTGGCCAAAGGCCTTTGTATAGGAACACGAATTTGCTCATCTCCGGTCTCTCCTTTCGGGGTGACTCGCACCCACATATTCGGCATAGTTCTCGAGTGTCTCTCTCTCGTTTCCCCAGTGGGGGTTGAACCCCCCCACCCATTCCTGAAGGTCCCGAAGAGGCTTTCTATTGAGCGCCAGGTAGTTGGTTCGGCCGACCTTTCTTCGGATTACCAGGCTGGCGTCTTCGAGTGCCCGGATGTGCTTGTGGATCGCGGGGAGCGACAACTCCTGCAAAGCGGCCAACCGGGTGATCGAATGCGGCTGAAGACTCAGAGCGCGCATGATGGCTCGCCGGTGCCCGTTGGCGAGAGCATCGAAGACCGCATCCAGTTCTCCATCCGTGCTCGGACCCATAGTTAACCTTGCAGTTAACTATGGAGGATCTGAGCGCAGATGTCAATACCCGTTTGGAACTCCGTTTCCCACCGACTCTTTCCAGCCCCGGCTCTACCGGGTGTGCCGCTCGACGGCCAAAACCGGCGGCCTACTCCCCGCAGGGCGCCCCTCCGGAGATGGCCTCGACGGTGGTGGCCTCGGGATCGAGCCATGCGATGATCGGGGACGCGCCGCCGAGGTCGATGGAGATGTAGGGCCCAAAGATCTCGTTGCCGGCATTGAAGGCTGCCTGATCCTCGTAGAGCTCGGTAGCCCTCTCCCGGCTGTCACCCAACGCCAGCCCAGCCGACGTTCGGAGCGGGACCTCATCGGGGGGCACGTCCAACCAGGGTCCATAGGCGTAGTTGTGGAAATGCCGCTCGCCCTGGT
>JBOGEV010000264.1:0-5728 GCA_050742015.1 Acidimicrobiia bacterium
AGCACGAGCGCGAGCACCGATCCCATCAGGACGGCGAGAATGAGCGACCCCCGCGGGCTCCTCCTCCACATGAGGCGGGATGGTACCGCCGCAACCCGGCTAGCAACAGGGGGGTTCTCCCCCTGACCGGAGGACGAACCTAATGCAGGGCGTCACGCATGCGTGACGCCCTGCATAACGTTTGTGAGCACCTACGCCTCCGAAAGCGTGACGCGACGCCCCAACCCCGAAGGGGCGAACCAGCGTTGCCGCTCAGGGTCAGATCCCCCCTCCACGGGAGAGGACGACTACGTCGGCGCCTCCGGGAAGACGGGGGTGTCGATCCGCTTGGGTTGACGGGAACCTACATAAAGACCGAAAACGATGGCGAGGGCGTATCCGGCCGCGACCACGAGGAGAGCCGGAAGCATGACACTGAATCTGGCGGCGATCCGGGAGCAGATGATCACCAGGACGAATTGGGGGATGGATGCCAGAACGGCTCCGAGCCAATTCTGCCTGATCCTGAACCTGAGGTCGACGAGGGCGGGACGGAGTCGGACGAGGATCGGCTCGAGCAACAAGAACCCGAGACAGGCCGCCGAGCCGACGATCGACGGCGGGCGCCCGCCTCCGCCGGCGGCGGTCACCCAGAGAAGCACCGCCACTGCCAAGAACGAGCCCTCCATCCCCAGCGACACGGCGACCTTGGGCCAGGCGAGAAGGGTTATGGGCAGCGCGGTCGCGATGAGCACCAGTGCCTGTTCGGTATCGGGCACTGCGGCGAATGCTCCCAATGCGGCAAGCGTGAAGAAGACGACTCCGAGACCCATCCGGTCGTAGCGGGTCTCGAAATCACTGATCAGGTAGCCGGCGACCGGGATGAGTACTGCGATAAAGACCCGCACCCACGTGAACTCGCTTATGGGCGATCCGAATGCCAGCCAAATTGCGCCGGGAATTGCCGCGAGGGGTGCTACCCATTTCGGGGCCTTGGTGATACGTGCGATCAGTACGCCGACGAGGATGAGACCCAGAGCCGCCAACGCGTTCCCGAGGGGCTCCTCGGTCCTGTAGAACGCCAATATCGTGGCGACGGCAACGAGAACTCCGCCGATCGGCATCGGGGGCCGATAACGACCGGTTGCAAAACGCAATGCCCAGCCGATGGCAAGTGCGATGATGCCGAGACGAAGGCCCGTCCGAAAAGAAGTCGTCTCAAAGAGGGCGAGCACGTCGTCCACGGCGCGAGTGTATAGACCGGTCCCGAAGCGCGAGGTGGGTTACGTGCAACCTGAGGTTGTGCGTTCCACATGTGGAACGAACGCTCTCAGGTACGGCTCGGGCTCACGTCCGGCGAGCTGAGCCCCGGGTTTCGCAGGCACCGTGAAGCTGAGACCCGTTGTTCCATATATGGAACGTGGAACCTCAGGTTGTTTGTAACGGCCCCCCGTTCAGGGGCAGCCGGCGGGGTAGCGGAGGTGCTGGTCGGCGGCGATGGCGGGCAGGTCGATCGGCTCGGCGCCACCGGTTGGGACCAATCTCAGGTCGACCTCCTGGAGGTCCCCCAACCCGAAGTGGGCGACGGGTGCGACACCGGCCGAGTAGCCCTGGGTCACCGTGATCTCCCGGGCACCAATCAGGGCCCCTCCCGGCTCGCGGACCTCGACCCGCCAACCGATCCCAAACCCATGCTCGGGGCCGACTGCCACATCGAGCCAGTGGCCCGACGAGGTCTCGTTGCGCATCAGAAGCGAGGGCAGTGACGGATCGAACTCGACCAGGAACAAATCGAGCCGCCCGTCCCGGTCCACGTCCGCCGACGGGCCGGCGACCCAGTACTGGGGGCTGCCCAGACCGTCGGGGGTGGAGAAGGTGGGCACGTCTCCGTTCAAGCCCTGGTGATGGAAGATCGCGGGCCGGGTCCCGTCTGCCGCCGAGGCTGTTGTGACCAGATCGGGCCAGCCGTCGTTGTCCATGTCGTTGAGCTCGACGTGGGGGCCCTTGGTGGGAAGCCCGACCAGACCGGCGGCATCGGTGACATCCTCGAACTCGCTGTCACCCCGGTTCAAATAGAGGCGGACAGGGACGCTGGCACCCTCGTCAACCGTGCTGTTGAAGTGATGCCCGACCGCGATGTCGAGAAGCCCGTCACGGTTCACGTCGGCAATCGAGGCACCCGAGATCAGGTCCTCCTCGCCGAAGAACTGCCAGGTGAATACCGAGCTGTCGGCAGCGGCAAAAGATCCGGGGCCATTGGAGACGAAGAGCCGGTTGGAGCCCGCAACGAAGATGTCCTGGAGGCCGTCACCGGACACGTCGCCAGTCGCTACTCCCAGGCCGAAGATGTCAGCGGGCAGCCCGGCAGCGGCCGTGGCATCGGCGAACACCAGCCCACCCTCGTTCCTGAGCAGGACGCTCCCCCCGTCATCGGACGTGACGAACAAGTCGAGCATCCCGTCGAGGTCGAAGTCGAGCACACCGATCGAACGTCCACCGAGCTGGACGGGAAGACCACTCTCCGTGGTCGCGGTCAGGGCCCCGTCGTCGTTGCGGAGGACCTGCACTCCCGGCGCCGCCGGCATGTCGTCGTCGAAGTTCCTGGACACGACCAGGTCCAGATCGCCGTCGTTGTCCAGGTCGGCCACCGCCCCGCCGCTGGTCCGGGCGAACATGTCCTCCAGACGGTCGTCCAGACTGAAGCCACCCTCTGACGAGAGCAGGAGTCGGTCCGGGGCCGCCCCGTCCGCTCCCCTCACCTGATAGATCGACGGATCCCGGTCGGCGAAGGTCCCCACGAAGAGGTCGGGACGGTGGTCGCCGGTGAAGTCCCCCCACACCGCGGCATGGCCATACATCCCGACCAGGGGGGCGACCAGGCCCATGGCCTCGGTCTGATCGGAGAAGCTGATTGTGGCCTCGCCGCCACCCGGTGGGGCGGTCCAACAGGTCATGTCCCCGGCCTCACCTGCCGTCGCCGGCGTGCCGCCGATCGTGGCCTCGGTCGAGCCAGGATCGGAACCACCGGGGCCTTCGGTGCCGCCCGTCTCCCCGTCGCCGGTACAGGCGACGATCAGCAGCAACAACCCAACGACGACCCGGACCTTCACGGGAGATTGACGACGAGCAGAGCCACCTCACCGAAACCGTCGTCGGCGCCGAGCGGCCCGACGTTGGCCCCGATGTAGACCTTGTCGCCCGCGGGGGACACCGCCACACTGAAGGTTCCGCCCAGTCGATAACCGAGTCCTTCCTCGGCGAGCGGATTGAGCTCGGCGATGACTTCCTGCTCGCCGGTGGTGGTGTCGACCCTGGTCAGTGCCCCACCCCAGTTCCAGGCGTCACCGTGGGCGTCGGGCATGAAGTAGAAGTAGTTGCCTTCGGGGTCGACGGCCATGCTCGCCGTGTACTCGACCGGGTTGCCCAGAGGCTCGATCTCGCCGTTGGGATGGAGGACGAAGAAGGCATCGGGATCCCTGGTCACCCCGAAGACCCTCCCATCCGGCGCCGGGGAAGTCGAGGCCCGCAGCCAGAGCCCGGGCATCTGATGGGGGTGGGTTTCCACGCCCCCGGTGGCCGGGTCGTAAACGGCCAACTCGCTGCCGCCGATCGCGTAATAAGCCCGGCCCTCGCCGTCGACCATGATGTTCCGGAACCCCGAATGGGGCGATGGCGGACCCTCGTAGACGAGCTCGTTGTTGACCGCGTCATAGACGAAGAACGGGCCGGCGTCCAGATCCTCACTCTCGGCAATAGGGTCGATCGCCTCTCCGTAGACCAGGCCAAGGTCCGGGGCCGCGGCTAGAGACGGGATCCCGTGCTCCTGGACCGGGACACCCAAAGCGGCGATCGTTCGCTCGTCGGGGTCGAGACGGAACAGATAGTCCCCGGTGTAGGACGCTCCGTATTGGAGGTCCCGGTTGGTCCCCCAATAGGAGGCGAAGTAGACCTCACCGCATGGTCCGCCAACCATCTGCCCATGGACCTTGCCATAACCCCAGGCGCCCGGTTCGTGCTCGACGTACGAGAGGAGGTCTCCCAGGGTGGAGAGGGTGCCCGCCGCCGGGTCGTACTCGTACACATAGGAGTTGCCGTCGGGACCGATGTGATCGCCGATCGCGGAGATGAAGCGGCCGTCGGCGAGGGCGATGCCCTGGCCCCACATCGTCCATGGGTCGCCCGCGTAATCCGGCCTCGGGAAAACCGCACCTTCGACCTGCATCCCGTTGACTTCGCCGAGATCGATCATCTCGACACTGGGACCGCCGACGAAGGGTCGCCCCGGCGGGAGCTCACACGCAGGGTCCACGACCCGAGTTGCTGGGGCCACATTGGCGTTGTCTTCGCCCACAGGTTGGGTCGTTGCCACCTGGCTCTGAGGATCCGAAGTGGTCGACGGTTCAGGCGAAGCGGTTTGCGGTTCGCTCCCACCGGCCAGGCTGGTGCCCACCAGCAACCCGCCCCCAAGAGCAAGAATCAAGCCCCCCACGACCAACACCCATTTCCATGCCCCCACGACATGCCCTCCAATTCCCGTCTTCCTCGATGGGACACTACTAGGACCCCGTACCTTTCGACAGGGGAGGAATCCCCCACCCGGCCGGTGAGCGCCCCCACGTTTCTCCCCCCGCTAGGGGGAGTACTGCCGAAGGCGGGGAGGGGGCATCTCGGTCACGCGCGTCGAGAGAAACGCCCCTCCGGCCCTTCGGGGCACCTCCCCCTCCGGGGGAGGAAACAACCCCCGCATGACATATTGTTTGACCACGGGTGGCGGTTAGAGTGTCCCCAGTTTCGCCAGGGGGGGCGCACACCGTGGACTGTTTCAATCGACGCCGACTTCAGCCGTGACCGACCGCGAGCCGAGTATTTCCGTCAAGGACCTGACCAAGGTCTATGACCCGTCGCCGACCTGGATGAAGCTCATGGTCCGGAGCAATGTCACCAGCTCGGTGGTGGCCTTGGACGGGATCAGCTTCGAGGTCGGCCCTGGCGAGATCTGCGCCGTGGTCGGACCCAACGGCGCGGGCAAGACCACCACCTTCCGGATCCTGCTCGGGCTGACCACGCCGTCGACTGGGACCGCGACGGTCACCGGTTACGACGCCCAGCACGAGTCGGTGGCCGTCCGCCGGATGGTGGGCTGGATGCCGGGTCAGGACGTCAGCCTGCTGATGCGTCTCACCTGCACCGAGAACCTGCGTTTCCACGGCCGGCTCCAGGGCCTCAAAGGACCCGACCTCAAGGCCCGCATCTCCGACGCCCTGGCCAAGGTCGGCCTATCGCACGCGGCCGACTACTCAGTCTTTGCCCTATCGTCCGGGATGCGGGCCCGCCTCCAACTGGCGCGTGCCCTGCTCCACAGCCCCAAGGTCCTCATCCTCGACGAGCCGACCGGAGCCATCGATCCGGTGGCCGCCCACGAGCTACTCGGACTGATCATCTCCATCGTCGAAGAAGACCGGTTGGCCTGCATGATCAGCTCGCACCGTCTCGAGGAGATCGAGGCGCTCCACTCTCACGTCTTGCTCCTCGACAAGGGGCGGATCCGTTATGACGGAGACCTCGACGAGCTACGTTCCATGGTCGATCGCCAGGCACTCGAGATCCAGTTCCGGTCCGACGAGGGCGCCCGCCAGGCGCGCAAGCTGATCGAGACCGCCGGGCTCGGCGAGGCCACGCTGGGAGAGGAAGGTGTGGTGACGTTTGTCCACGGCTCGGCAGACACGACGACCGGTGATGTCCTGACCTC
>JBOGEV010000265.1:0-2010 GCA_050742015.1 Acidimicrobiia bacterium
ATCGATTTCGGTTCGTAGCCGCCGTCGGTCAGGGCCCGGATCGCTTGGGCGTCCACGGCGAAGATGTCGGCTGCGTCCTTGGCGTCTTCCTGCAGGAACCAGACGCCACGCAGATCGGGCCACAGCATCGCCGACGGCCGAGGCGGGGTGACGAGGGTACGGAGACTGCCGGCGGCGGAATCCCATAGCGACCGGAACAGAATGTCGGCGGTGCGGCGCCGGGCGGCCATGTAGTTGCCGGCGTTGAGTGATGAACCCTGCATCCCCTCGGAGAACTGGGCGACGATCGCGCCGACACCTGATGCCGCTGCGATCCGGGTTTCGGTGGCGCCCTGGGTGGCCTTGAAATCGAGCTGCTTGAGGTCGGTGCCTACGACGGTGACGTCGGCACCGCCGCCGAGGAACAGGGTCTCGTAGGCGTCGTCGGTGCCGCGGTGCGTCTCCTTGAACAACCGCACGAACTCCTGGAACGCGTCGACGCCGATGTCTTTGTCGAGCGATACGACGGTGCCGAGCGTGGCGTTGTTCTCGAAGAACTTGAGTTTGTGACTCGTCGCCGCCCGGTCCGCGGACACTTCCCGCAGGATCGGGGTCAGCCACGACATGCCCCGCCACGATGCCACCGGGTCGACGGTCACCGACCGGTAGTGGCAGACCTCGTCTGGCATCAACAGGACAGGGTCGGAACGGGTACCGGCACCGGTCGGGGGTGGCTCATACAGGTAGGCGACCGCTCGGGCGTCGGCGGCCCGAGGGTCCCCGGACCGTGACCCGATAACGATGGTGACCCAGTCGGGTCGCAGATGTGAGAGCCGCCGGCCCGGTCCCGTCGCAGCCCCGCCGAGACGACCGGCATCGTCGGCGACAGTGGCGTAGAAGTTGCCGGCCAACGACAGGTCGATCTCCATGCGGGCCAACAGGTCAGCCGTTGTTGCACTGGGCCACGGCTGCTCGAGCAACGTCAGGTCGGTCGACCCGAACAGCGGGCCCGGGAGCCCGTCGGAGAGCTCGGTCCACCGGAACCGAGCCTGCGAGAACACGAGCTGCCGGGTCAGGATGCACGTGAAGACGATGCCGTCGCGTTTGTAGGCGCCCTCAACGTAGCCCTCGAAGTCGTTCTCGATCCGTTCGCGGTCAGGGGTCGAGTTCGATAGGAACGCGTGGCGTAGATGGTCGAGCGACCAGAACGACGGTTCGACGAATCCCTGGCCGCCACCGAAGTGCCAGGACATGCCTTTGCGTTCGGTAGCGACCCTTTCGAGAAGACTCATCAGCCACCGCTATCGGGTCGGACCGGTTCCGGGCGTACCGAGACAGCGCGGCCTTCCCGCCACCCGACCCGAACCGCAGCGAAACACCACGCCAACCCGGTCACAGCCTTGCCGGCCAGCCAACCGAGCAGATAGAAGAATCCGGCCAGCAACGTCAACAGGCTGCGACCCACCTGGACGTCGCGGGCTTCGGCGTTGATGCGATCCACAGGGACACGTTCGAGCACAGTGGCCATCTCTCGTCCTTTCAGGCCCAAGCGAACACAGGCTGTCGTGGCGACGCCGATTCGGGCATCGTCATCGCCGCCTCCAACGCCAACACCGCGGCGATACCGGCGTCGATCTTGCGGCCGTCGCCTTTCGTGAACACGTAGCGGGTACGGCCGTCGTCGTCCTCGGCACTGACCTTGACCTTCTTGCGGACCATCGCCAACGCATGCGACGTCAACACCGGCGACCTGTCATGCGTCAACGACCCTTCGGCGAGCGACGTCGAGAACCGGTCACACGCGAACGCCATCCTGCGGGCCTGGTTCGTATCGAAGAACAACACCAGCTCGTCGCCCGCCTTGCGGCCAGCGTTGTACCGCTCGGCCCACCGTTCGATCTCGGTCTGCCACTTCGGCGGGTCGGCGAGCATCCGGCCGACGTCGTACCGGTCAAACGTCTCCTCGACCGCCTCCTCGACCTCGAGCCGCGGGATCCGCCACTCCGGGCCGGCGTTCGTGGGCCGTTCCCA
>JBOGEV010000266.1:0-1674 GCA_050742015.1 Acidimicrobiia bacterium
GCATGATCGCGGCCGTGTCGCTGCGCACCGGTGCCTCGCTACTCACACACGACGCCGACTTGAGCCGCATTGCCCCGCTCAACGGGATCCACCTCGACGACGCCTCACTGATCTGACACCCCGCCCCCGACTCAGGACAACACCACCACCGGGGTCCCGATCTCGACCCACTCGTAGAGGGCCGCGGCGTGACCGGGACTCTGTCGAACACATCCGGCGCTCCGGTACTCACCAAGTTCCTCTTCACTCTGCAACGGTCGCCCGCTGCCGTCGTTGGGAATGGCATGGAACCCGATGGCCAGGTTCTCGCCCTGGGCGAAGCGGACCATGTGACTCATCGTGATGTCGTCGTGGCCGGCGAAGGCGACCTCCGACATCGAGAACACCTCGTATTCACCCGGGGCCGGGACCCCGCTCTTACCCGAAACCAGATAGGTGTCGGCCACCGTTCCGTCCGCTTCGATCAGCCACACTCGTTGCCCGGAGTTGGAGTACACGATGCGTCGACCCTCGCCGGAGTCTGCCGGGATGGCCGGCTGGTCCGCCCCTCCTGCCTCCTCCTCGAGACCTTGGGCCACATTCCCGAACTCCTCGAATGGGGAAAGGAGCAACACTCCCCCCTCCTCGACGATGGGGACGCCGACCTCACGGGTCTCGGTTTGGCCTTCGGGGCGGATCACCCCCCGGGCTATGAGCAGAGTGCGTCCGGCATCGTCCTCCTCCAGGGAGTAAGAAGCATCTTGGACGGCCACCCACGAGCCCCATCCTTCGGCTAACCCCGTCCTCATCTCCGCGAACCGATCGAAGGACCCCAGGGCCTGTTGCGACGACGGCGCCATCAAGTCCCAGGCCAGCTCGATCTCACCTTCGGCCAGGGCCCCGACCCACTCCTGGAATGCCGCCACGGCCGGATCGAGCGGAGCGGTGGTCGTGATGGTGGCCTGGATCGTGGTCGTCGTCGCGACGGCTGTCGTCGAGGTGGCCGGAACGGTGCTGGTGCTCGTGCTCGGCGGCGGCTGTTCGGTGGCAGTCGTCGCCGAGCCTCCCGGTGAATCGGCACAAGCAACGGCGGTGACCATTGCCGCGGCAAGCAAATAGATCCTGTATCGAATGAGAGTTCTCCTGGTAGCTCCGGGTCAGCCCCTGACACGCACGAGGGTCTCATCCGGTTTACCCGGCGCGCGATTCCCCAAACTCGGCACGGGAACTCATCACCCAGAACGAATAAGTACGGTCCCCCTGATGACCGACTCTCCCGCTGCCACCACGCTCGGTGATCTTGCCGACCGCTTCTGGCTGGCCTATTCCGAGTACAAACCGACCATCGCCACGGTCCGCGGCGAGCACCGGTTCGACGACCAGCTGCCCACGTACAACGAGGACTGGCTGGGGCAGATGTCAACCACGTTCTCGGCGATAAAGACCGGAGCTGAGGCGGTGAGCTCGGATGGGCTCGACCTCCAGGATCGGGTAACCCGTGACCTCCTCATCCACGAAGCCGGGGTGTGGGCCGACGAGATCGAGGATCGTTTCATGGTGGCGGCGGTCGACCCCTACCTGGGCGCACACACCCGGCTCCTCTCCGATACCCAGCAGAACACCATCACGGATACCGACCAGGCCGAGGCTTTGCTCACCAGATATGGCAAAACCGGTACCTACCTGGCCAGTGCC
>JBOGEV010000267.1:0-1144 GCA_050742015.1 Acidimicrobiia bacterium
GGAGGTGGACCGACGAGTCCTCTCCCCACCGCCGTTCACCTATCGCTATTGGGACGACCCGGAGCTCTCGCTGGAGCTGGCCCGACTCCTCAACGAGGCGACTGCGAGCGTCGTGGAGGCACGCCCGGATCGTTTCGTGGGGCTGGCCACGGTGCCTCTCCAGGACACCGAGGCTGCGATCGGCGAGCTGCGGAGGTCCCGTGACGAGCTGGGCCTGGTCGGTGTCACCGTTGGAACCAATGTGGCCGGGACCAATGTGAGCGACGAGGTGAGGGTCCCTTTCCTCGCCGAGCTCGCCGAGAGCGGGATGCCGTTGCTGGTCCACCCCGACTTCGTCCCCAATCCCCGGATCGCCGGCTACTACCTGATCAACGTGATCGGGATGCCGGTGGACTCGGCGATAACGATGGCCAACATGATCTTCTCCGGGCTCTTCGACCGGCTCCCGGAGCTCAGGGTGTGCTTCATGCACGGGGGAGGCATCGCCCCCTATCTGTTCGGCCGGTGGGACAAGGCCTGGCAGGTCCGCCCTGAAGCCAAGGCCGACATCGCCCGAAAGCCGACCGACTACCTGGACAACATTTACTGCGACACCCTCACCCACTCCCCTCAGACCGTGTCCTATTTGGTCGACGTGATGGGGGAGAGGAACGTGGTGCTGGGGACCGACCTCCCCTTCGACGTCGAGGATGACGATCCCAGGGGTCACGTCCGCCAAGCCCCCAGGCTGACCGAGGATCAGATCGAAGTCATCGAGACGGTGAGCCCGGTCCGCTGGCTCACCGGCAAGGACCCAGTGTGAGGTTCCACCGGTTCGACGAGCTGGAGGAGTACGAGCCGGGAGGGCATGAAGGCGTGGTCAACCGGCTCCTGGTCGGAGATGCGATCGGTGGGGAAGGCCAGGTGAGCGTCTGGCATGGGCGGCTCGCCCCGGGCGGGCACTCCGAATCCCACACCCACCCCGGCAGCCTCCAGATCTACGTGGGGGTCTCCGGGGAGATGGTGGTGGGCGACGATCAAACCGAGGAGACGCTGACACCGCTGGCGACGGCCGTCTTCCCCAAAGGAACGATTCACTTCATCGAGAACCGCAGTGATGACGAAGCAGAGGTGCTGGTCATCTCGGTCCCCGGATTGAGGTGAT
>JBOGEV010000268.1:0-3609 GCA_050742015.1 Acidimicrobiia bacterium
CGGCAAGGCGGCGCTACGGCTGACCGGGCTCGAGGTCGGGGACCCCCGGCTGCCGCAGATGGCCGCCGACCCCGATCAGGTCACCGCGATCGCCGCAGCGCTGGTCGAGGCCGGTGTCCTGGCGTGATCGCGCCGATACCCAGGATACCGAACACCGAACCCGCGCCACCGGCTGATAACGGCCTACAGATCGTCGCGCTCGGCGGGATCGGGGAGATCGGCCGCAACATGACCGTCTTCGAGTACGCCGGACGGTTGCTCGTCGTGGACTGCGGGGTGCTCTTCCCCGAGGACGATGCGCCCGGGGTCGATCTGATCCTGCCCGATTTCCGGCCGATCGAGAACCGGCTGGACGATATCGAGGCTTTGGTGCTCACCCACGGGCACGAGGATCACATCGGCGCGGTCCCGTTCCTGCTCCGGCTGCGCCCCGACCTGCCGGTGGTGGGTTCAAAATTCACCCTTGCGTTGCTCAAAGCGAAGTGCCGTGAGCATCGGCAGAAGCCGATTCTCGTTGAGGTCCGTGAGGGCACCAGATACCCTGCTGGCGTCTTTGATTGTGAGTTCCTCGCCGTTAACCATTCGATCCCTGACGGCTTGGCGGTAGCCATTCGGACCCCGGCTGGGCTCGTCCTGCATACCGGCGACTTTAAGCTGGACCAACTTCCTATTGATGGAAGACTGACGGACCTTGGTGGGTTCTCCCGCCTTGGCGACGAAGGCGTCGACCTACTGTTGATCGACTCGACCAATGCTGATTCACCAGGCTTCGTGGTGCCGGAACGAGATCTCCGTCCCGTTATTGAGGGTGTATTCGCAAAAGCGCCGGGCAGAATCGTAGTATCGAGTTTTGCAAGCCACGTACATAGAATTCAGCAAATTTTGGACATCGCCGAACATTTTGGCCGCAAAGCGTGCTTCGTAGGTCGTTCGATGGTGCGAAACATGACAATCGCGTCCGATCTAGGGTATCTATGTATTCCTGACGGATTGCTGATGGAGATCAACGAAGCTGCCTGTCTGCCGGAAAGTGAAGTTGTGCTGGTGTCGACAGGTTCCCAAGGTGAGCCGCTGTCGGCGCTTGCTAGAATGGCTAGGGGAGAACATCGTCAGATCTCTATTCATCAAGATGATACGGTGCTATTAGCAAGTTCCCTTGTCCCCGGAAACGAGGCAGCCGTCTACGGCGTCATCAACGGACTTGTGCGTCGGGGGGCCAACGTAATACATCGGGGAATCGCACCTGTTCATACCGGGGGACACGCTACAGCGGGTGAGTTACTTTTCGTATACAATGCTGTACGGCCGTCCAATGTCATGCCGAATCATGGAGAATGGCGGCACCTCATGGCAAATGCCGATCTCGCAGTCCTCAGTGGAGTCAAACCGGAAAGTATTCTGCTTGCGGAAAACGGGGTGACAGTTGATCTGGCTGACGGAACGGCTAGCATATCAGGCCGATGGGAGGTCGGAGAGGTATATGTTGATGGTGCGGCCGTAGGAGACGTTGGCGATGCGACACTGTCCGAGAGATTGGTGCTGGGAGTTGGCGGATTCATCTCAATTGTCGTTGCAATTGATGCGTTGAGCGGACGTGCTGTGACAGCTCCCACTATTTCTGGTAAGGGGTTCTCCGACGACCCGAAGTCGCTTGACGCGGTACTCTCGTTGGTTGAATCTGAACTCAAGCGTACAGAGACCGACAAGATCACCGACACTCATCGAGTCGCACAGTCAGTACGGCGAGTTGTGGGACGCTGGGTAGCAGACACCTACCGTCGTCGGCCAATGATTGTTCCCACCGTGGTAAAGGTCTGAAAGTGTAGTCGAGGTCGTGTATGGGAACTTCAGATGTCAGCGTGAGTCGAGAGCAGTTGTCATTATTAGTACGTCACGCCGTTGACTCGGCACGGGAGTTGGGGGTGACGTTGTACGGCTCGTGGAGCCGAGGAGATTTCCACTATATCTGCAATACTGGGACCACCTATAGTGACGTGGATCTGCACATCGATACGCCGAACGAAAAAGACTGGGGCTTTGCGCGTGATCGAGTGAAACGCGCAATGCCCGCGGGGATTGATTTTCGTATATCGCTTACCAAGCCCGACGTTCATGACCATCTCAGTCTTGCGTCCAGCAATTGGATTGCGGTGGCCACCTTTTTTGCCATGCTGAGAGGCCCGCTCGGGGCAACAGCCGATGGGCGGCAGTATCTTGCGGCAAAGACGCTGATATTACTGAACAGAATCGAACTGAACGAAAAGCCGCGCCAGTGTATTGAGCGCCTTGACACGGCAGCGTCACGGTTAGCATTCAGGGCTAAGATGGGGGAATGCTCATTGGAGCCGGCGCATCATCCTAGTCTACTGTCGGCGGTTGAACCCGACGTGGCTGATGCTTTTCGAGTCTTACGTGACCGGCCTGGATGTTTTAACTCTACGACGGCGCGAATCCTGCAACAGGTCAAAAACTCAGGCTTGTCAGCGGATCGTGTTCAGTACGTCATTCAAAAGATGCTGAGGGGAAAGTAATTCGCGGTTCCTCTAGCCGATTAGTCGTTCCGTGTCCAGTTGACCATCTGAGGGCACCTCAACGCCGTTGCGCTGAACTGCCGCCACACCTTTCCAGGTCCCGTATAGGCAAGAGTTGGCCTCGAACACGCGCCGGATCTGCACCTTAGGTGTTCAACCTGCCCGGTCCGAGTCGAGAGCGGCCGGCTCTTCGCGGTGTGAAGGTGTCATTGGAACGGGACTCCCTGTGTACTTCTGCGATCCGCATTTCACCCTGGTGTGAACGATCAGAGAATTCCTCCGGGGTTGGGCTCAGATAATTCCCCCGGGTCTGGCCTGTTGTGGGTAGTTTATCGGGGTGTTGCGGTATCTTGGGGGGAATGACGCGCCCGGGTCGTTTGTGGAGTCGGTAGCTGGATCCGTTCATGAAGAGTTGGTGGCTGTTGTTGATCAGTCGGTCGCGCAGGGACTCGGCGACGACTGGGTTGGGGAACAGCGGGTACCAGTCGACCGGGCTGCGGTTGCTGGTCAGGATCAGCGACCAGCTGGCGCGTTCGTTGATCAGTTCGTAGAGGTCGTCGGCTTGGGCGGGGGTGAGTTCGCGCATGGCGAAGTCAACCGAACACGAGCACGGCGGGGCGGGCGAGGTCGCGTAGTCGGCGGGTCCAGGTGCCGTCGGCGTGGCCGCCGGTGAGTGCGCGGCTGGTTTTGATGAAGCGGACCTCGGCGCCGACCCGGATGGCGAGGCGGGCGAGGCTTGGGCGATGTGGGTTTTGCCGACTCTCGGGGTCGTTTACCGCGAACGCGGCGTGGCTGACCTGCGCGGCGATCGCCCACAATCTCACTCGCGCCGCGGGTGCCCTGGCCAGCCTGTTCCACGCCAAGGCACGCACGCACCGGCACCATCCGCCGACACTTGATCAACGTGCCGGGGCGGCGCGCTCACCGATCACGGCGTACCACAGGGTCGTTCCAAGATCGTGTGCCGCGAGCACAGAGAGGAGAAGCCGATGTAGATCGGGTTCTGCTGATGTGTGCAACTGTGCAGGAGATGGAGGTAGGTCCTCCGGAGCCGCTGTGCAGGGGGTGGCTTCAAACC
>JBOGEV010000269.1:0-1601 GCA_050742015.1 Acidimicrobiia bacterium
CCTCTTGTGCGCCGGTGTGGTCTTCGTCGACCACCAGCGTTGAGAGGAGCCCCACCCCTACGGATGGATGCTCAGACGTGGGGAATTTCAGTGAGCAGGCCTGGGGAGATCTCAGTGAGCGTGGTCAAGCTGGCGAAGTAGCCAGGAAGGTGAAGAAGATCTTTCGCGACCACGGCGGTCTCATCACCGACGACGACCGTGCTGCACTAACACTCGAGTTGGGTGACGTCCTCTGGTACCTAGCCGAGCTCTGCACGCAGCTAGGCCTCTCACTCGAGGTGGTGGCGGCGAGGAACATCGAAAAGCTCCGCGGACGCCAGACCCGCGGGACGCTCGGAGGCGACGGGGACAGCCGTTAGGCGCCCCTCAGAACGCCGACTCGATGGGGCCACCGCGGGCCGGCTGGATTGGGCAAGATGTCCGTGTGATTAAGGGACGGACCAACGACGCGTGGGAAGCCCTCGCTGCCCGATTCGTCGATGGCCACTACGCATCGCTGCGAGGCCGTGTTCGTACCCACGTGATCCACGAACATCTGCGCGCCGCACTCCCGTCACCGCCATTGGAGGTTGTCGACGTGGGCGGAGGAGCGGGCAACCAGAGCATCCCGTTGGCGAGGCTGGGCTACGCCGTCACGATCGTCGACCCGTCATCGTCGATGCTCGAGCGTGCCGAGCAGCAACTCGCGCACGAGGACACTGCGGTCGCTGATCGGGTGCGACTCGTCGACGTACAGGGTGAGAACGCCCCTGAAGCGCTCGACCGTGAAGTCTTCGGGGGCGTCCTCTGCCACGGCGTGCTCATGTACCTCGACGACCCCGCGCCGCTTCTCGACTCGCTGTGCAGACTGACTCGGCCCGGAGGCTTGCTGTCGATCGTCACCAAGAACGTCGAGGTGATGGCGATGAGGCACGCCCACGAAGGCGACTGGGCCGCCGCCCTCGCCGCGTTCGACAGCGATCGACAGGTCAACGGCCTCGGTGTCGATACCCGCGGTGATCACGTCGACGCACTCTCGGCGATGATCGCCGATCGGGGCGTCGATCCGATCGCATGGTACGGCGTGCGGCTGTTCACCGATGGGTGGACTCCCGACCGTCCGGTCACCGATCCGGAGAACCTGGTGCTTCAGGTGGAGCTCGAAGCGAGCCGACGCGAGCCGTACCGACGGCTCAGCCGCTTGTTCCACCTCCTCGGGCGCCGGCACCAGTTGCGGTAGCGCACTGCCCCATGCCACCGGCCCGTGTGTCACCAGGGGATGACCGTGAGTTGGGGCCAGTGTGCGGCCCAGCGGGCGACCTTCTCCTCATAGACTTCTCTGGTCACGATCGTCTTGTTGGCACGGACGACCATGGCGATGAGGTCCGCGAGGCCGAACGGGGCACACACCACGAACGTGTGGCCGTCGTAGCGGACACCAACGCTTGACGCCGTTGTCGGCCACGTGGCGATGGCATCGCCGGTCGAGCGGTATGGCTCGAGATGGCGGCCGAAGCGCCGCTCGTACCAGAGATGGACTCGCGCCTCGTTCTTGACGTCGACGACGATGCCACCGCCTCGGAGCCGATCGGCCACCTCAGCCTCGATTTCGCTCTCGGTTT
>JBOGEV010000270.1:0-15111 GCA_050742015.1 Acidimicrobiia bacterium
ACCTGACCGCCATGGTGGCCCTGGTCGGCGTCTCGCTGCTCCTCGATGGTTTCGGGCTCGGGGTGGCGGCCGACACCGGCCAGTGGTGGCTGACCCGGCCGCTGTGGCTGGCCGCATTGGTCGGGGCTACCGTCCCGTTCATCCTGATCCTCGGGCGATATGAGCGACCCGGGCCCGACGTCCGCCCGGCCCCTCAGGTATGGCAGCCGGTCGCCGCGATGATAGCCGCCTGCACCGGTCTGGGCATTCTCGCCGCCGTTGGGGTGTCCGATGCCGACGGTCTCAACGGGATAGCCCTTTCGCTGCCTTTCCTCGCCGTCACCCTCGGAGGCATCGGCGGAGCCCGAAGGTGGGCGCGTCGACGGAGTGGGCTGCCCTGGTGGGACAAGTGCCTTCCCGGACCGAAATGGTGAGCAAACCGCGGATTAGATAATATAAACTCATGAAAGCACCTGTTCTCGGTCACAGCGCGGTCGGCTCCCCCACTGACCAACTCGCCACTTTCGTCTCCGACCTCGACTACGACTCGATCCCACCTGACGCGATTGCGCAGGCCGAGAACATCCTGATCGACTCGATCGCCAGCGCCCTGGCCGGACGATATGGAGATGAGACTGCCCAAATCGCAGCCGCGGGGAAGGCGCTCGGAGGACCCGGCGACACGACGGTCATCGGCGGTGCGCCACTCTCGCTTGTCGGGGCCGTACTCCTCAATGGGTACCAGATCACCGCAGTCACACTCTGCGACATGCACATCGCCGCCCTCAACCATGTAACGCCGGGCGTGGTCTCCCCGGCGTTGGCGCTCTCTGAGCAAATGGGTGTTTCCGGAAAGCAACTGATCGTGGCTTTGGCCTGTGGCCTCGAGAGCAGTGTGCGCATCGGTCTCGGGATCAACTTTTCCGCTTTCAGAAACAACGGGTGGCACGCCCCAGGGGTGATCGGGCCACTCGGATCCGCAGCTACGACCGGAAGCCTCATGGGGCTCGATCAAGCGCAGATGATCAACGCGCTTGGTCTGGCGGGCAGTCAGTCAGCCGGGACTTATGCCGCTTGGGGCACCCCCACCGTGAAGTTCCACCAGACGAGGGGCGGCGTCTCGGGGCTACTTGCCGCTCTCTTGGCTAGGGAGGACTTCAAGTCGTCCCAAGACATCTTGACCCATCCCGATGGTGGCATCTTCAATACGTACTCGGACGGCGGCGACCCATCGGCGATGCTGGAGGACCTTGGGGTTCATTGGCGATTCGGAGAGGTCAACCTCCGCCGCTGGCCCGCCGCGACACAATTCCAGTCGATAATCGAAGCAACTCTCGACTTGGTCGAGGCGCACGATCCGGTCTTCGAGGACATCGAGAAGGTGAGTCTCCATCTCCCTGAGGACGTGTTCGACGCTTTCGGTGGTTTCGGCTGGGAGGACAAGTTCCGGGCACGCCTCTCGCCTCGCTTTGTAGCCGCAGTCACACTTGCCGACCGGCGATGCTGGGTCGAGCAATTCCAGTCTGAGCGTCTGGCCGACCTGAAACTGACGGACTTCGCCCGGGACCGTGTCACCGTCCAGGCGGATCCATCTCTGACCGGTGTTGGAGCGCGGGTCGAGATTCGCTCAGGGTCCGACACTCTCACCGCCTTCTGTCCCGTTCCCAAGGGTGACGGCACCCGTCCGCTGACCCGCGACGAGATCATCTCCAAGTTTCACGAAGCCCGCCGTGGTGTCGTCTCGGATCCAGACGCCGATCGTCTCCTGCAAGGGTTGACCAATCTGGGCGATGTCGACGACGTCCGGCCCCTGATCGCTTTCCTCGGCGAGGCTGCCGCCTAGGTCAGCGGCGAGTAGTCGGTCGGGGCGAGGAGCCGGTTTCGAATGCTCAGGACCAACGGACCGTCTTTTTCAGTCTCGGCAAACTCGGCGAGGCGGTCCGCGTCGTTGGCAAAACCGTTCCAGGCCAACTCCCTGTGGGCCATGTCTCGATAGCGGACCAGGTAGGTGAGCCGCCATGGGCTGCCCACCATTTCGGTCCAGAAGGCAATCGGCTCGATGTCGTGTTTCTCAAAGTAACGAAGAGCGATGTTGGCAAAGCGTTCGTTCAGGGCCGACAGTCGGCCCGGGGCGACTTGGTACTCCCGCAACTCGTAGAGCAATTCGTCTCCTTCTCCAAGAACCGGCTTGACAGGGAGGCTCCATCCATGTCACCCTGCCTCAGGTTTATATAGTATAACTTCTACAATGCCAGAGACTGAAATCATCGACGCCCACGTTCACCTCGGCACGTGCCGGGTGTTCGGCCGTGATATGCGTCGCGAAGACGTGCTCGGGAGCATGGAAAGCTCAGGGGTGTCCCTGAGCATCGTCCAACCGTATCCGGGAGCGCCGGATGCCGCCAAGGTCCACGACGACATCGCTGCCCTCCGCGACTCGAGCGGGCAGGCCGTGATGGGGCTGGCCAGTGTCAACCCGCACCGGGATGAGTCCGACTACTTCGCCGAGGTCAAACGGTGCGTGACCGAGCTCGGTTTCGTCGGGGTCAAGCTGCACACCATCGGTCACGCCCTCGACCCGGGGAGCCGGGACGCCACCACCGTCTTCACCACAGCTCACGAACTGGGCGTCCCGGTGATGGTCCACACCGGGCCCGGACTGCCGTTCGCCGATCCGGCCTTGCTCATCTCCCCTGCCAGGACCTTCCCCGATGTCCAGATTGTCCTGGCGCACGCAGGTGCGGCCATCGCGACAGGTAACGCCATCGCCGTCGCCGAGGTGTGCGAAAACGTCGTGCTGGAGACCTCGTGGTGCCGCCCCGGTGACATCGGGATGATGATCCACAAGCTCGGAGGCGACCGGGTCATGTTCGGGACTGACGCTCCCAACAACGTTTCGACAGAGCTCGCCAAGTACGAATCGCTCCAGCTCGACGATGCAGCGCGGTCTGCGGTGATGGGAGGCACTGCCAGACGTGTCTTCGGAATCGATTGAGGAGCAGACCGAGGCGAACTAGGAGTACGGCCCACGACAGCAAACGGATATGGCAAGAGCGGGACACACCCGACGGAGGAGGAGACGATGAGACAACGTAAGAAGAGGGCGTCGAGCCGTGTGACGATGGTCATAATGGCTGTGTTGCTCGGCCTCGTGATTGCAGCCTGCGGTGAGGGCGGAACGACCGATACGACTGAAGGTGGAGCCGAGCCGACATCCACCGAGGGCGCAGACCCGACCACGACGACCGGCGGTGAAGAGCCGACCGAGACCACCGAAGCCGGCGCCGGCATGGATTGGGCCGCAGTGGAGGAGGCGGCGCGGGAAGAAGGAGAGGTGCTGTTCTACTTCCCGACCTACGACTACATCGGTGAGAACGAGGTGGCTGCCTTCAACGAGGTCTATCCGGAGATCGCCGTCACGGCGCTTCGGATCCAGTCCGACGAGATGCTGCCCCGATTCACCGCGGAGATGGAGGCGAACGCGGCAAGTGCCGACCTCATCAAGGTGGGGGACACGGCACTGATGGTGACCAACCCCGACTTCTTCATCCCGCTCTCCACGGACAACATCCCCAACATGGAGTTCGCCAACCCCGAGTTCACCGACGATCTCTACGCGGGGATCACCGGCGGACCCTTCGTGTGGACTTACAACACCGATCTGGTCCCAGACGGTCCGCCCACCGATATCTGCACCCTGCCCGAATTCATCGAGGCAAACCCGCAGGTCCAGGGCGGAGTCCGTCTCGCCATTCCCGGGCCCGGCGGCGGCTGGGGCTCGTGGGCGATAGTGCGCGAGGCCTGCGGCGACGAATGGTTGGAGACGATCGGGCAACTCCGGGCTGATGGTGTGCTCGAGTTCTACGAGAGCATCGCCACCACGATCCAGGAGGTCGGTGCCGGTGCTGCAGCGATGAACGCATGGGGTCAGCCTGCGCACTCGCTCGAGCTTCGTGATGCCGGCGCACCGGTGAACTTCGCCTACATCGAGAACCCCTCATGGGGGGTCACCCATTATCTCGGCGTCTCTTCCGCGGCGGCCAACCCCAACGCCGCACTGGTGCTCGCCAACTTCCTCCTCTCCAAGGAGGGCAACGAGGCGTCGTGCTCCGGGGTGTATGTCAGCATGCTCTATGACGACATCCCCGACTGTCCGATGATCCCCGACGATCTGCAGGTAGAAGACACCGAGCGTGGTTTGGCCGAGGGTGAAGAGATCGACGCCCTCCTCCAGTTCGTCCCCGAGGAAGGCTGAGCGGCCCGGTAGAAATACCGCGATGGTCTCTCAACAGCGGGTCGACCAACACAGGTCGGCCCGCTGTGACACGTGAGACTGAAGGAGAGGCAAATGACGGCTAGCTCGGACAATTCGGACCCAGGTGGGCAAGGTCCCTCCGATGCCAGGGAAGTGGCGCGGGTCGAGGTCAGGAACGTCAGCAAGGCGTTCGTCCGAAGCGGTGGTGCCGAAGTCACCGCGGTGGACGACGTCAATCTGAGCCTGCACAGCGAGGAGATTCTGGTCCTGCTCGGCCCCAGCGGATGCGGCAAGTCCACCCTGCTCCGCTGTCTCGCCGGTCTCGAGCACCCTGACACCGGGACCATCACCATCGGCGGAGATGTCGTGTTCGACCGCGACCGCCGGATTTCGCTGCCTCCCAACGAGCGTGACGTGAACATGATGTTCCAGTCCTACGCCCTATGGCCCCACATGACTCTCGAGGCCAACGTTGCCTACCCCCTTCGGGTGCGGGGCGTGGGCAAGGGAGCCGCCCTGAGTCGGGCCAACGAATACCTCGAACTGGTGGGCCTCAATGGTCTGGGCCGGCAGTACGCGGGCTCGGTGAGCGGTGGCCAGGCACAACGTGCCGCTCTGGCCCGAACTCTGATCTCGGAGCCCGCCGTCGCCCTCTTCGACGAGCCCCTCTCCAATGTCGATGCCAAGGTACGCGCCCGTCTCCGTGCCGAGCTCCGCCGAATCCACCGAGAGGTGGGGTTCACCGCGGTCTACGTCACCCACGACCAAGTCGAGGCGATGGGTGTGGCCAGTCGGATCGCAGTGATGCAGGATGGCCGAATCGTCCAGTTGGGCAACCCGGTTGACGTCTATGAGACCCCACTCGACCGCTATGCGGCGCAGTTCATCGGCGAGGCCAACCTGCTCGAGGCCGAAGTAGCGGGACGAGACGGCGAGGACTTCATAGCTTCTACGCGGCTGGGGCCCGTCAGGGTCCCGGCCAAGAACTTCAGCTTGGTCGGGGCCGAGCCCGCAGTCGGATCCCCCGTCACGTTGATGATCAGGCCCGAGTACTTGGAGGTAAGTCGGGACGCGGCCGCCTCGAACGGCGCCCGGGCAAACACCTGGAACGCTCGTATCCAGTCCTCGCTGTTCGCCGGATCCCACACCGAGTACCTCTGCATCGTCGACGGGATCAACCTGGTGGTGTGGGAGATGGCGGCGCCCGCTCCACTAGCCGAAGACGACGTGGTCACCCTCACCGTCCCCGGATGGGCCGTGCGAGTGGTTGGGTCGGAGTAGCCGATGGGCTCCCCGACGTTGATGGAGCGATGGAGAGACAGGCGGTTCTCCCAGGTGTCGCTGGGCGCCCGTTTCTCGCCGTTCGCCATCTGGATCACGGCACTCGCCCTGGTCACCGCGGCCCTCGTCGTTTACCCGATCGGATTGATGACGTGGCGGGTGATCGAGGCAGGGAGCGAAGGCTGGGCCAAACTCTTCAATGAATTCTGGTTCGAGCGCATGACCGTCGACACCTTCATCGTCGTCGGCGCAACCTCGGTGCTCGCGGTGGCTCTCGCCGCCCTGCTCGCTTGGACCAACGAGCGCACCGACGCCGGAATCGGAGCCGTCGGCGACGCCCTCCCCTTGCTCCCCCTGCTGCTTCCGACCGTGGCCACGGCGATGGGCTGGGTGCTGCTCGCCATCCCGGAAGTGGGCTTTCTCAACGGGCTCCTCGACGCGATAGGGATCACCTGGGACCTCAACATCTACTCGCTCCCGGGGCTGATATTCGTCTACGTGCTGGTCACGGTGCCCTACGCCTACCTGCCGATTCTGGCTGCCTTCCGCACCCTCGACCCGTCCCTCGAGGAGGCAGCGCGAATCTCGGGAGCCAAGCCCTTGAAGGTCTTCCTCACCGTCTCGGTGCGGTCCATCTTGCCCGCGATGCTCGCCGGGTTGGTTCTGGTCGGCGCAGTGTCGTTGTCCCTCTACTCAGTTCCGGTGATATTGGCCACCCGGCCCGGGATCGAGCTGCTCTCGGTCCGCATCGTGTCGGCGATCCGTGGCCGTTTCCCCCCGGCTTACGACATAGCCGGGATGCTCAGCATCCTGCTTGCCTTGGTACTGCTCGGGTTATGGCTCCTCCAGCGCCGCTCCTTGGCCGGGGGCCGCTTCGCCAGAGTGGGGACCCGGGGCTCAGGAGGCAGCGTCGCCCGTCTCGGCAAGTGGAAGTGGCCATTCCGCTCACTGATCCTCCTCTACATCGGCTTTTCGGCCCTGCTTCCCGTGGCGGCGCTGGTTCTGGTCAGCTTCCAAACCTTCTGGAGCGGCGACATCATCGGCGACTGGACCTGGGATAACTACGAGGCCGTGTTCGGCCGGTCGCTCGGCGTCAACGCGGTGCGCAACTCCGCCTTCCATGCCATCGTCACCGGCGGGCTCACCGTGTTGGTAGCAGCCTCCTTGATGATCTACGCCCACCGTCGTCGGTCGATGCTGGGCAGGTTCTCTCAGGGGGTCGCCCTGGTACCGGCCGCCATCACGAACACCGTCTTCGGCGTCGCCTTCATCCTCGCCTTCGCGGGGCCGCCCTTCGGCCTCGGGGGTACCACGCTGATCCTTGCCCTGGCCTTCTTCGTGGTCTACCTGCCCTACGCGTCGATCGCCACCGAGGTCAGCGTCGCCTCGGTGGACCGCAGTCTCGAAGAGGCGTCGTCACTCTCGGGGGCGACTGAAGGACGGACTTTCCGTCGGATCCTGATACCGCTGATCCTTCCTGGGTTCTTCGCCGCCTGGGCCCTCGTCCTCGTTCGCATCGTCGGGGATCTCTCCCTGGCCGTGATGCTGGCCACACCCAACACCGCGGTCGTTGGCTTCCTCCTCATCGACGTCTGGGAGGCTGGGAGCTTCGGAGTGGTCGCCGCCCTGTCACTGATCATGACTGCGATGACCGTGCCTGTGGTGATGTTCATGCTTTGGCTTGGCCGACCACGCTGGAAGCGAGGAAACGAGCGTCAGACCCCCAAGTCGAGGCCGACAGGTGTCGGCGCCCGGCAAGCCATGAGCCGACCCGAGACCAACCCGAGCGAGCCTGTCGCCGACTGAGGAGAACATGGAGACCTTCCGCAACCCCCTGATCGAGAAGTGGAAAGGAGACCACGCCACCCTCGGTGTCTGGTGCTCGATCGGCAACTCCTTCACCGCCGAAGCGGCCGCCTCGGTCGGGTTCGATTATGCCTGCGTCGATCTCCAGCACGGGGTTGTCGACTACGCGGCGGCGGTCCCGATGCTCCAAGCGATCGGGCAGAGGGCCACACCGATCGTCAGGGTGTCCTGGCCGGAACCTTGGCTGATCATGCAGGCTCTCGACGCCGGTGCCTACGGGGTTGTGGTACCGATGATCGAGACTGCAGAGCAGGCGGCCCGGGTCGTCGCCGCCTGCCGCTACCCCCCCATCGGCTCACGCTCCTTCGGCCCGACCCGGGCCTCGATCGCCCACTCGACAGCGGACCCCGACGATCTGGTCCGTGTCGCGTGCATCGTCATGATCGAGACCCGACAGGCTCTTTCCAACCTCGACGAGATCGCTGCCACCCCGGGCCTCGACGCCGTCTATGTCGGCCCCTCGGACCTTGCGCTGGCCCTCGGACTTCCCCCGCGACCGGTCGAGCCGATCCCTGAGCACGAGCAAGAGATCGAGAGGATCCTCCAAACCGCGAACCGGCACGGGGTGGTGGCCGGGATCCACTGCGCCTCAGGCGTAGTCGCCAGGACTCGCCTGGAACAGGGGTTCAAGATGGTCACCGTCGGCAACGACGTGGTTTTCTTCTTGTCGGCGATGAGAGACCATCTCTCCGAGGCCCGCCGAGGGCTCGGGCAAGGAGCGGCGGCCGCGGGGTCGTGATCGGCCGCTCAGGGACGGAGCGTCCGGTGCCCTTCGGGACAGCGTCGAGGTCCCCGGCCCGGGTCATCGCTATCGGTGGCTCGGCGGTTGTGGTGTGCCTCCTGCCGGTATTCCTCACCGGGAGCATGGCCACATTCATCCAAGCTGACCTCCATCTTGGGGCAGCCGGTCTCGGGCTCGCAGTGGCCCTCTACCGGGCGGCCGGGGCAATTTGCTCTCCCACTCTCGGGCGGCGAGCAGACCGGGTCGGTGCCACCAAGTCGCTGAAGCTGGCCACCGCCGGGGCAGCGGTCGCTTGTCTGGGTATAGCCGTGACCGCCCGGAACACCCCCACCCTCATCGCCTGGCTGATGCTCGCCGGGTGCGCCGGTGCCCTGGCTCAGCCCGGGGCCAATCGGCTCCTCGCTGCCAGGGTCGACTCGAGCCGGCTCGGCCTCGCATTCGGGATCAAGCAATCCGCTCCCCCGGCTGCCTCGACACTCGCCGGGCTCAGCGTTCCCCTGATCGCGGCCACCGCCGGGTGGCGCTGGGGCTTTGTCGCTGCAGCACTGGTCGCTGCGGTGATTTCTCTGGGGATGCGGCCGGTACCCCGGCCGGCTCGCCCCCGGCTCGTGGCGTCAGACCCGGCCGGCCGCGTGGCCGACCGGCGGACGGTCCTGGTCCTCGCCATCGCGTTCGGGTTGGGAACCTCGGTCAGCTCCTCGGTCACCACCTTCTTCGTCCTCTCCGTCGTCGAGCGGGGCACCAGCGAAGTGTTGGCGGGCACCATGCTGGCCGGTGCCGGCGTGCTGGCGATCGTGGTCCGCATCGTCGCCGGATTGGTAAGCGACCGTGCCACAGGCAACTATCTGCGCGGTTGTGCGGTATTGGCCGGGATCGGGGCGACGGGCGTGGCGGCTCTGGCCTTCGCCGGCTCTGAAGCGGTCCAGGCGGCATCGCTTGCCATAGCGCTGGGCGGGATATGGGGTTTCAACGGAGTTTTCTGGTTCGCGTTGATCGACGCCTTCCCCCACTCGCCGGGAGCTATCACCGGGGCAGTTGCGCCCGGGGCGCTGCTGGGAAGCACCGTCGGCCCCATCATTTTCGGCCTGATAGCCGAGAACGCCGGCTACTCCAGCGCGTTCGGGGTGTTCACCGGGATCGCCTTGGCCACCGCGGCCGGGCTGCTCGCCGGCAACAGCCGGCTCGAGCGCGATGCGTGATATTCAGGGTCTCCTCGCAGCACGGCTCAGCCACGACAAGGACGCATCGGTGTCGCCGCTTGGGACGTACTCCAACCCCACCCGTCCCTGATACCCGAGCTCGTCGAGTCGGTCGAGGAACCGTTTGATCGGGGCGGTCCCGGTGCCTGGCTCGTGCCGGCCCGGGGAATCGGCGATTTGGACGTGGGCGATCCGCTCGAGGTGGGCTTCGAGATGGGCGATGGGATCCTCGTACTCGCGGGCCACGTGATATTGGTCCAGTTGAATCCCGACGTTGCCCATGCCCACCGCCTCGACCACTGTTGCGGCATGGCCGACAGTGCGAACATGAAAGCCTGGCACATCGGTGTTGTTTATCGCCTCGAGGGCGAGCGTGATCCCCATCGGGACGGCCAGCTCAGCCAGCGCCCGCAGGTTGTCGATCAGGATTTGGTCCAGGGCCAGAGGGTCGGCACCGAGCGGTCTGATCCCGGCGAGCACGGTCATCGTCCTCGTTCCCAACCGGGACGCCAGCTCCAAGTCGGTGGTCCAATGGGTGCGGAATTCTTCAATGCGGTCGGGCAGGGCGGCCAGCCCCCGCTCCCCGGCCTCCCAATCACCTGCATAGAAGTCGAACAATGCCATCTGGAGTCCCTTGGACTGCAGTTTCTCCTTCAGTTGCTCGCCAGGAAGGGTCTGGGGAAACAACATCTCGACGTGGGTGAACCCGGCGGCGGCCGCGGCATCGAACCTGTCGAGCGGCGGCCGGTCGGCCCACAACATCGACAAGTTGGCTGAGTAGCGGAGGCTCAAAGTGCGGCCGAGCTGGCGAAGAGCTTGTAGAGGGAGGCCATGTCCTCAGACCCGAGACCCTGTTCGGTCGCGTCCGAGTACAAGATCTCCGCGACTTCGCCCAGCGCGAGCGGAGTACCCACCGCGGTTGCCTGCGCCTGAATCAGCGACAGATCCTTCTTGATCAACGAGACCGGAGTGGCCGGCGCGTAATCCTGGGCAGCGAAGCGGGGGAGGTTGCGGGCCAGCATCGCGGAGCCACCGAATGATGTGCCGAGGACCTCACCGATCGTCTCGAACTCGATTCCCAATCGGGCGCCGAAGGCGGCGGCCTCGGCGGCCGCGGCGGTGTGGATCGCCACCAAGAGCTGGTTGACCAGCTTGATCGCCTGACCGGCTCCTATGTCGCCACAGCGACGGATCGGATCGCCGAAGGCGGCGAGCACGAGTCTGACGTCTGCGATCAGGTCGGGATCGCCACCCACCATCACGGTCAGCGTGCCTGCTGCCGCCCCGGCGGGACCCCCGGATACGGGGGCGTCGAGATAACGGACACCCTTCTCGGCGTAACCCTCGGCCGCGCTGCGGGCCAGACCGGGAGAGATGGTTGAGTGCTCAACGACGACTTGGCCGGGTCGTGCGTTGGCCAGAAGCTGTTCGGTGACTGCTTCGACGCTTGGCTCGTCGGGCAGTGCGCTCATGATCACCCCGGCCTGGCGGGCCACTTCACCGGCGTCGGTGGCCGGCTTCATCCCTTCGGTCTCCAGCTCCGCGACGATGCGTTGCGATCGGTTCGCCCCGTGCACCGTGAATCCGGCAGCGAGCAGCCGACGGACCATGGGAGCTCCCATCTTGCCCAAACCGACGAAACCGACCGGAGTTTCCTGATTGAACAATGGGCCTACCCCTCCTGCCGTGGTGATTGCAGTGCTATAATATATTACATCCTGAGCCGAGCCGATTCGCACGATTGTCAATGAGGTTCGTCATTTATGGCGTTGGCGCTATTGGCGGGGTCCTCGCCGCGGCATTCGCCGACTCCGGGACCGATGTCGTAGGTATCGCCCGAGGCCGACAACTGGAGGCGCTCAAGGCCGAGAAACTGACCATGCATTCTCCTTCCGGCACCGTATCTGTCGACATCGAGGTGGTTGGCACCCCATCCGAGGTCGATTTTGGGTCCGACGACGTTGTCCTGCTCACACTGAAGAGCCAGGGAACGGAGTCGGCTCGACGCGAGCTTGCTGCTGCCGCCGGTCCTGATCTGCCGTTGGTCTGCGTACAGAACGGAGTAGCTAACGAGCGCACCATGGCCCGCAGCTTTCGCAGGGTGTACGGGGCGGTGATCATGATGCCGGCCACCTTCGTCGAGCCGGGTGAGGTGACCGTGTACGGGGAGCCGCGCTACGGGACCATCGATCTCGGCGCCTACCCCTCCGGCGGCGATGACACCGCCAAAGCGGTGGCTGCGGCTCTGGTCGCCGCCAACTTCGACTCGCGGGCCATACCCGACATCATGCGTTGGAAGTACGGGAAACTGATGGGCAACCTCACCAACGCCATCGAGGCAGTGTGCGGGCTGGGAACGCGCAACGGCGAGTTGGGCCGCATCATCAACGCCGAGAGCCATTCGGTAATGGCCGCGGCGGGGATCGAATTCTCGAGCGAGGCCGAGGAGGATGACAGACGTGCCGGAAACGTGGAGCTTTCCGAGGTGGAAGGCATCCCTCGGCAGGGTGCCTCATCGTGGCAGAGTCTTGCCCGTGGGAGCGGGTCGATCGAGAGCGATTACCTCAACGGGGAGATCGCTCTTCTCGGCCGCATGCATGGCGTGCCCACCCCCGCCAACGACCTGATCCAGAGCCTGGCCAACCAGGTCGCTGACTCCGCCCAACCGCCCGGTGCCATCTCCGAAGCGGAAGTGCTCCGCCGTCTCGGATCGGAACCTTGAGCCGGTCGCAGCCCGACCGGTCCGGGGCACAGCCGGGTATTAGGGTGAACGCCCATTCCAGTCGCGGGGGTGGGGCCGGTTCCACCGTACCCGGAGGATCGTTGTTGTGGACACAACTCCATTGGGTTTGATCGCCGACCAAGAACCACCCAGCCGGGTCGATTGGGTCTTCTCCCAGCTGCGCCGTGCCATCGTCAATGGTGAATTCGCGCCGGGGGCTCCCCTGAAGCACAACGAGCTGTCCAAGGTGTTCGGGGTCAGCCTCATCCCCATCCGGGAGGCGATTCGCAAACTCGAGATGGAGAAGCTGGTCGAGAGCGCCCCCAACCGCGGTGCCTGGGTGGCACCGATCACCGCCAAGGAGGTCCACGACGTCTATTCGGTGCGGATCCTGCTCGAATCCGAGGCGCTGCGCCGGTCCATGCCGGAGCTCGACCAGGCGGATGTGCTATCGATGCGGGACACCTATGCCCAGATGTTGGCTCTGGGCCGGCGAGACGACGACCGCTACCCGGACCTGCACCGCAAGCTGCACTACACGCTCTATGAGAAATGCGATTCATCATGGCTGCTTCACATGATCGAGACGCTGTGGAGTCATACCGAGCGTCATCGGCGTCTTGCCTCAAAGATCGTTGAGTTCGCCACCGACCTGGACAGCGACCTCCACGGAAACATCATCGACTACGTCGAGGCAGGCGATGTCGCGGAAGCGGTGAAGAGCCTGGAACGGGACCTGTCCAGAATCTCGGATTTGGTGGCCAGCGCCTACGGCTGAGAATGGAGGGGCCCACCCTCAGGTGAGCAGGTCTTTCATCTGGCGGGAGATGAAGTGTGATGCCCGCTTCGGGGCGACCCGAGTCAGGAGGTTCATCGTCCGGGAGTCCCGGCCGACGTAGATGTGGAGCTGATCGTCCTCGATGCCGTCGAGGATGACCGTGGCCGCCTCCACCGCTGAGCTGGCATGCCTCCTTCGCTGGTCCGCCGTGTCCATCGTGGGGAGGTCCACACCCGAGTTGGCGGTGATCTCGGTGGCGACCGCCCCGGGTAAGACCACCGACACTCCGACGCTGGTGTCCAAGAGCTCGGCATAGAGCCCTTCGGTCATCAGCTTGACCGCCGCCTTGCTCGCCCCATAGATCGTCTGTCCCGGCACGGGGAGAAACCCGCCCATGCTCGACACGTTGGCGATATGGGCAACCGGTCGCTCCAGGAGATGAGGCAGGAAGGCCTTGACCATCTGGATCGTCCCATAGAGGTTGACATTGATGACCCGCTCGATGACCTCGTAGTCGAGCTCGTTCAGCTTGACGAACGGTTGGATGATTCCTGCGACGTTGACCAGACCGTCCACCGCCCCGTGTGCGGCGAACACCTTCTCGGGAAGGGCGCCAGTGGCCGACCGGTCGGTGATATCCACGGCGAAGCTGAACAGGCGATCGCCGGCTGCGGCCAGACCGGCCGTCTCATCGAGGCTCTGCTGACGGATGTCTACTGCCGCCACCCGGGCCCCTCGGCGGAGCAACTCGAGGACGACCTGTCGCCCGATCCCGTTGCCGCCACCGGTGACCACCATGACCTTGCCTGCAAGCTCCATACAAGCCTCCAACGAACGGGTGGCCGAATGTACCCGGCGCGACCGTCCCTATATTTCCCCTCGAATGCAGACCTTTCTGTTCACCGACATCGAGGGGAGCACACATCTCTGGGAGGAGCACGGCGACGCCATGGCCGACGCCCTCGCCCGTCACGACGACATCCTCCACGGGGCCGTCGGCCAGGCCGGAGGGGTGGTGTTGAAGACGACCGGAGACGGACTGATCGCGGTGTTCGACTCGTTCACCGACACTCTCACCGCGGCCATCGACGGGCAGGGAGCCCTGGATCACGAGCCTTGGGGTGAGACTGGGCCGCTCCGGGTCCGGATGGGGATCCACAGCGGCGACACCGAGAGTCGTGAGGGCGACTACTTCGGTCCGGCGATGAACCGGGCCGCCCGGATCATGGCCGCCGGGCACGGGGGCCAGGTGCTCGTCTCGGGGACTGCCGCCGCCTCCGGCTCCCTGCCTCCCGGGGTGGACCTGCGCGACCTCGGGATGCACCGTCTCAAGGACCTAACCGAGCCCGAGCACCTCTATCAGGTGCTCCACGGGGTCCTCCGCTCCGACTTCCCGGCACCGAACACCCTCGATGGGAGACCCCACAACCTCCCCCAGCAGGCCACCGAGTTCCTGGGCCGGGCCGACGAGCTTTCGGCGATCCACCTGATGTTGGACTCCCCCACCACCAGGCTGCTGACCATCACCGGGCCCGGTGGGGCGGGCAAGACCCGTCTCGGCCTCCAGGTCGCCGCCGAGGAGTTGGACCGGTTACCCGACGGTGTGTTCTTCGTCGACCTCTCCGCCGAGCGCGACCCCGATGCCGTGTTCGATGCGGTGGCTAGGGCTCTCGACATCCCCCTCTCCGGGGGCAGCGATGCCCTCGAGGTGCTCGAAGCCCGGTTGCGCGACACCCGGATGATGCTGGT
Source organism: Acidimicrobiia bacterium (assembly GCA_050742015.1). Classification (GTDB taxonomy): domain Bacteria; phylum Actinomycetota; class Acidimicrobiia; order Spongiisociales; family ZC4RG35; genus JARDZU01. The sequence goes on from JBOGEV010000270.1 coordinate 14,572, forward strand.
GCTCGACAACTTCGAACAGGTGACGGCAGCCGCCGTTGGCCTCTCCCGGCTCCTTCTGCAGGCCCCGGGGATCAAGGTCATCGTGACCAGTCGGGAGACGCTCCGGGTGCGGGCGGAGAAGGTGTTCCCGGTGCCCCCTCTCTCGTTGCCCCACCCCCAGGACCCACCGTCCGTCATAGGCGAATCAGAGGCGGTGGCGCTGTTCACGGACCGGGCCCGCGCGGTGCGGCCCGATTTCGCGATCACCGCCGACAACGCCGCGACCATCGCCGAGGTGTGTCTCCGCCTCGACGGTCTTCCTCTCGCTATCGAGCTCGCAGCGGCCCGTCTCAATGTGTTCAGCCCGTCTGACCTACTTGACCGTCTCAGGGAGCGGCTGGACGTGCTAGGTGCCGGGGGCCGAGACCTCCCCGATCGACAACGCACCCTGTGGGGTGCCATCGGTTGGAGCTACGAGCTGCTCGACCAGACCGAGCGCGATGTGTTCGAGCTGTTGTCGGTGTTCTCCACCTCGGATCTCCGCTCGATCGAGTCGGTCGC
>JBOGEV010000271.1:0-1371 GCA_050742015.1 Acidimicrobiia bacterium
AACCCAGGGTGTCCATCGGCTCGCCCCTCCACCGGGGATGATCTCGGCCAGGGCTGCCTCGTTGCCGACCGCCGCCCCGCCCGGTGGGGTCACCATCGCGACCCATCCTCTAGGGCCCGGGCTTCATTCGGTTCGGCTATGGCGCCGGCCCATCGTGGCAGATGGGCCGGCGGCATGTGGTCGACGATCACCGCTCGCCCAACTCCTGTACGGCGTTGGCGAGCAGGTCGAAGTTGAAGTAGTCCTCGAGGTTGACGGTGGCGGGATCGACATCTATCTCACCCAGGTCGGCAAAGAACTCCACCGTGTACTGGGCGGTCTCCTCGGTGAGCACACCGTTCGGGTCCCAGATGCCGCGCTCGTTGTACTCGGCGATGAGCTCCTCGAGGATGGCGGGGTCGACGTCGGGCAGCAGCTCGGAGGCGAGCTCGAGCGCATAGGCCGGGTCGTCGATCAGGTTGCGCAGACCCTGGACCAGGCAGGTGGTCACCTGCTGGGCGAGCTCCGGGTTCTCCTCCACCCAGGTCCGGTCCATCCAGATGTCCTGCTCGATGAGGTCGGGCAGGTTCTCACCGATGGTGTCGAGGACGACGAACGAGTCCGGATAGGTTGCCTCCAGGGCCACGATGTCGGGGAGATCGATCACCGAGGCGTCGATCTGGTCGTTGGCCAGAGCCTCCGCCCTCACCTCGCTGCCAGGGATGATCACCTGGGTCATGCCAAGCTCGAACTCGGCGTCGTAGAAGTCGGCGATGGCCTTGGTGAACGAGGTCTCGCCGTGCACCGCCATGGTCAGCCCGGCGAGCTCTTCGATGGTCCCGATCTCATTGCGGCTGACCAGGGCCCAGGTCGGTCTCTGTGTCGCCATCACATCGACGATCGCAGCGCCCTCGTCGACCGCGAGCAGACCGACGTTGACCCCGATGTTGGTTGCGATCTGACCTTCGCCTTGGGCGATGGCCTGGATGGCGATCGAGCCATCTTCGACGTACTGCTGATCGACATTGATGCCCTGCTCGGCGCAGACGTCCCATCCTGCGGCGGGGACCAGCGCGATGTAGTCGGGACTGCTCCCGTGTACCGCGGTCAGCTCGACCGGCTCGGCAGCAGCGGTGGTGGTAGGAGCGGGCTCCTCACCGGCGGTGGTCGCCGGCTCCTCGCCCGTCGCTTGCGTGGTGTCGGGCGCTGCGGTCGATGTAGCGCCTCCACCGTCGCCGCCACATCCCGCCACCACCAGGGCCATCACAATCAAGAGGGCGGTGATCGATCGGGTTCTCATTCCTCTTCCTCCCTGTTCAGGCAGGTGGCGGGACGCCACCGACGGCTATGGTATACCATATGTCGCCGGCCCGGTGTCGACCAGGATCACCC
>JBOGEV010000272.1:0-2253 GCA_050742015.1 Acidimicrobiia bacterium
CGCCGTCGATCTGGGTGATGAGCGCTTCGGTGCTGTGCACTCCTTTCAGCCACTCTGCGCTGGGTTGTTCTACGAGTAGCCAGCCGGGCTGGTCGGCAGTCTGAGTGAAGAAGTACGGCACGAATATATCCCGGGGTGTGTCGCGGAATGCTGCGAGCCATTCGGGGTCCGACACGGTTTCGCTTGTGGCCAGTTCGTCAAGGAACGTGGCGCGCAGGGACTCGGGTTCTGTCACGTTGTCAGTCTCCTTCCAGAGCGTCGGCAAGGGCGGCGGAGATGGGCGCCCCGGTCTCGTCCTCGATCCATGCCCATTGTCCGTTCGGATTGCATTCAAGGAACCACCATGCACCGTCTGGAGCAACCACGAAATCCAGTGTACCGAATCGAAGGCCGAGCCTCTCCAGCAGGGCACTGACGCGTTTATGAACATGATGGGGAGTGTCAACTATCTGGTATGAGAGGGCGTCGTAGTCGGATCGCCAATCCACCTGCGCTGCCGGGGAGTTACCGTCGATCCGGGCCGCGAAGAACTGATCGTCGACGACGGTCAGCCTGATCTCGTGGTCCTTCAGCACAGCCTCCTGGAACAGGTGCATGGTCCGGGAAATGCTCGGGCTGTCGCACCGTCCGGGTTCGACGACAGTGCAGAATACTTGACGGAGGCCGTTGTCGTCGTAAACACCGGAACCACCGAACGGCTTACAAACAGCGCGACCTACGGCGGTGACGAAGGCGCGGGCTGTCTCTGGTTCGTTGGTCACCAGGGTGCGTGGCACTGGTAGCCCGCATGCCACTGCTGCGCGCAGCTGGACTGGTTTGTACTCGACGTAACCGATCTGGTATGGATGGTTCAACCATGGTTCCAGCGTCGCCAGCAGCCCACCGAGACCCATCCGGGCTTGGACCCCGGCCCACCGGCGCTCGTTCTCCGACAGATCCGGGTGGAACTCGAATGTCGTGGGGCGACGATAGTAGATGCCAGACACGGTGGACAGGTCCAAGCAGCGCCGCGCGGTCCGAAACCGACCCGACCAGCGACCCTCGGTCAGCTCGGCGTCAACGGAGAGTTTCTCGGGAAACTGGTGTCCATGCGAAACACCGCGACGTCACGATTGTTCAGCTCATGCACCACCCTGTCCGCCGTGGGGTCGAACTGGTCCGTCAGGATCAGCACGGACCGCGCGGCACTCACGGGTCAGTCCTCCCGGTGGTCGGTGTCCGAGTCGTACCCTTTTTGGCCATCCGAGTTGGTCTGGGTGTTCGTCGGCCCGTCCGTGTGCTTCGACAGGGGCACCATGTGCTCGCCGTCCCGGATCAGGCCGATCTGGCGTATGTCGTCGTATCCCAGCTCTGCAGGGTTGATGCGGACACTGGTTTTGGTCGGAACGGCCAGCGTCAACCCGAACGGACGCATATCCGACGCAGGAGCCGGTGTGGCCTCCACCCGTCCGTAGGCCTGGCCGAGCGGGAAGTGATCCGACGAAGGAAACATGACAGCACGAGGGGTCCTGTCGGACAGCGTCACCGACATGGGATGCACCTCCAATAGTCGAAATGTGATTGCACTGCATCGGTCTTGGTCACCACCGAGCGATCGACGCTGTAGGTCACCCTTCAGCGGAGTGTCGGTGGGGACGAACAGCTCGCGCGGGACCATGCGAAACGCCTTTTCGACCATCGGGGAGATGATCTTGCCGTCGGCGATCAGCTCGTCGCGCAGCTGCGCAGCCTGGTCGTAGTAGTCGGTCATGCCCTCGCCTGGCTCATGTGGTTGATCTTCGATGGGCACGCGCCGCAGGGGCAAGAAATTGGGCGGACTTTGGCCCCTGTTCGGAAGCTGGGTCTCTTGACGCGCGGCAGGGCGTCGAGTGAGGGTCATCGGGAAACACCTGGCCCTACTGCCCAGCGGAGGTTGTCGTGGACTTCGTCGGCATGGACGACGACTCTCCCAAGAATCAATGCCCGGCGGTGTTGATCGACCCCGACACCGGTGCCGCCTACCGTGTTCTCGACAGATAGGTCAACATCGGTTGCCATATCTCGAGCACTTTTCTTAGTTGTCACGACGAGTGGGACGTGTTCGCGGACGATATTTGACGCACGAGTGACCGCCTCAATCGCCACAGACAGAGTAGCGGTCAGGTCGTTCAACTGATTTGCCCCCTTCCCATAGGGCATCGAAACCTGCTCGAAGACACTAAACAAACCGGGGTCTTCGTCGCGCCGTTCGATGACGAAGGTCGGTGAATCAAC
>JBOGEV010000273.1:0-28433 GCA_050742015.1 Acidimicrobiia bacterium
TCGATCCTCCAGATCGTTAGTTACCAAACGACTCGAAAATGTATTAGCACTACCGCCATAGTGCAAATGGGGCGAGTGGAAACCGTTTTGGCGCGGAGATCTCCTATAGGTCGAGATCTCCGCGCCAAAACGGTTTCCTCTCGCCCCATTTGCACTATGGCGGTAGTGCTAATACATTTTCGAGTCGTTTGGTAACTAACGATCTGGAGGATCGAATTGAGACGGATGGTCGTAGGTGTCCTCATCGGGGCAGGCGTGTTGACCGCCTGCGGTGGTGGGGGCGAATCGGATGCGGAAGGCCCTCTGGTGGTCTACTCCGGCAGGAGCGAGGAGCTGGTCGCCCCCCTGATCGCGCAGTTCGAGGAAGAGTCAGGGCTCGAAGTCGAAGTTCGCTACGCCGGCTCCAGTGAGCTGGCAGCAACCCTCCTCGCCGAAGGCGAAGCGACGGAAGCCGATGTCTTCTTCGCCCAGGACCCGGCATCGCTGGGTGCCGTGGCAGAGATGATGACGGTGCTCCCGGCCGAGACCCTGGACCTGGTCGATCCCAAGTTCAGCGACAGCGACGGGCGTTGGGTCGGCACCTCCGGCCGGATCCGGGTCGTGGTTCACAACACGGGCTCGGAGGTCCCGCTCCCCGAGACGATCGACGATGTCGTGGACCCCGCCTGGGCCGGCGAGCTCGGTGTGGCTCCGACCAATGGCTCGTTCCTGGCTTTCGTCGCCGCGATGATCCTCGAGCGCGGTGAAGACGGGACCATGGACTGGCTGGAGGCCCTGTCCGCCAACGATCCGGTCGATTTCGAAGGCAATGCGCCGATCGTCGATGCCACGGACAGCGGCGAGCTGGCCGGGGGCCTGGTCAACCACTACTACCTTCTTCGCCTCCGGGCCGAAGGGCTGGGTCAGAACGCCGAGAACCACTTCATTCCGGCGGGAGACGTCGGATCGCTGGTGATGCCCGCCGGAGTCTCGATCCTCGAGGGCACCGAGCGTCCCGACACCGCCCAGCAGTTCGTCGACTTCCTGCTCGCCGAAGAGGCGCAGACCTACTTCGCCACCGACACCTTCGAGTATCCGCTCATCCAAGACGTGCCAGCTCCAGAGGGAACGCCGGCGCTCTCCGAGGTCAACGCCCCAAACATCGATTTGAGCGAGCTGGCCACGGTCCTCGACCTCGCCACCCAGCTCGTCGCCGAGGCCGGCCTGGTGTGAGGTGACCGCCGGGCCGATCACCGTACCCCGGACGCGAGCCGGGCCGGCCCGGCATCGCGGTGGGTGGGGGTGGTGGGCGGCGACCGGGGTCGCGCTGCTTCCCGCGCTGATTCCCCCGGTCAGCCTGGTCATCCAGGTGATCGGGAGTGGGACCGCCCTGGCCGTCCCACCGGCGCGTCTGGCAGAGCTCCTGCTCAACACAATGCTCCTGACCGTTGCAGTCACTGTGAGCGCGGTCGCCGTCGGGCTGGCGACGGCATGGGTCACGACCAGGGTGAGGCTCCCCTTTCGCAAGGGATGGATGACCCTGGCCGCGCTGCCATTGGTGGTCCCCTCCTACGTCGCGGCCCTGAGTCTGATCGCGGCGACCGGCCCGTCCGGGGTACTGGTCGAGATACCGACCCCGTACGGATTCGTGGGGGCCTGGCTGGTGCTCTCGATATTCACCGCCCCCCTCGTCCACCTCACCGTCATCCCGGGGCTACGCGGGATCGATCCCGCAACCGAGGAGGCGGCGACTGGTCTCGGTGCCGGGCGGTGGCGTGTCTTCCGCACCGTGACGCTCCCTCAGTTGAGGCCGGCTCTGATCTCGTCGGGTTTGCTGGTCGGGCTGTACACCATCTCCGACTTCGGAGCGGTCTCCCTGCTCCGCTATGACACCTTCACGCGGGCCATCTATACCCTCTACCGGGGCCAGATCGACCGCCGCCCGTCGGCGACTCTCTCCCTGATCCTCATGGTGTTGGCCTTGTTGATCCTGGTGGTCGAAAGGCGTTATCGGGCTCGGGCGGCCCTCCATTCGCGGCGCCCGCGTCGGCCAAGGCCGCTCCTGGCCCTGAGCGGATGGGCCCGCGCCTGGTCGATCGCCTTGATCACGGTTTATGGCCTGGTCTCGCTTGGCGTCCCGTTGATCGTGATGACAGCCACGATCCTGCGCGGCACGGAGGCGGGCCAGACCATTGGATCACTCGGTGCCGAGGCGACGCGGTCCCTTGGCGTCGCCCTCGTCGCCGCCGTAGTCACCGTGATCCTCGCCTTCCCGGTAGCCATGGTCACCTCGCGACGTCCAGGACGGCTATCGGGTTGGGTCGAGTCGGCGGTTTGGGGGACTTATGCTCTGCCCCACATCACGGTGGGGGTGGCTGCGGTGGGTTTCGCCCTGGGCTGGGCCCGTCCGCTCTATCAGACTCTCTTCTTCCTGGTGATCATCTACGGTGCGATCTTCCTGCCGCAAGCGGTGGGTGCGACGCAGGACGCCCTGCTTCGAGCAAGCCCCGACCTCGAGGATGCGTCGCGCGGCCTCGGGCGGGGGCCACTGGCGACCATGGCCCGGGTGACCATCCCCCTGGCCCTTCCCGGTCTGCTCGCTGGTGCCGCTCTGGTCTTCCTCAGCGTGATGAAGGAGCTCCCGGCGACGTTGCTGCTCCGTCCCAATGAGTTCGAGACACTGGCAATCCGGATCTGGAGCTCGACGGCCGAGGGCTTCCTCACCCGAGCCTCCGCTGCCGGCCTGGTTCTCCTAATTGTGTCGATCGTGCCACTCTTCATGGTGATGTCCCGTGAGCTCAGCGACTGACCGACTGGCGATTCGCGCCCGTGAGCTGACCAGGTCCTTCGCCGACGCAGTCGCCCTGGACCATTTCAGCCTCGACGTGTGGGAGGGCGGGGTCGTCACCTTGCTCGGCCCATCCGGCTGCGGCAAAACCACGGCTCTGAGGGTGATCGCCGGGTTCGAGACCGCGGGAGGGTCTGTCGAGATCCACGGCAGGACGGTGCTCGACCGAGATGTGTTCGTCCCGCCTGAGAAGCGCAGGGTGGGGATGGTGTTTCAGGACTATGCCCTCTTCCCCCACATGACCGTGGCCGGCAACGTCGCCTACGGGTTGGCCAAGGGCAACCGGGAACGAGTTGGGGAGGTCCTGGAGCTGGTCGGGCTGACCGGCCTCGAGGCCAGGATGCCCAATGAGCTCTCAGGAGGGCAACAGCAACGTGTCGCCCTGGCCCGGGCCCTCGCCCCCAAGCCGGAGGTGATCCTCCTCGACGAGCCCTTCAGCAACCTCGACGCCAGCTTGCGTGACCGGGTACGACGGGAGCTACGGGCGATCCTCACCGAGGCGAGGACCACGGCTGTTTTCGTGACCCACGATCAGGAAGAGGCCCTGGCCACCTCCGACATCGTGGCCGTCATGCGGGAGGGAAAGGTCCTGCAGGCGGACACCCCGGGTCATCTCTATTCCAATCCTGCCGACCCATGGATCGCCGAGTTCCTCGGTGACGCCGATGTTCTGCAGTCGGTGGCGCGCGACGGCCGTGTGGACACCCCCATCGGGCTCTTCGAAACCGACCTGCTGGGCCAGGTGTCGGTGATCGTCCGACCGGAGAACGTCCATATCTCGGTCGGGGAGACTCCCAACGCCATCGTGGCCGGATCCGAGTTCTTCGGGCATGACCAGTTGGTCACACTGGCGTTGCACAGCGGGACCAGGGTGCGAGCCCGGATCGGCCCCCGGCCCATCTATCGAATCGGGCACCCGGTCCGGGTCCGGGCCACCGACGCTCGCATCTACGAGAGCACCTCCCTGTCTTCGTGACCGGCCGGCGGGCTTGGCTTTAGCCTGAGGTGATGGATTCGGCCCTCGCCCTCCTCGCCGCCTTGGCGGCCACCTTCTTTGCGGCCGATCTGTGGTTGGACTACCGCCGCCGACCCCGCCCCCACATAGCGGCGTTCGCCACGGGGATGAGCATGTTTGCCATCGCCACCTGGGCCTTCTTCCTCGGCTTGACCGTGGGCTGGACCGGCCCCATGTACCGGACCTTCTACCTGTTCGGGGCCATACTCAACATCCCATTCCTGGCGCTGGGCTCGATGTTCCTCGTCGTAGGGAAACGCTCGGGTCACGTGATGGCGATAGCCCTCGGTGCCTTGGCGGCGATCTCGACGACCCTTACGGCCACGGTCCCATTCGCCAACCCGTTACCGGAGACCGGGGTCCCCCACGACGTCTTCGGATCGGGGTTCGGGCCGAGGCTGTTCGCCATCATCGGCGGCGCGACCGGCTCCACGATCCTGATCGCACTCGCCCTGGTCTCGGTGTTCCGCTTCTGGAAGAAGAACCGGAACATCGTGTGGGGCAACCTCCTGATCGTGGCCGGCACTCTCGCCGCCGCATCCGGTGGCACCGGACTCGCTCTCGGTGAGTCGAGCGCCTTCGCCCTCTCCCTACTGGCGGCGGTGACCCTGATCTGGGCCGGGTATCGGGTGGCGTCGGGTGGTCGCCGCGCCGCCCCTCGGGACGAGCCTGCGGAGGTCGCAGCTCAGCCCCCGATGGGGTAGTCGTGTGATCCCGGTGTCCTGGCCGTTCTCGGCCGGAACAACCGTGGGTCGGCAGGTAGGGTCCCGCCACGTGTCGACCAGGCAAACTCCACGGATCGCGATCGTCGCTCTTGTTCTCGTGGTCACGCTGCCCGTGGCCGCCTCCGCCGACGAGGTCGGCCCAAACGATTTCCGCATCTCCGAGATCGGGCCGAACGGAGACACGGGCCATGCTGCCGGGTCAGCCCAAGTGGTCTACAACCCCGCCAACGCCCTCTTCCTGGTGGTGTGGCACGGCGACGAAGTGGACGGTGAGTTCGAGGTACACGGCCAACTCATTGCCGACGACGGGAGCCAGATTGGCGCTGACTTTCCCATCTCGGACATGGGCGATCCGGGGAGCACCGCTTCGGGTGGCTTCGCCCCGGCCGCCGCCTACAACTCGGCCCGCAACGAGTTCCTGGTGGTCTGGGAGGGGAGAGACGACGATGTGGAGACAGAGATCTACGGGCAACGACTCAACGCCGGAACCGGCGCCCCTATCGGCGGCAACTTCCGGATCTCCGATGCAGGGCCGCCGGGAAGCCCCATCAACCAGGCGTATGCAGTCGATGTGGCTTATAACCGGGTCGACGACCAGTACCTGGTGGTCTGGAACGCCAACGAGGGGTTGGGTGGGCTGGCCAACGGCGAGCTCGAGATCTACGGGCAACGCCTTTCCTCAACCGGTGGAGATATCGGTAGCAACGACTTCCGGATCTCCGACATGGGCACTGACGGCAATGCGGGGTACGACGGTTTCGCCCCGGCTGCAGTTCACAACCCGATCGACAACCACTACATGGTCGTTTGGACCGGAAGCGACAACCAGGGCGCGCTCGTCGCCGGCGAAATGGAGATCTTCGGCCAGCGTCTGTCGGCGGGCGGCGCCGCCCTCGGCAGCAACGACTTTCGCATCTCAGACATGGGACCCGATGGCAATGCCTCCTTCACCACCCTGCTCGACAACGGACCTTCCCTCGCCCACAACCCGGGCACCAATCAGTACCTGGTCGTCTGGGAGGGTGATGACAACGTCGGCGGCCTGGTCGACAACGAGTTCGAAGTCTTCGGGCAGCGTCTCTCCGCGAGCGGTGCCCATGTCGGAGCGAATGACGCCCGACTGACCCACCAGGGCGCCGACGGGGTAGCCGATGCGAGCGCAACTGCCCCGAGCGTGGTCCATGACCCAGAGGGTGGCGGTTATGCCCTCGTCTGGACGGGGATCGATTCGGCCGGCGAGCCCGAGATCTACACCAGCCGTCTCGGCAGCGGGGCCTTGCCCCTCGAAACAGCGGGAGCGCGCGTATCGGACATGGGCCCCGACGGGAACATCGGCTTCGCCGCCGGTCAGCCCGACCTCGCTCCCGGCCGCCGTCCGGCCCTCATTGTCTGGCGCGGCAGCGACAACACTCCACCGCTGGTCGCAGGAGAGTCCGAGATCTTCGGCCAGATGTACGAGACAACCCCGGACACCGTTGGCTTGGTCGACGTAACTCAGGGCATCTGGCATCTGCGCAACTCGGCCGGCACGGTGACAACCTTCGGCTACGGCAATCCGGGTGACCTCCCCATCGCCGGGGACTGGGACGGAGATGGCGACGCCACCCCCGGGTTGTACCGGCAATCCGACGGGTTCTTCTACTCGCGGAACTCCAACAGCACCGGCATCGCCGACGCCGAGTGTTTCGCCGGGAACCCCGAGGACGTGCCAGTCGTGGGTGATTGGGACCGAGACGGTGACGACAACCTCGGCATTTATCGGCCGTCGGAGCAGAGGTTCTACCTGTACACCAGCACCTGCGTCGGGGCACCGATGGGAGCGGCCCAGATCCAGCTCCTGTTCGGCAATCCTGGCGACAAACCCGTGGCCGGCGACTGGGACGGAGACGGCATAGACGAGGTGGGTCTCCACCGCGAGTCCACCGGGTTCTTCTACTGGCGCAACACGCTGGACACGGGCATTGCCTCGGGTGAGATCTTCTTCGGCGATCCCAACGACCGGATCATCTCTGGTGATTGGGGTCTTGTCGACGGGAGCGACACCCCGGCCATCTTCCGACCCTCCAATATCACCTTCTACTTCCGCCACACCCTCACCCAGGGCGTCGCCGACAGCGAGTTTCCCTTCCCCGGTGCGGTGCCGGCATGGCTTCCAGTCGCGGGCACCTTCGGGCTCGACTGACGCCGGCCTTCCACCACCTGTTGCTGAGCAGCCGAGGCCGGGGGACCCTACCCCCCGATGTAGCTCATCTCGACCCGGGAGCCGATGCTGACGGTCTGCGATGACCGAATCTCGGAATAGCGGTCCTCTCGCATCGACCAGACCCTGTCGATGATGGCACCCATGTCCTCGCCGGCCCTCATCGAGTCTCGAAGATTGGATCCGGACGTGGCGAACAGACACGTGTAGAGCATCCCTTCGGCCGATAGCCGGGCCCGCGTGCACGAGCCGCAGAAGGGCTTGGTCACCGAGGCGATCACCCCCACCTCGCCCTCCCCATCGAGGTAGCGGAAGCGATTGGCCACCTCGCCCGGGTAGTTGGGACGTATCGGCTGCAGAGGAAACACCTCGTTGATGGCGGAGATCATCTCCTCGGCAGGCACCACATCATCGAGACGCCAGCCGTTGGTGGAGCCGACGTCCATGTACTCGATGAACCTGACGATGTGGCCGCTGCCCTTGAAGTGCGACGCCATGTCGACCACGGCGTGCTCGTTGACACCACGCTGGACGACCGCATTCACCTTGATCGGCCCCAGACCGGCTTCGACGGCCGCCTCGATCCCTTCTAGAACCGCCGCCACCGGGAATCCGACGTCGTTCATCTCCTGGAAGGTGGGATCGTCGAGGGCGTCGAGACTCACGGTCACCCGGTCCAGGCCGGCCGCAGCCAGTGACCGAGCCTTTTTCACCAGCAAGGATGCGTTGGTGGTCAAGGTGAGGTCCTCGACCCCGTCGACGGCGGCGACCATCCCGATCAGCTTCTCCAGGTCCTTGCGAAGGAGCGGTTCACCACCGGTGAGCCGGACCTTGCTCACCCCTCGCTCCACGAATAGGTGGACCAGCTTGGTGATCTCCTCGAAGCTCAAGAGCTGATCCCGGGGGAGGAACACGTGGTCCTTCCCGAATAGCTCCTTTGGCATGCAGTAGGTGCAACGGAAATTGCAGCGGTCGGTGACCGAGATTCGTAGATCCCGCACCGGGCGTCGCAGCTGGTCGGTCAACACGGCCATGCCACAAGGTTATTGGACGGGACGATCAAGCGAGCCATCTCCGCCTCGTGTGTGCACCACGGATCCGCCCGCCTCCGCTGCGACCAAGGACGTCCTTGCCGCGTTGCACTCCTCGGGGAAGAAAGGCCCCGGTTTCGAAAGCGAGCACCGGGCAATGGACTCTATGGAGGTCGGGACATTCCAGATCGTTCCCGATCTGTCGGGGGAGCTCGCGGTCAAGCGGTTCGACGGGATGGTCATGCTGGCTCCCGGCTCTCACGGAAGCTGAGCATCCACGCCCCGAGCCCAATGGGCAACACCGACAGAGGGACGAGCCAGCCCAGGTACGGGATCAGCCAGACGATGCCGACGACGAGCGACCCGGCCACGATCGAGCCGAATAGACCGCGCTCTCTAGGTAGGGCCCGGCCGAGAGCGAGCACGGCGGGCACCCCGGCCACCAGCGAGAGAACCAGGACGATCCCGGCCGTGGCCAGGACCAGTGGCCCGAAGATCGCCAGCAACGGCAGACTGGCGGAGGCGGGCACCAGACTTGCGATCAACACCCCGATACCGGTCAGGAGAACGGGTGACAGCATGATCAGCGCCCCGGACCCGAATGAGCGCAGGGTCTGAGCCCGCGCCCGGTCCCCAGCCAGACTCGTCCGTTTCGGCCAGCCCCACGCGACCAGGAGTGCCGCCGAGGTGAGTCCCAGCACCACGAGGAAACGGGCCAGCAATCCGAGGGCCCTGATCCTGATATTCGGCGGCACGGGTGACTTGTGTACTACCACCCCGCCAACCGTCACCTGATCCAGCCCCTCCGCCTCCGACGGTGAGCGGTATCCGAGGTCTCCGGCAACCTCGAGCGGTCCGGTCACCGTTAGCCGGTTGATGCTGACATCGACGTCGCCGCCGACACTGCCCGCAAGGCCGAGTGTGCGCTGGGTCCCCTCGAGATCGGCCCCAATGGTTCCGGCCGCGTTCATCTCGACTGCCCACACCAACACGTCGCCGGCGACCTCGGATCCGGAGTCGAGATCGACGTTGAATGCTGCCGCCACCAGGTCCCCGTCAATCGATCCCGAAACGGTGAGTTGGCTGCTGGAAACCCGGGCCGACTCTCCGATTCGACCACTCACGGTCACGGTGGGGGCAATCGCGAGGACACTGCCGGCCACTTCGCCCGAGATGACGATCTCCTCTGCGCCGAACGCCACCAGATCGCCCTCGACCGTGCCCTCGATGATGATGCGCACCCCGGCGGCGTACAGATCGTCGCTGAGAGTGTTGTCCTCGGTGATGATGACGATCTCCGATGCCGCCGTCTCGGCGGCTTGGGCCGTCCCCGTGGCGAGGAGCAGGAACACGCCCGCGAATGCGGCGCCGAGGGCTGTTCTAGAGAGGGAGCGCATCAGCTGCCAGATCGAGAAGCGACGAAGGGAAGATTCCCCAAAATATCGTCGTTCCGACAGCTATTGCCAGTACCCAGCGCTCCGGTCCTACCCGCAGCGACTCCGTGTCGCCGGCATCGTCCATGTACATGACCACGATGACCCGGATGTAGAAGGCGAACGCGACCACTGAGAGGACCACGGCCGCTATCACCAGCCACTCGAACCCTCGGGACCAGGCTTCGGTGAAGACCCCGAATTTGGCGACGAACCCCGAGGTCAGGGGCAGACCACCCATCCCGAGCAGGAGCACCGTGAACGCGGCCGCCAGGAGCGGGCTGCGCCGGCCCAGGCCCCGGTACTCGTCCAGGCTGGACCCGGCGCCGTCGGGACCGCTGACCACCGCTACCACGGCAAACGCCCCGACCAACTGGATGGAGTAGATCGCGAGGTAGAAGAGAATTCCCTCGGTCGACCCGCCGACCACCCCGGTCATGATGAATCCGGCGTGGGCCACCCCGGAGTAGGCGAGCAGTCGCCGGACGTCACTCTGGACCAAGGCCAGGACCGAGCCAACGAGCATCGAGAGCACCGAGATCCCCGCCACGACCGGAAGCCAGGTGACGTCCAACTCGGGAACGGCAGTGAGCAGGATGCGAGCGATGGCGGCGAAACCCGCCACCTTGGCCACCGCCGCCAGATACCCGACCAGCCCCGCCGGCGCCCCCTGATAGACGTCGGGTGCCCAGGCGTGGAACGGCGCGGCCGACACCTTGAACCCGAGCCCTGCGATCACCAGCCCGATTCCGATGTAGATCACCGCCGGCCTGGTGACGATGAAGTCGTCCAGGAAGCGGCCGATCTCGATGATCTCGAATTGCCTGGTCCCGGCATAGATGAGAGCGACCCCATAGACGAAGATCGCGGAGGCGAACGAGCCGAGTAGGAAATACTTGATCGCTGCCTCCTCGGACTCACGTCGCTCCCTGGCCAGCCCGGCCAGGACGTAGAGGGCGATTGAGCCAACCTCGAGACCGAGGAACATCATGACCAGGTTGTTGGAGGCCACCATCAGCGAGAAGCCGGCCGTGGCCAACAGCACCAAGGCGAGGGCCTCCGCCCCGCGCCGGCCCAATCCCACGACGAAACGCCAACCGGAGGCCAGACCGAGGGCGGTAGCCGCGATCAGGGTCAGCCGGGAGAAGACCGCAAACCCGTCCATGCTGATCAGCCCGGAGAAGGCGAGGAGACTCGACGTCTCACCCGCCGCGGTCGCGTCGACCCCCTCGAGCCACTGCAACACGGTGAGCGCCGTGGCGGCGACCAGCGTGACCCCGACCACCCATCCCAGGACCCGCGACGCGGGCTTCCACTGGACGTCGACCAGCAGCACCACGGCAGCGCCGATCGCCAACGCGATGTCCGCGCCGATGGCGATCCAGGAGATCTCCGGTGGGGTGATCATCCGGTCTCACCTGCCACGTGCACGTCATCGAGGCGACCCGGCTCGGGGATCACAAAATCCGTCTGTTCGACGATGTGGTCCAGGACCGCCTCCGTGGATGGTGTGACCTTGTCGAGGAGCAGGTTGGGATAAAGCCCGATCACCAGAACCAACACCGCGATCGGGGCGAGGAGGGCGATCTCCCGGACCGACAAGTCGGAGAGCGTGATGTTCTCCTCGCGGTCGGGCACACCGGTGAAGACCCGCTCGTACGCCCAGAGCAGGTAGACGGCGGCGAGGATCACACCGAAGGCGGCGATCACGGTGAGGCTGGGCAGGGCCGGGAAACTCCCGATCAGCACCAGGAACTCACCCACGAACCCGTTGAGACCGGGAAGCCCGATCGAGGCGAACGCCATGAACAGGAAGAATCCGGCGAGGAGCGGGACCGACTTCTGGAGACCTCCGAAGTCGGCGATCTTCTTGGTGTGCCTCCGGTCGTAGATCATCCCGACCAGGAGGAACAAGGCACCGGTGGTGAGACCGTGATTCACATTCTGGATCACGGCACCCTGGAGGCCACCCGAGGTGAGGGCGAAGGTTCCGAGCACAATGAATCCGAGATGGCTGACCGAGGAGTAGGCGACCAGCTTCTTCAGATCAGGCTGGACGATCGCGACCACCGCCCCGTAAATGATCCCGATGACCGCCAGCACCGCCATGATCGGGACCGCGTCGACCGCGGTATCGGGGAAGAGGGCGAGGTTGAAGCGGAGCAGCCCGTAGGTGCCGAGCTTCAGGAGCACGGCCGCCAGAAGGACCGAGCCGGCAGTCGGTGCCTCGACATGGGCGTCGGGGAGCCAGGTGTGGAAGGGGAAGAGCGGGACCTTGATCGCGAAGGCGATGGCGAAGGCGGCGAAGAACATCCTTTCTGCACCGACCGAGAGATCGAGATCGACCAGGTCGTTCAGGGCGAAGGAGGTGAATCCCTCCTGTGCCGAATGCGTGAGGGCGAGGCCGATGATGGCGGCCAGCATCAGCGCCGAGCCGAAGGCGGTGTATATGAAGAACTTCACCGCGGCGTATATCCGGCGCTCGGCGCCCCAGATCCCGATGATGAAGTACATCGGGATCAGCATCGCCTCGAAGAAGACGAAGAACAGGAACAGGTCGAGGGCGAGGAAGGCGCCGATCAGGCCGGCCTCGAGGAGCAGGGTGTAAACCACGAACTCCTTGACCCGGGTGGTGATCGAGGTCGATGCCGCCAGGGCGATGGGGACCAGCAGGGTTGTGAGCACGACCATCGGGAGCGATATCCCGTCGACGCCGAGGAACCACTCGATCCCCCACGGCTCATACCAGGCGACACGGACGACCTCCTGGAACCCGGCCGCCGGCTCGAACACCCAGAACAGATACCCGGCCAAGGCCAGGGAAATGACCGAGAGGGCGATCCCCAGGGGCAGGTGGATCTCCTTGCGTCGTGACGGCACCAGCGCCACCACGACCGCGGCCACAGCCGGCACCAGGATCAGTGCGGTCAGCATGTGAGAGACCTCACCGTGCAGCGGCAGCCCCGGCCGACCGGCGCCTGTTCGCCCTGAGGTGCGACGACGCGAGCAGAGTGCCCGACACACACCCGAGGGTTGCCGAAGGGCGAAGTCGGCCGGCAAGTCACGAGCCTGCCACCAGCCAGACCACCACCACCAGGGCGCCGCCGAGGAAGAGGACGCCGTAGTTGCGCACGAACCCGGTCTGGAGGGGGCGAGCCCATTCACCGACGTTGCGCACCAGGCGGCCGACCCCGTTCACGGCACCGTCTACGACCCCCGCGTCCACATTGAACGCGCTGACCTCTGCCAGCTTGCGGCTCGGCGCCACCAGGACCCGGCCATAGAGATCATCGACCCCGTATGCCGCCTCCCAAGTCCCCCACATCGGCTCGAAAGACTCCTCGAACCGGCGCCATCTCTGCGGTGGGCGGTTGTAGGCGAGCCAGCCGGCCCCGGCCCCGGCCAAGGCGGCCACGGTGGACAGCCCGGCGAGAATCGCGAGCAGGACCCAGTCGTCGGTTGCATGCTGGATGCTGACGAGCTCGAAGCTCGGCTCGAGAAAGTGCTCGAGGGTTAGACGGAACGGAGTGTTGACCAGCCCACCGACCACCGAAAGGACGGCGAGAGCGATCAGCGGCAGAGTCATCACACGTGGCGACTCATGGGGATGCGCCCCCTCATCCCACCGAGGCTCGCCGAGGAAGACCAGGACCCAGAGCCGGGTGATGTAGAAGGCGGTCAGCAGCGCCGTGACCAGGCCGATGACCCACAGGAAGTAGAACCATCCTCCGCGGGCGAAGGCGGCAGCCAGGATCTCGTCCTTGGACCAGAACCCGGCCAGCGGTGGTATCCCGGCCAGGGCCAGTGCTCCCACCCCCATCGTGATGGCGGTGATCGGCGCCTTCCTGAGGAGCCCGCCCATCTTGTGCATGTCCTGCTCGTCGCTGATGGCGTGGATGACGGACCCGGCGCCAAGGAAGAGGAGAGCCTTGAAGAAGGCATGGGTCATCAGATGGAATATCCCGGCGACATAGGCGGTGGCGCCTACGGCGAGGAACATGAAGCCGAGCTGGGAGATGGTCGAGTAGGCGAGAACCTTCTTGATGTCTCTTTGGGCCAGGGCGATCGACGCAGCCCAGATCGCAGTGAGAGCGCCCACGCTGGCCACGATTGTCGAGGCGAACGGAGTGAACTCGTAGATGGGGGCGGAGCGAGCGATCACATACACCCCGGCGGTGACCATGGTCGCCGCATGGATCAGGGCGGAGACCGGGGTCGGGCCCTCCATGGCGTCGGGAAGCCAAACGTAGAGAGGGATCTGGGCCGACTTGCCCGCGGCACCCACCAAGAAGAGAAGGCCGATGGCGGTGGCCAGCCCGCTGGTCAGCTCGTTCCCGGCCCGTTCGAAGATCCCGCTGAACGACAGGGTCCCGAAAGTGGCGAACACCAGCATCAGGCCGACCATGAACCCGAAGTCGCCAATCCGGTTCACGACGAAAGCCTTCTTGGCGGCAGCGGCCGCCTTCGGCCTGGTGAACCAGAACCCAACCAGCAGATAGGAACAGAGCCCGACCAGCTCCCATCCCAGGAACAACATGGCGTAGTTCCCGGCGAGGACCAGCGTGAGCATCGAGGCCGCGAACAGGTTGAGGTTGGTGAAGAACCGGTGGAATCGGTCGTCACCGTTCATGTAACCGATGGCGAAGATGTGGATCAGGGTGCCGACGCCGGTCACGACCAGGGTCATCAGCGCGGCCAGGGGGTCCCACAGCAGCTCGAAACTTGCCCCGATCGCGGGCATCCACTCCCAGAGGGCGATGGTGGTCGCCTCCTCGCCCCCCTGAAGGAAGGGAACCGCCGCCACCGCCGCTATCACGAAGGCGATACCGATCGCAGCCGAAGCGAGCCACCCGCTCAACGGCTCCTTGAGGTACCGCCCGAAGAAGTGGAGAAACACCGCCCCGGCCAGAGGCAATGCAATGACCAGCCAGAGAAGGTCAGTCATGGCCGATCTCCGAGACGGTCGGCTCCGGCCGACCGGCGTCTGTTCGCCCCGAGGTGTGCGATGGACGGACGGTCGACCCGTGGACGGCTGAGCGTTGCCGAGGGGCGAAGTCGGCCGGCATCAACCAGCGTCATCCGCGCAACTCGCTCAACTCGTCGACCGAGGCGGTGGAGCGCCGTCGGAAGATGGCGACGATGATGGCGAGACCGACCACCACCTCGGCGGCAGCCACCACCAGGATGAAGAACACCGCCACCTGGCCGTTGAGGTCGTTCATCACCCGTCCCGCCGAGATCAGGGTCAGGTTGACCGCATTGAGCATCAGCTCGATGCACATGAACATGACCAGGGCGTTGCGTCGCAACAGCATCCCGAGTGCCCCGATGAGGAACAACGCAGCGGCAAGCCCCATGTACCAGTCGACCGGGACCATCACGCCGCCTTTCTCTTGAACTGAGCCAGGACCACTGCTCCTGCCGCGGCGATCGTCAGCAACAAAGCGGTCGCCTCGAAGGCGAGAACCCAATCGGTGAACATCGGCTCCGCCACCGCCTGAATCGTCCCATTGGTATTGGTCGGGATGACGGTGCTCGAAGCCGCCGGCACCCACACGAAGTCGCCGACCAGCGTGATCCCCGCGGCGAAGACGATGATCGCGCCGGCCAACACCCCGACCCACAGCCGCTGCATCGGAAGCTCTTCGACGCGGTTCTCCTCCTTGTCGACACCGATCAACATGATCACGAACAAGAACAGGGTCATCACCGCGCCGGCATAGACGATGACCTGGACCGCGGCGACCAGGTGGGCCAGCTGGATCACGTAGAGGACGGCGACTGAGAACAACGTTCCGAGGAGGCCGACCGCCGAATAGACCGGGTTCCGGGCGACCACGACGGTCACCGCCCCGGCCAGGGCGGCCAGACCTGCGATGACAAAGAGAATCGACTCAGCCATCGCTCTCCCCTTCACCACTCCTCCGGTCCCGTTCCTCCTGTGACGGCTCCGGAGCCCAGTCCGCGGGGCCGGGAGTGCCCTGCCACATCTTCACGCCTTCGTAGGCGGCCACCCCGGCTGGGGAGGTGGCACGAAGCCAGCCGTCGGCCGTGTCCAACTCGTCCAGATCGGCCAGCTCGTCGTCGGGAAACATGTGGGGCACGGTCCCATCCCGATCCATGAGCAGGGTTTCCTTGGTGTAGATGGCGTCCTCACGATTGGCCGTCGAGATCTCGAAGAGGCTGGTCATCGTGATCGCCTCGGTGGGGCAGGCCTCGACGCACAGGCCACAGAAGATGCAACGGAGCATGTTGATCTCGTAGACGAACCCGAACCTCTCCCCTGGCGACGTCGGGTTGTCCGGGTCGTTGTCCATCCCCCGGACGTAAATGCATTGAGCGGGACAGGCACCGGCGCAGAGCTGGCACCCGATGCACTTCTCCATCCCGTCGGGGTAGCGGTTGAGCACATGGCGCCCGTGGAACCGTTGTGGCTTGACCCGCATCTCCTTGGGGTATTCGGTGGTGACCAGCTCGTCGCCCGCAATCGTGCGCAGCATCGTCCCGCCGGTGACACGCAGGCCCTTGATCAGCTCCTTGATTAGACCCATGGCTAGCTCCAGGGAGGACCGAATTGGCGGAACGAGATGACGACGGTGGACAGGATGAGCCAGGCCACCGCGCCGGGGATGAGCCGCTTCCAACCCAGCTGCATCAACTGGTCGTAGCGGAGTCGAGGCAGGGTCGCCCTGATCCAGAAGAATAGGAAGACGAGGAAGTAGGTCTTGGCCAGGAAGTAGACCGTCGGGAGCAGGGCGGAGACGATCCCGGGCACCGAGCCTTCGAAGGTGGGGCCGTTCCAGCCGCCGAGGAAAAGGGTGGCGGCGATGGCGCACATCGAGAAGATGTTGACGTACTCGGCGAGGAAGAACATGGCGAACCTCATCCCCGAGTATTCGGTGTGGAACCCGACGATCTCCTGTTCCGCCTCGACCAGGTCGAACGGCGCCCGGTTCGTTTCGGCGACGATGGCGACGAAGAAGATGACGAACGCCACGATCTGGGGAAACACGTTCCACCGTGGCACGAAACGGAGCACCGGCTCCAGTGCCGGGCTCAGGTCGCCCCAGGTGCCGGCCTGACGATTCACGATCTCAGCCAGCGACAGGGTCCCACCGTCGCCCTGGGTAGCGGTGAACATGACCACCGCGACCATGGCCAGACCCATCGCCGCCTCGTAGGAGATCGCCTGGGCGGTGGCTCGTACCCCGCCGAGCAGCGGGTACTTGGAGCCCGAGCCCCAGCCGGCGAGGACCACCGAGTAGACCGCCAGGGAAGACATGGCGAGGATGAAGAGCAGACCCACGTTCAAGTCCGCTCCCTGCAAGGCGACCTCGTTCTCCCCGATCATGAACGGCCGGCCCCAGGGAACCATCATGAAGATCAGGAACGCCGGGACGACCGCCAGGAACGGCGCCATCAGATAGACCCCGACCTCCACCTTGCGCGGAGTGACCGCCTCTTTGAAGAACAGCTTGAGGCCGTCAGCCACAGTCTGGAGGATGCCAAAAGGACCGGCCCGCTTGGGGCCGATCCGATTCTGCATGTCGGCCAGGATCTTCCTCTCCGCCCACACGTTGAGCAGCGTGACCAGCAGAAGGAGTCCGAAGGTCAACACCACGCGGAGGACGACGATCCAGAACTCCGGCCAGCTCACCTGGTCACCGCCTTCACCCGGACCACCGCTTCGGTGCCGAGGGATCCGGTACCGGGTTGGTTGAAGGGGACATAAACCACGCCGGAGGGGGTTCCCTCGTCGAGCACAGCCGTGTACTCGCCCTCGCCGTGCTTGGTCACCACCTGGACCACGTGACCTTCCTGGATTCCCGCCTTCCTGGCGTCGTCGGGGTTGAGATGGGCCACTGCACCGGGAGCGAGCCGATGCAAAACAGGCGTGTGCCTCATCATGACCCCATCGTCGTACAAGGTCCGACCCACGTGCAGCGTCAATTGCGCAGATGGCGCCTTGGTTCCTTTGAGCGCCACCGGGATATGAGTCAATGGCTGGGATCCGGCGAGAGGGACAACAACACCATCGCGCGCCTCCCACTCGAGATGGTCCCAGGTGACACCGGCGTACACCGGCGCCGCCTCGGTGATCTCCTTGGCGATCGTCTCCGCGCTCGAGAGCCCGAGAGGACGGGCCGCACTGTCGGCGAGGTCGGACAGGATTGCCCAGTCGGGACGCGCCTGACCCGGGCCCGGGGCCACGACATTGACCTTCTGCACCCGTCCCTCGAGGTTGGTCACGGTCCCGTCCTTCTCGGCGAAGCCCGAAGCGGGAAACACCACGTCGGCGCCCCGGTTCGAGTCGTTCAGGAACAGGTCGATCGAGACCACGTACTCGGCCGCATCCAGGGCCGTTGCTGCCTGTCTCGGGTCGGGCACGTCATTGACCGGATCGGCGCCGACCAGCAGGAGGAACCTGATCTCGCCCGAGTCCAGGCCCTCCAGCATCGCCCTGGTGTCCTTACCCCTCGTCTCGGGGATCTCACCCCACAGCCCGGACAGTGCCGAACGCCCTGCCTCGTCGTCGCCGCCGACTCGACCGGGAAGCAGGTCGGGAGCGACACCCATGTCCAGGGCACCGAAGATGTTGCCTCTCCGTGCGAGGGGAAGGATCCGGGCCGAGCCTGCCTTGTTCCGGACGAAGGCGGCGACCGATTCGGCCAGCTTTGGCCCGTCGGCGACCGAGGCCTGCCCGACCAGGGCCACGACATGCTCGGCGCTCAGGGCCAGGCTCAATTCGGGATGTTTTCCGTCCGCGATCTCGTCGAGGAGGGCAAACCCGCCTCCGGGGCGGTAGTTGGCCTTGATCGACGCCCGATCGTCGAGACCGGTCGCCCGGGGATGGACCACGATCAGCCGCACCCCCAACTCCTGGGCCGCACGCCGGACCCGGAGATACAACGTGGGGTGCTCCTCTTTGAGATCGGGCCCCCAGACCAGGATGGTGTCGGCGGTGTCGATGTCGGCGATGAGGGCTCGATCGACCGTGGCGGCCAGAAAGTGGGAGTCGAGGCTGTCGTCGAGCCGAGCGTCGATGTTGTTGGTCTCCAGCACGACGCGGGCGAACTTGGAGAGCGCGTAGGCGTCCTCGTTGGTCCCGTGGGCCCCACCGATCACGGCAAAGGCGGCACCCCCGTCCTCATCCTTGATCAACCCGATCCGCTCCGCCACCCGGTCGAGGGCCTCGGCCCAACCGGCCTCGACCAGCTCCCCCTCCCTGCGCACCAGAGGCGTCTTCAGCCGTTGATCCGATCGCAGGTAGTCGAAGCCGAAGCGATCCTTGTCCGACAGCCACCCGTGGTTGGTGGCGTCGTTGTCCACCCCCACCAGGCGCAAGATCTCGTTCTGGCTGACCTGAACGGTCAGACGGGGATGGGCGGTGTCGTGTAGACCTGAGCTCTCCACCATCTGCAGGTCCCAGGGACGGGCCCGGAAGCGGTACTGCACCGAGGTCAGGGCACCGACGGGGCAGATCTGGATGGTGTTGCCGGAGAAGTACGAGGCGAACGGGTGGTCGGGGAAGGTGTTGATCTCGGTGACGTTGGCCCTCGACTTGAACTCGATGAGGGGGTCCCCACTGATCTCATCGGAGAACCGCGTGCAGCGAGCGCAAAGGATGCAGCGCTCCCGGTCGAGGAGCACCAGGTCGGATATCGGGATCGGCTTCTCGTAGTTCCGCTTGATCTCGACAAAACGGCTCTCCCCCGGCCCGTGTGAGAAAGCCTGGTCCTGGAGCGGGCACTCCCCGCCCTTGTCGCAGACCGGGCAGTCGAGAGGATGGTTGGCGAGCAGGAACTCGAGGACCCCCTCTTGGGCCTTCTTCACCGTGTCGTTCCTGGTGTCGACGACCATCCCGTCGGCCACGTTGTTGGTGCAAGCTGTCACCAACATGGGGCCCCGCGGTCCTTCGACTTCGACCAGGCACATCCGACACATCCCCACCGGGTTCATCCGCTCGTGCCAACAGAACCGTGGGATATAGGTCCCGTTGTCCTGGGCCGCCTTGATCAGCAGCGATCCAGCCGGAACCCGATGCTCCACTCCGTCGATGGTGATCTTGACGAGCTCGGGCTCAGGAGTGGTCATCGGGTTCGCCCCCTCCGGCCCTCGGGGCCGTCCCCTCCGGGGGCGGAAACGTTGGGGAGGGGCGAAATCGTCACCCCGCCACCGCGGCCTTCTCGAGTTTGAGTGGGCATCCGCCCATCTCGACGTGGGCGTTGACCTCGTCGCGGAAGTAGTCGCGT
The DNA here is from genome assembly GCA_050742015.1 of Acidimicrobiia bacterium. Lineage (GTDB taxonomy): Bacteria > Actinomycetota > Acidimicrobiia > Spongiisociales > ZC4RG35 > JARDZU01. The sequence goes on from JBOGEV010000273.1 coordinate 19,485, forward strand.
AGGGCGAGGACCGGCGACACCGCCGAGGGACCGAGGGGGCAGATGGTGGTCATCTTGGGGGGCCAGCCGAGACCGACACTTATGTTGTCCGACACGTCGAGGAGCAGGTCGAGGTCGATGGTCCGCCCCTGGCCGTCCTCGATCCGGCGCAGGATCATCTCCATCCAGGTGGTCCCCTCCCGACAGGGAGTGCACTGGCCGCAAGACTCGTGGGCGAAGAACCGCACGATGCGCTCGGCGGCCCGGACCATGCAAGTGGTCTCGTCCATCACGATCACCGCCCCCGAGCCCAGCATCGAGCCTGCCTCGGCACAGACGTCCTTGGTGATCTGGTCGTCGAGATGGATCTGAGGGACGAACCATGGGGAGGAGGCGCCGCCGGGGATGATCGCCTTGAGCTCACGATCCCCGGGGATTCCCCCGGCGATTTCGTAGATGAGATCCCGCCAGGTGATCCCGTGGGGCAGCTCGTAGTTGCCGGGCCGGTTGACGTGGCCGGATACCGAGAGCATGAAGGTGCCGGTATCGATGGGATGCCCGAGCTCAGTGAACTTCGTGGCCCCCATGGCCAGGATGTGAGGCAGGTTGGAAACCGTCTCGACGTTGTTGACGATGGTGGGCTGCATGTAGAGCCCTTTGGCGGCAGGGAAATACGGTGGTTTGAGACGGGGCTCGCCGCGCAGACCTTCGAGACTGTTGATGAGTGCGGTCTCCTCGCCGCAGATGTAGGCCCCGGCGCCGAGATGGACGGTCACCTCCAGGTCGTACTTCGAGCCGAATATCCCCTTGCCGAGATGGCCTTTGGCATAGGCCTCGTCGACAGCGGCCTGGACCCGGCGGGCCGGCTTGGGGTACTCGCCCCGTATGTAGATGAAGGCGTCGTGAACCTCGTTGGCGATGGCGGTGATGATCACACCCTCCAGCATCTGATGCGGGTCCCGCTCCAGGAGCTGACGGTCCTTGAACGTGCCCGGCTCTGATTCGTCGGCGTTGATCACCAGGTAGGAGGGGCGGGCTGGGGCCAGGAAGCTCCACTTCATGCCGGCGGGGAAGGCAGCGCCTCCCCTTCCCAGCAGGCTCGAGGCTTTGATCTCCTCGACGAGCTCGTCACGGGTCATCCCAGTGGCGCGGCGGGCCTGCTCGTAGCCGCCCGAATCCTCATAGCGGTCGATGGTGTGCGAGTCGTTGGGGAACTCGGTCATCCGCTTGGTGACAACAAGTGGCGTCGTCAAGCGTCGCCCTCGCTTCCGACCGTTCCCAGCGGCTGGAAAGCGGGATAAGGGCCCACTGCCCCGTGTTCGTCCCTGATCGCCCAATCGAAGCTTCGAACCCCGCCGAACAACTCCTGCATCTCGTCGGAGTTGACCACCTCGGGCCGGGCCTTGCCCAGCCATCGCACCAGCTCCCGGGCCTTTTCCGGGGTCACACCTTCGATCAGCTCGTAGTTGACCTGGACCGCAGGGGCGCCACCGCAGGCGCCGATGCACTCGACGTGCTCCACGGAGAGGAGCCCGTCGGAACCGGTTTCGCCATGAGGTACTCCGGACTCGTCCTCGACGGCATGCAGGACGTCATCGCCGCCGAGCAGCATGCAGGAGATCGAGGTGCAGCACGAGATCAGGTACTGGCCGGTGGGCTTCCGCTTGTACATCGTGTAGAAAGTGGCCACCGCTTGCACCTGGGCCGGGGTGATCCCCACCCAGTCGGCGACCTCTTCCATGCCCTCGTTGGTGAGATACCCGTCCTCGACCATCGCCAGATATAGCAACGGCATGACCGCCGACCGCTTCTGCGGATACTGCGCCACGATCTGACGCGCCCGCTCCTGAGTGGTCTCCGACCATCGACTCATCGCCGCCGGAGAATAGGTAACCCCGGTACCAGGGGCGAAACCCGGGAAGAACCGGATACCTAATGCATGGCGTCACGGATATGTGACGCCATGCATAAAGAATGGGGCAGAATCGGGATCGATGCCGTTCTCCTGGCGCGACGAGGACCCGGGTCTGCCCATCGCCTTCGGACAGTGCTCCAACGGCGAGTACGAGCCGGAGAGGGTCACCCCGGTTCGCCACGAGATGGAGAAAGTTGCACGCGATGGGGTCGACGAGGCTGTCCGGCGGACCGGTCTCAGCCGACGAGAGTTCCTTCGCTCCGCCTCGGCGGTTGCGGTGTCGCTGGCGGCCATCGATCACACTCTGGCCCGGGCCCTCGGCCTCCAACCGGGTCTCTGGTACCCCTTCGACCCCGCCTCCCGTCACGACAACGACGCCGCTCGGTCGGTGCTCGGGCCATCCCAGTTCGTGTTCGACGTCCAGGGGCACCTCCTCGAATACGACCTGGATCCGTCCACCCGGGGCGACTGGTTCTGGGGAAGGAACTTCTCGCAGGCTCGCTGCGAGGACGAAGACGACCCTCGGGCATGTTTCGCCACCAACCACTTTCTGGAGGAGATCTTCATCCGGTCCGATACCACGATGGTTGCCCTGTCCGGCCTTCCCATCCTCCCCGAAGGATCTCCGCTGTCACCCGAGGTGATGGAGGACACGGTGCAGATGGTCAAGGCCCTATCCGGTGACGAGCGGGTCCTGGTCAACGCCCTCGCCCTGCCCCAGGTGGCACCGATCGAGTCGGTGATCGAAGAGATGCAACGCGCGGTGGCCGAGAACACCATCAGCGGCTGGAAGACCTTCACTCATTTCCCGTCGGGAATCAACTGGTGGATGGACGACCACGATCCCGATCTGCCCCTGGTGGGGAACCGATTCCTCGACGAGGTCGCTCGGTCCGGGGCACCGATCCTGTTCGTCCACAAGGGGCTGTCCGACCAGACCCGATACGGATCGCCCGAGGACATCGGCCCAGCGGCGCGGGCTCATCCCGAGGTCAAGTTCGTCGTCTACCACTCAGGCTTCGAGGTGGCGCAGCGAGAAGGGCCGTTCACCGAGGAGACAGCCCACGTCGGAGTGAACCGGCTTGTCGATTCGTTGCGCAAGGCGGGGGTGGGCCCGGGGCAGAACGTTTACGCCGAGATCGGCTCCACATGGTGGCATCTGCTCCGGCGACCGGACGAGGCGGCCCACGTGCTGGGCAAGCTGTTGCTGGCGTTTGGCGAGGACAACGTGCTGTGGGGCACGGACTCGATCTTCTACGGGTCACCCCAGGGACAGATCGACGCACTGCGGGCTTTCCAGATCTCGGCCGACCTGAGGGAGAGATACGGCTATCCCGAGCTGACCCGTGGGGTAAAGGCCAAGATCCTGGGCTGGAACGCGGCGGCTCTCTACGACATCGAACCGATCACCTCACCGGTGGGCTTCACCGCCGATGAGCTCGAGGCGGCCCGGATCGAGCACCCGGTCCCCACCATGACCTGGGGCCCTTCGACAACCGAGGAGGTCCGCGAATTCCGCCTCCACCACCAAGGGTGGCCGTAGCAGCAGCAACCTAATGCAGGGCGTCACGGATATGTGACGCCCTGCATTGAGAATCGAACCCCGCTACTCCGTATTACGTGGTAGTGTGCCACCCGTACTAGCACCCGGAGGAGCAAGGATGGATTCGACCCAGCTCTTGAAAGGCGTCCTCGACACCGCCGTCCTGGCGGTGCTCGAACGAGGCAACACCTATGGCTACGACCTGGTGAGGCAGCTCCGTGGAGGTGGCTTCGATGAAGTGGGCGACGCATCGGTGTACGGGACCCTGCGCCGCCTCTTCGGCGGGGGGTACCTGACCTCGGAGATCGTCCCCTCCGAGGAGGGCCCGGCACGCAAGTACTACGGGCTGAATCGGTCCGGCGCCGACCTCCTCGAGAGATCGAAGAAGACGTGGCATGACTTCGCCGGGGCGATGGACCGGTTGCTGGAGGGAGAAGAGGAATGAGCATCACGATGTCTGCGACCAAGGCCGCCTACCTGGCCCGGGTCACCGAAGGCCTTTATGACCTGCCTGCCGAGGAACGAGAGGAAATGCTCCAGGACCTCGAGGCACATCTCGCCGAGCTCGAAGACGAACAGGTCGACCAAGTGTTGGGTACCCCGGAGGCGTTCGTCGAGGAGTTCAGGGTCAGTGCCGGTCTCGACGCCCCCAAGGTCACGGCGAGGCCCGGTCACATCGAGCGGTGGCGGGCGGCCCTCAATCGCCGCGCCGCCTGGTTGAGCGACCTGGTCGACTGGCCGAGCATCTATCCCATATGGGTATGGACTCGGGGCTGGCTCGTGGTCTGTGCCTGGAGCTTCCTCTACGACATGGAGGGGTTTGAGCGCTTTCCCATTCCTTCGATCGGCATGAGCACCTCGGTGGGACTGGCCTTCGTGATCCTCGCCACCTGGCTCTCACTGTGGTTGGCCAACGGTCAACAAGGGATACGGGCATTCGGGTCTGTCGCCTTCTCCTTCGTCGCCGTTTGGGCCCTGGTCGCGATGCTGCTCAACCCGATGCCGACTCAGTCGCAAATGGTCGAGGTCTACGAGCAACAGGTCTACTTCGAGCAGCTGACCGCCCCCGACGGCAACGCGATCAGCAACGTCTATGCCTACGACATGGAGGGGAACCCGGTGGACGTGCTGCTCTTCGACCAGGACGGGCGTCCCCTGCTCTCGTTCCCGAGCTACGTCTACGAGGAAGCAGAGATCCCGGGAAACGACCCCGCCTACTGGGACGGCGGGACTGTCAACTTCCGGCGTGACCAGTTCGGGCGAATCATCCCCAACCTCTACCCATTGGAGTTGGATGTCTACGACGAGTACGGCGAGCTTGTCCCGATGTCACCGCCGTCATTGGGCCTGCCGACGGTGGAGCAGACGGTGGATGACCGTGACAGCGAATCCGTCCCGACCACCATCGTCACCGGTCGCTAGTTCCGCCTTCTTTATGCAGGGCGTCATGCATGCGTGACGCCCTGCATTAGGTTCCAACTACCGGTCGACGTCGCCCATCACCGGATCGAGTGAGGCGATGGTGGCGACGGTGTCGGCCATCAGGGAATCGGCCATGGCGATGGGGAGGGCCTGGAGGTTGTAGAAGGACGGCGCCCGGGTATGAATGCGGTACGGGTTGGCCCCGCCGTCGGACACGAGGTAGCAGCCCAACTCGCCACGAGGTGACTCCACTGCAACGTAGGTCTCGCCGGCCGGCACCTTGTAACCCTCCGTGAACAGCTTGAAGTGGTGGATCAGAGCCTCCATCGACTCGTCGATACGGGCTCGGGGCGGTGGGGTGACTTTGCGATCATCGACCCGATAGTCCCCCTTGGGGATCGTGTCCATCACCTGCTCGATGATCTTCAGCGACTCCGCGATCTCGTCCATCCGAATCCGGTACCTGTCATAGACGTCCCCGTTCTCCCCGACCACGACGTCGAACTCGTACTGGTCGATCCCGCTGTAGGGGAAAGCCTTTCGGATGTCCCAGTCGACCCCGGTCGAGCGCAGTGTGGGACCCGTGATGCCGTAGACAGCCGCCTCCTCTGCGGAGACGACCCCGACTCCCTTGGTCCGGGCCTTCCAGATCGGGTTGTTCTCTAGTAGGTCGTCGTACTGCTGGAGACGTCTCGGCAGCCCGGCGAGGATCTCGGCGACGTCGTCTTTCCAACCTGGCGGCAGGTCGGCGGCAACTCCCCCGGGACGGATGAAGTTGTGGTTCATGCGGAGACCAGTTGTCTTCTCGAAGAAGGCCAGGATCTCCTCCCGGTCCCGGAACCCGTAGATCATCATCGAGATGGCCCCTATGTCCATCCCGTTGGTGGCCAGAGCCACCAGGTGGGAGGAGACCCGGTTCAGCTCGGTCAAGAGCACACGGATGGCCGCGGCCCGTGGCGGCACCTCGATCCCGAGCAGCCTCTCCACGGCCAACGAATAGGCCAGCTCGTTGTGGAACGGGGACAAATAGTCCATCCGGGTGACGTTGGTCCCACCCTGGGAGAAGTTCAGCTGCTCCCCGGTCTTCTCCATCCCCGTGTGGAGATAGCCGATGATCGGCTTGGTGCGTCGGATGATCTCACCCTCCAACTCGATCTGGAGGCGGAGCACGCCGTGAGTGGATGGGTGCTGGGGCCCCATGTTCAGGATCATCCGCTCGTCGGCATCGGCGTCGTCATCGAAGACGTAGTCGTCCTCGACCACCCTCCCGAACTGCTCGTCGAGACGACGGCCGGATTCGTCGATCGAGATCTCCTGCGCGCCCTCGTCGGTGGGGGCGAACTCGGGCTCCTCGGTCCCGGCAACCCAAACGTCGAGGGTCTTGGTTGGTCGGGGCACTAGCTCACCTTGTGGCTTTCCTTGAACTGAACCGGCACCGATCCGACACCGAAGTCCTTGCGCAGGGGATGTCCCTCCCATTCGTCCGGCATCAGGATCCGGGTCAGGTCGGGGTGCCCTTCGAAGACGACACCAAACATGTCGTACGCCTCGCGTTCGGGGAAGTTGGCACCGGGCCAGATCGGGACCAGCGAGGCGACGGCGGGCTCTTGACGCGGGGCCGTGGTGACCATCCGAAGACGGAGCCGGTGCTGCATGGACAGCAGGTTGGCCACGACCTCGAAACGCTCGGCGCGCTGGCGCATCCAGTCGACGGCGGTGATATCGGCACACACCTCGAACCCGGCCGCCTTTGCCGCCGAGGCGAATTCGAACCACTTCTCATTGGGAACCCGGGCGACGTCCTGGCCGAGCGAGTCCACCCACTCCACGTCTTCGAACTTGACGAACAAGTCTCTCAGAACCTGGTTTTCCGGAAGGGACCGCTCGACGACCTCTGCTTCGGGAATCGCTTCTTCCATCTCGGAACGGGTCTCATCGGTCAATTGTTGATCTCGCCCTTCATGATCTTGTCGTGAAGCGTGAGGATCCCGTGCATCAGGCTCTGCGGCCCCGGCGGGCAGCCCGGGACGTATATGTCGACTGGCACCACCTGGTCCACGCCTTGAACCAGGGCGTAGTTGTTGAACATGCCCCCGGTCGAGGCACACGCGCCCATCGAGATCACCCACTTCGGGTCGGGCATCTGGTCGTACACCTGTCGCAGGACCGGCGCCATCTTCTGGCTCACCCGACCTGCCACCACCATCAGGTCCGACTGGCGGGGCGAGGCCCGGAACACCTCCATCCCGAACCGGCCCAAGTCGTAGTGGGCCGCCCCGGTCGCCATCATCTCGATGGCGCAGCAGGCCAATCCGAAGGAGGCCGGGAACATCGATCGGGTCCGCGCCCACCGGGCAGCCCGGTCGACGGTGGTCATGAGCAGGTTGCCCGGAGCGGTGGTCGCCATCAGCTAGGCAGCCTCATCCGAGGCGTCGGTGGGTATGTAGCGGGACCGTCGGTGCACGTTCCAGTCGAGGGCGCCACGCTTCCAGACGTAGGCCAGGGTCTCGGCCACGAAGAAGGTGAAGATCAATATGGCCGCCACCCCGTACCAACCCAGGCTGTCGTAGATCGAGGCCCAGGCGAAGAGGAAGATGATCTCCACGTCGAAGATCACGAACAGCATTGCCACGAGATAGAACTTGACCGGGAACCGTTGCACCGGCTCCGTCTCGGGGACGATCCCGCTTTCGTAGGGATCGAGCTTGGCCTCGGTGGGGCGGTCGGGACGGACCAGGCTGGAGGCGAGGAGTGACACCCCCACGAAGACCGTGGCCAGCAGAAGCATCAGGCCGATCGGCAAATAGTCGGCGAGAGTCACCATCTGAGCTTAGAACGGGCCCGCGCGTGCGGTAAATCAGCCGCCGATGGAACGAAGGCGGGGAGCTGTGCGTCTTTCGCCGGATGATCGAGGAGCAAGTCACATTGACCGAGCCAGCGTTTGCCGACTCGTTCGAGCGGTTCTACGCCGACTGCTGGCAGACCGTGTACCGCGCCCTCGTGGTCGGGATCGGCGATGGCGACCTGGCGAGGGAAGCGGTCGACGAGGCGATGGTGCGGGCTTACGAACGCTGGCGGACCGTGTCGACCATGGAGAATCGCGAGGGGTGGGTCTATCGGGTTGCGTCCAACTGGGCCACGTCGCGTCTTCGTCGGAGACGACTGCAGTTTCGCCGAATGCCGGCAGAGGAATCCACCAACGACCCGGAAATAGTCGACCCCACGTTGCTGGAAGCGGTTCGCGGGCTCTCTCCGAAACATCGCGATGTCGTCGTGGCCCGCTACCTGTTGGACATGTCCGAGTCGGCCACCGCCCAGGCGCTGGGCATCCCGGAAGGGACGGTCAAGAGCCGGCTCAGTCGGGCCCTGGCCGAGCTCAAGGAGGTTTTGTCATGACATTGGACGAGAAGATCAGGTCGACCCTCGGAGGTACCGCCTCCAGGGTGCCCTACGTCCCCGCGACTGCGCCAGAGGAGATCAAACGTCGCGGGCGGCGGAGACGAGCGAGGCGACGGGTTGCTTGGACCGTCCCTGTTGTCATCCTCGTACTCGGTGTCCTGGCCGTCACCGTCCCATTCGACCCCAATCCGCGGAGCCCAGCCACCAGCCCGGACATCGACACCGTCGAAGTCGCAGACCTCGCCGTGGCGGTGACCGACCCAGACCCGGTTTCGACCGATCCCGACGTCTGGCTCGGCTTGAGGGGGCCCTCGCCCTCCTTCGACACCTCGGAGTTGGGCCCCGACCTCTCCTTCACGACGGGCGAGCCATCGGCCGGCGACCTCGATGATCGCGTGATCCGAGCCGTGTATCTGGGCGAACTCGAAGGTGAGCCGTTCTACATCTACTCGACGCCGGCCCCTTCGATTTGGGACCGAATATTCGAGGTGGTCTACGGCAACTTCTCCGGCGACACACTTGGAACCTCGCTCAACTGCTGCAGTGGCGGCGACATGGACCACGACGGGGGGCTGCCCGGCTTCAGCCACTCGATTTCGAGTGAAGATGGCGTCGTGACAAGCGAGGTGATCACCGCCGAATGGTTGGGGCTTTCAACTGACGTCTCGGTGGTGGCGTACCAACTGGACGG
>JBOGEV010000274.1:0-1952 GCA_050742015.1 Acidimicrobiia bacterium
ATGTAGCTGCCCAGGGGGAAGGGGTTGGCCGCGGCGGCGTTGGTGGCCACCCCATCGAGGGCGTTGGGCCCGCTGAAGCCCCAGTTGGCCAGGGTGAAAATGGTGCCGTCCTGACCCGTGCCGTTGACCCGGTAGGCCCAGCCGTCGGTGTACTCCCAGGGCTGACCGGTGCCCGACATTGCAATGTCGCCGAAGACGTCGACGACGGCCCCGTTGAGGAACAACTCGATGGCGTCGTCGCCGTTGATGCTGGCGGCTCCGCCGTGGACGAAGTCGGGTGCGAAACCGAAGAAGCTCTCGAACCCGTCGGCTTCGGTGGCGAGATAGATGAACTCGCCGGCGGTGGCTGCGACGCCATCGGGAAAGCCGAACTCCTCGCCGTCGGTCCCACCACCGTTGTTGGCCGCGCCGACGCCGTAGGCGCCCAGGTCGGGGATGTCGTTGACCACGTAGAGCTCGACGGCCTTGGGGAGTCCGCCCTCGAGAGGACCATCGACGACACCGGTGATCACCAGGTCTCCGGTGGTGGCGGCTGCGGGGATGGCCCCGATCGGAATCAACGAGGTGAGCATGCCGATCACGAGCAGCCTGCCCAGCTTGGAACGGATCCGAGTCACAACTTCCTCCTATGTGCCTCCCGCCCCGCCAGGGTCTGCCTTTGTCGGCACCGCCCAATGTATTGCGAAGCATCACGTCCCGCTAGTGCGTTTGTCGAAAGTTCCCTGACGGTTGGCAATCGGGACGTCGGCTCACGGCGGTTGCCCTAATTACCTTGACACCGCCAACCGGGACCGGTCATAGTGGCGATATCGACGACCCGGTGATGGGTCTGGGATCTGGTGATCGAAGATGACTATGAGATTCAACATCGACAATTGGCAGCCGGTTCGGGCCGGAGGACGATGACCTGAGCATCGTCTGCCCCTGTGTTCCCCGAGCCGCCCACGAGGCGGCTTCTCTTTGCATGAAGCTCTTTCGGCGCCGACCACTGCAGAGAGATCGCTACCCGGGCCGGGGCCCCCGCAATTCCTTCTCGTCACTCCGTGCGTTTCCTCGCTCGCCGTGCGATCTCCCTGGAGTCGTCGACTCCCTTCCGTCAGCCTGACGGAAGCAGCAGAAAGCACCTGCAATGAGCCAATACAACCCAAATCTCAACCACGCGGTGGTAGAGGCTCGCCTCCAGGCGCGTCTCTCCGAAGCGTCCAGACACAGGCTCCGATCACGGAAGTCACCGCGATCGAAGCGTGAGCTGGCTCGGGCGGTACGTCAACTGCTCCGCGACCCGGGAGTGATCTCCGGTCGTGGCCCGGTGACGACAACCCGACCACCCGGGTGAAGATCCGTTGACTCCCCCAACGAGCCAGAAGCGCGCTGGGGGAGTCGCATTTGAAGCGGTCTATCGTCCCGGCCGAGTGTTGCTCAAACTCGACGTGCTCCGGGGCATCGAATCCGGCCGGATCGAGGCCGTCTATCGAAGATGGGCCCAGCCGCGGGTTAAGCCAGGCTCGACCATGCGTACCGCGGTGGGTGTGGTGGAGGTTCTATCGGTCGAAGCCGTGGAGACGGATTCGCTCACAGCCGCGGACGTCGCGGTGGCTGGTTTCGGCACCGTTGCCGAACTGGACTCGGCGGCGGGGAACCGCGGTGAGACCCTGTACCGGATCCGTCTCCGTCATGTCGGACCCGATCCCCGGATGGCACTTCGGGAGTCGATACCGTACGAGCGCGAGCAGGCCGAGATCAGACGTCGGCTGGAGCGGCTCGATTCTGCCAGCAGTCATGGTCCCTGGACATGGCAGACCCTGAGGCTGATCGCCGACAATCCCGGGGTGCGAGCCGAGGACCTGGCCCACTCCGTGGGTCGGGAGAAGGCGCCTTTCAAGCTCGACGTTCGCAAGCTCAAGGAGATGGGTCTGACCGAGAGTCTCGAGACCGGTTACCGGATCTCACCG
>JBOGEV010000275.1:0-1528 GCA_050742015.1 Acidimicrobiia bacterium
GCGATCTTCTCGGTGAGCTCGTCGAGAGCTGGGAATGCGACTTCGGTCGCGGTCATGACGGATCCCTCCTAGGGATACAGGAGAGACCCGTCCAGGCCTCGAATGGATGGTGGTGCCGGCTGGGGTCAGCTGGCGGCTTGGTGGTCGAGAGCGAGGAATCGCACCAGTTCGGTAGCGGCCCGCTCCCGGGGAGTGTCACGCAGGGCCTTGAGCTCGTGGCCGAGCTTCGCCCAGTCCTCAAGGAGCCAGTCCAGGACTTCGGTGTTGACGTGGGACAGGGCCTTGCCTTTGACGGCACGCAGAGCGATCACTCGTTGCGCCGATTCGAGGTAGGTCGCCACCACTGCCATGGCGTCGATGCCTTCCTCGAAGAACTTGAGTTCGCCACCCGGCTTCTCTTTGAGCTCGGGGGGTTCCCGGTCGTCGTCGCGGAGATGGGAGGCGAGGTGGTTGTAGACGGCTTTGCGGTCGCTGTCTGGGATGGTGGTGCCGCCACGGGCGCCGTTGAGGACGGCGATACCGGCGACGAGCGCACGCACGTTAGCGGGTCCGTCGGGGCCGTGATGGTGTGGGAACCGGTAGTTCGTCTTCGCTTCGGGATCGCCGTTCGAGTCGACCCACGCGTACACCGACCGCAGATCAGACACCGAGGCGTCGTCGGCGATCGCGGCGGTGACAGCGGTGCCGTCCCATGCCCGGGCGGTGACCGGGGTGCCATGCGGCCGGATCGCCGCCTTGTACTCGACGTCCACGGGCTTCTCCTTCAACGGGACGATCTTGTCGGTGGCGGGTCCGTCTTTGGCGGCAAGGGTGCCGGTGCCGATACCGGCACCACGTAACACATGTGACACCTCGTAGACGTCAACCTGTTTGAGGTACCGGACACGTTGGCCGTCCATTTCGCCCATCTCGGCGTCGACGACCTCGTAGCCGTACGACCATTCGCCGAGACCTTCCTCGTAGAGACGTTTCATCGCGGTGAACGCCGAACGGCCTTCTGGCATGTCCATGAAGTAGCGGCCCTCGGCGACGGTGCGACCCGACCCGGTTTTGAGGACTGCGGTCCCGACCGGCAGGGTGCCCATCATCGATGCGTGCCCGTACGGTGACACAACGACCTTCTGGCCGTCGCGGTGGGCGCCGGGTTCGGTCACGTCACCGTCGGAATCGATCGCACCATAGGTGGCGATCACGGCGGAGAACTCGCCCTTGTCACCGGCCTTGAAATCGACCTGGCCGAGACGCTTGACGTCCATGGGTTAGACCTCCTCGAGTGCCCGGCCGTTGCCGTTGGTCGACGCCGCCGGTAGCGCACCCTGTTCCATCGGGGGCTGCAATTGGACGCTGGTCTTGCCGGTGTGGCGAAGCTTGGTGACGTCCCGGGCGGCGGTCGCGTCGAGTATCGATTTCGGTTCGTAGCCGCCGTCGGTCAGGGCCCGGATCGCTTGGGCGTCCACGGCGAAGATGTCGGCTGCGTCCTTGGCGTCTTCCTGCAGGAACCAGACGCCACGCAGATCGGGCCACAGCA
>JBOGEV010000276.1:0-7961 GCA_050742015.1 Acidimicrobiia bacterium
GTGGTCGCCAAGGCCATGCGCAAGGACCCAACAGCCCGCTATCAAACCGCCGACGAGATGCGCTCCGACCTGCTCTCGGTGCTCAAGGGGGAAGAGGTGGGGATGCCGGCACCGATCCCGGTGGTCGTAGCCGCCGACGGGGAGGGCTCGACACGGGTGATGTCGACAACACCGGTGCCCCCGGCCACCGTCCCCCCGGATGAGGTCTACAGGGGTGTGGAGGAGGAACCGGCGTCGCAGATGCCCTTCATCCTCACCGCCTTCGGCCTCCTCATCGCCCTCGGCATTCTGATCTTCGTGCTTTTCCAGCTAGCCGGTGGTGGCGACGAGGAGGCCACTCTCGTCGAGGTGCCCAATGTGACCGGCATCAGCCAGGACGAAGCCCTGCAACGGCTCCAGGACGACGGCTTCTTGGTGCGCACGTTCTTCGAGTCGAACGACGAGGTGGAGCCGGGCAACGTCATCCGGACCGAGCCCACCTTTGGCACCGAGGTCGAAGAGGGCTCGACCATCGACGTATATGTCTCGTCCGGGCCTGAAGAGATCCCGGTCCCGCCCGTCGTCGGCCAGACCAGGGAGGAGGCTGAACGGTTGATCAGCGAAGCCAGGCTCACCGTCGGCCAGGTGACCGAACGGTCCGACCCGACCTTCGCCGAGGGAATCGTCATCGAACAGGACCCGGGACAGGGGGTGCGCGTCGGTGTGGAGGCCCCGGTCAACCTGGTCGTGTCCACCGGGCCGGAGCTCGAATTGGTCCCACCACTGGCCAATTTGAGTGAGCGGGAGGCCACCGCCCAACTCCAGGCGCTGGGCCTCTTGGTGCGGGTCCAGGACGAGTACTCCGACACCGTTGCCCCGGACCTGGTGATCAGGACCGATCCGGTCGAGAACGCCGAAGTCCGGGTGGGTGACACCGTTCTCATCGTGGTCTCCCTGGGCCCGGCGCCAGTCGAGGTCCCCAGTCTCCTCGGGATGAACCAGACTCAGGCCGAGGCCGCACTCTCCGAACGCGGGCTGCAGATCATTGTCGGCACACAACCTGTCGCCGACGAGTCGCAAAATGGGTTGGTGATCGCCCAGAACCCCGATGCCGGTGCGATGCTGCTGCCCGGAGAGTCGGTCAACGTGACGTTCGGTCAGTTCACGCCGCCGACCACCACCACTACGACCACCACGACGACCACGCCGCCCACGACAACTGCGCCCTGACGGAGGGTTGATCAGGTCAGCGGTAGTTGGTGGTCATGAGGAAGCCGGCGGCGATGGCCACCAGACCCACTACCAGGATCACCTGATCCCATTCGAGGACGAACCGGAGGAGGACCAAGACCACTCCCACCACCATCAGGCCAGACATGAGAGCCACGTACCAGGTGGGGCTGGGTTCCTTGGACTTGGCCGCGGTCTGGGCGGCCGCGGCGGAAATTGGCGGGTTCTTGGGTTTGCGTCGCTTCGACTCGGGCACGAAAAGCGAGCGTAGTCGCCAGTTTTCATCCGTAACGCCGAGTTACACGCGTGTAGTTCTCAACAACCTGTGGATAAGCCCTGGGATAACTACACGCGTGTGATTCCGATCACGCCGGGCGCCAGACCGGGACCATGTCCTCCCGGCAGTGACGTGGAGGCTTGTCCTCGGACAGGTTGACCGCGGTCATGGTGAGCTCGGCCCCGCACACGGTGCACCGGTAGTCCTGGTCCACCGTGACCACGTCGTCGGGATCGACTTCAGGTGGTGGCGTCGACAACATCCGGATCACGGCTATCGACACACGCCAGATGACGTATCCGAACACCAAGGCGAGGATGACATCGAGCACCGTGTTGCCGGTCACGTGTTCAACGTACCAAGCACCCAGTGTCTGTGATTACTCCGCAACCACCGCGACGGCCTGGAGTTCCAGCACGAGTCTGGGGTCGGTGGCCAGACGGACCACCTCCACGGTGGTGCTGGCCGGCCGGTGCTTGCCGAGCTGCGACGCCATCACCCGGTTGATCGAGTCCTGGTTTCGGTCCAGGTCGACGATGAATCGCATCAACTGGACGACATCGGCAAAGCTGCCGCCGGATGCGACGAGCACGGACCCCAGGTTCGCCATGGCCATCTCGGCCTGGCGACCCGGGTCGTCGGGGATGTCCTCGAACTCGGCGGGGACGTGGGGGTGGGAGTGGTAAACCGGTGCCGCGGTTACACCGGAGACGAACACCAGCGAGCCTTCGTTCACCTTGATCCCCGCGGTATAGGGCATGTTCCAGCGCGGGTCGTTTCCCTCGATGTGGACTGGCTCGATGGGCATGCTCGTCACCTCCGACCGTCGGGCGGTCGGGCGGTCACCCTACCGCCGGCATCTCCTCAGTAAGTGAAACTGCGCGATCGATGCTCGATGTGTAGCCTCACTGAACACTGGCCGTCATCGAGTCTGTGCACGATCACAGGAGGAGGACCGATGAGATCGCGAGCAGGATGGAATCACCTGGCACTGATCACAGTCATGGCGTTGATCGTCGTTGCCTGTGGGGGTGACGAGGGAGGGAGTACGACCACGGCAGGGTCCGGGACCACGATGGCCCCGGGGACCACGGCCGGGCCCGGGACGACCATGGCTCCCGGGACCACGGCGGCGCCCACCAGCGGAGACCCGATCCGGGTCGGGAGCACGTTGGCGCTGACCGGGGTATTCGCCCCCACGGCCGCCATCCACAAGGCGACCGGCGACGTGTTCGTGGAGCGGATCAACGCCGCGGGAGGTCTCCTGGGACGACCTGTGGAGTGGGTCCTCCTCGACGACGAGTCGACCCCCGATCTGGCGGCAGCCGCCTATGAGCGACTCATCACCGAGGACGAGGTGGACCTGGTCATCGGGCCGTACGGGACCGGGAACATCACCGCGGCGATGGCCGTCGCCCAGCGCTACGGGTACGTCTTCCCCCATCACACCGCCAGCCTGACCTATGCCTACAACTACGAGTGCCACTTCAGCTCGTGGTCGACCGGTCTCCACCCAAACATCACCAACCCCAACCTGGTCTATGACGCCCTCGAGTCGACGGGGACGCCGCCGCAGACCATCGGGTTCGTGGTCAACGAGTTCCCGGGAACCATGTTCATCTCCTACGGGCAGCCCGACACCGATGAAGGCGGCGCCGTGGCCGAAGCAGAGAAGCGGGGATGGGAGGTGGTGCTCGATGTCACCTATCCGCTCACCACTTCGGACTGGGGACCGCTGGCGGCACAGGTGAGGGATGCCGACCCCGACTTCCTGTACATCGCAGGGCTGGGGGTCGACGCTCCCAACCTCATCACGGCGATGCAGGCGATCGACTACTCACCGGCCGGGATGTTCGTCCAGTGGCCGGCACCGGGGCCCCTCGTTGCCACCGAAGGCGCCGACGGGATCATGTCGGTCACCATCTTCGAGGAGCATCCGCCATTCACGGACGACCCCGAGGCGGTCGAAGTGGCCGCCGCAATCGATGCGCAGTTGGCCGCCGACGGCGTCCCCTACGCGAAGGTGGAGACTCAAGCCGCGGCCTCCTGGACCGCATGGGAGTACCTGCAGCAGGCAGCCGAAGGTGCGGGGAGCCTCGATCAGCAGGCGATGTGCGACTACCTGATCGACAACGGGGCACAAACGCTGTTCCACGGGGACATCGAGTTCTTCCCCGAGGAGCAGAACTACTTCGAGGACCTGTCCAAGGTCAAGCAAGTCCAGGACGGCGACTGGTGGGTGGTCTACCCCGAGGAGTTCGCCGCTCCCGACCGTTCGGTGGTCTTCGCACCCGAAGGTTGAACCATCGAGCTATCCCGTCCGGCTCCGGCCGGGCGGGATAGCCTCGATCTCCAATAGGAAGGGCCGCTTGGAACTACTCGCGCAGGGAATCGTTTCGGGGATCCTGGTGGGTGGCCTCTACGCCCTGATGTCGATCGGGATCTCCCTGTCGTGGGGAGCGCTGAAGATCATCAACCTGGCCCACTTCACGTTCATCCTGCTCAGCGCATACGTCGTCTACCAGTTGACGCTCACCTACCGCGTCGACCCGCTTTTGATGATCCTGGTGGTGGTCCCCTTGTTCTTCCTGATCGGGGTGCTGGTCCAATGGTTCTTCCACCTGGCCAAGGTGGACGAGTTCAAGTCCCTGATCATCTCCTTTGGGCTCTTCATCATCTTCCAGAGCCTGATGCAGACGATCTGGAGCGCCGACTTCCGCCGTATCGGGCCCGAGCTCAACCCCTATGAGACCCGGTCCTTCTTCGTCGGGAACATCGCCTTCCCCCTGCCCCAGCTCGGCGCCTTCGCCGCCGCCTTGCTCATCGCCGGAGGCATGTGGCTGATCTTCACCCGGACCTATTTCGGCAAGGCCGTGCGCGCCGTGGCCCAGGACTCGGACATGGCCCGTGCGTTCGGGATCGACACACGCCGGGTGGCTGTGATCCTCTCCGGACTCTCGACGGCGTTCTCCGCTCTGGCCGGCGTCTTCATTGCCATCGGACAAACCATGTTCCCCGAGCTGGCGATCGCCTGGTTCGGGATCGTCTTCCCCATCGTCATCTTGGGCGGTCTGGGCAACAGTCTGGGGACGCTGACCGCCGGGGTGATCATCGGGGTCGCCGCCGGTGTCAGCAGCGTGCTCTGGGGCCCGCTTTCGGCGCCGCTGGTCACCTTCCTCATCCTGCTCGCCGCTTTGCTCTTTCGCCCCGAAGGTCTGCTCACCAAGCGGAGCGTGGCTTGAGCTCGAGATCGAAGACTCTGATCGGGTTCGGGATCATTGCGCTGTTGCTCGCTTTCGCCCCCAACCTCCAGGAGACGCTGGACCTCCCTCGCTTCTATTTGATCTTCCTCTTCACCATCTTCTTCTGGATCTCCCAGGCCTCGAGCTGGAACATCCTGACCGGGTATTCCGGGTACTTCAGTTTCGGCCAGGGCGCTTTCTTCGGGGTCGGGGTATACACCGTCGGGGTCCTGGTCGTGAAACAGGGCTGGTCCTTCATCACCGCGCTACCGGTGGCCGGGATCCTGGCCGGGGTGACCGGTCTCGTGCTCGGGTTGGTTGTGTTCCGGGTCCGCCGTCTCACCGGCGAGATCTTCGCCCTCACCACCCTGGCCGTCGCCTTCGTCCTCGCCTCGGTCGCTCGGCTCTCCCCCTCGATCGACGGTGGGACGGGGATATTCACCACCGGGGTCCCGATCCCGGAGTTCCTCGGGGAGTTCAACATCGCGGTGTACCGGCTGACCCTGGTCATCGCTTTGCTCACGGTGCTCGCCGCCTACCTCATCTACGACTCCAGGATCGGTTGGGGGCTGTTCTCGATCCGGGACGACGAGCCGGTGGCGGAAGGACTCGGAGTCCCCACTTTCCGGTACAAGATGATCGCACTGGGCACCAACGCCTTCTTCGCGGGGCTGATGGGCGGGATGTGGGCCCTTCAACTCGGATTCATCACGGTCGAAGAGGTGTTCAACATCCGGGTGCCCCTGTTCGTGATCCTGATGAGTGTCCTCGGTGGGATGCACCACTGGATGGGCCCGGTGGTCGGAGCTGTGATCATCACCACCCTCACCGATCGGCTCAACAGCGCGGGGCTCGCCGACGTCAACCAGGTCATCATCGGAGCGATGCTGGTCGTCCTCGCACTGGCGGTGCGAGAGGGGGTCTATGTCCGCATGCGTCGGCGTTGGCTGGCCACCGCGGTGACATTCTTCGGCGTTCTGGCAGTGGTCAGGCTGGCAGGCTTCAACGAATCGCTGATCAGCGATTTCGCCTACGCCATGGTGGCCACGGTGCTGCTGATGCTGATCCCTGATCGAATTTGGGAGGCGTTCGGGGGTGCCCTCGGGCGAAGACCTGCCGAGACCGAGGTCGTCGAGTCCGACGACCTGACGAGGGCAGGCTGATGGCGTTCCTCGAAGTGACCGAGGTAGGCAAGCGGTTCGGCGGTGTGATCGCGGTCAACGACGTGAGCCTCTCTGTCGAGCGAGGCGAGATTCTCGGGCTGGTCGGTCCCAACGGGTCGGGCAAGTCGACCCTGATCAACCTGCTCTCCGGCTTCTACCCGGCAGATCGGGGTCGGGTCGTCTACGAAGGCACCGACATCGGGGGCCTCCCCGCGCACCGAATCGCCGGGCTCGGCATCGCCCGCACGTTTCAGATCCCCCGGCCCTTCGACACCATGACCGCGCGGCAAAACATCGCCGTCAGCTACATGTTCGGGCGTTCGCAACACTCACTCGACGAAGCCCGGGCGGCGGCCGACCAGTGGCTTGCCTTCACCGGCCTGAGCGATGTCGCCGATGTCGGCATCGACCAACTCACCCTGCATCAGCTCAAGTTCCTCGAACTTGCCCGCGCCCTGGCCACCGAGCCCACCCTGCTCCTCCTCGACGAGGTGCTGGCCGGGCTCAACCCCACCGAGATCAACCAATCGATGGAGATGATCCGGAGGATCCACGAGCGCGGGATAACCCTGGTCATCGTCGAGCACGTGATCCGCGCCATCACCGCTCTCTCCAGCCGGATCGTGGTGCTCGATCAAGGTCGGGTCGTGGCCGACGGCGTGCCGAAGGAGGTCATGTCGGCGCCGGCGGTAGTGGCGGCGTATCTGGGGACGAAACGACATCATGCTACGGGTTGACGGTCTCGGCGCCGGCTACGGACGGGCCCCGGCCCTCCACGAGGTCTCCCTTCACGTGGACAGCGGCGAGGTGGTGACCATCCTCGGGCCCAATGGGGCGGGAAAGACCACCCTGGTCAACGCCATCGCCGGTGTGCTCCCGTCGTGGCGAGGCTCGGTCTCATTCGAGGACGTCGAGCTCACCTCCCTCCCCCCGCATCGCGTGATCGATCATGGCGTGGCCCTGGTCCCCGAGGGTCGGCGCATCTTCCCCAAGATGACCGTCGCCGAGAACCTGGCCATCGGCTCCTACCCCACCTCCGCCCGGGGGTCTCATGATGAGTCGCTGGGCTCTGTTTACGGGATATTCCCCCGGCTCCGGGAACGGGAGAGCCAGGTGGCGGGCACCCTGAGCGGTGGGGAGCAGCAGATGTTGGCGATCGGACGAGCCATGATGGCCCGGCCCCGGCTGCTCCTCCTCGACGAGCCTTCGCTCGGCCTGGCCCCGATCATCGTGGAAAGCATCTTCGATGTGCTGCGCGAGGTGAACGCAACCGGAGTGTCGATCCTGCTGGTGGAGCAGAACGCGGTCGAGGCCCTCGACATCGCCGGCCGCGGCTACGTGCTCGAAGAAGGCAAGATCGTCGGCGAGGGCACAGCCACCGAGTTGTCCCGGGACGAGCGACTCCGAAAGGCTTACCTGGGTTTATGAGTGTCAGTCCACCACCGCTATGGCGTCGACCTCGATCAGGAGATCGGGGAGGGCGAGGGTCTGCACGCCGATGAGGGTGCTGGTCGGAGGCGGGTCGCCACCAAGGAGTTCGTCCCGAACTCGTCGGATCACACCCAACTTCTCCGGAGTGTGGTCGACCACGTAGATCCCGATCTTGACCAGATCCGACGGCGTGGCCCCGGCCGCGGCTAGGGCCTCGACCAGGTTGGCGAAGACCTGCCGAGCCTGGGCTTCGAAATCGCCGACGCCGACCACCTCGCCATCGGTGTCCCAGGCGACCTGCCCGGCGATGTAGACGGTCGTCCCCCCGCTCACCTCGACGATCTGGGAGTACCCGGCAGGTGGGGGCAGGGTCGACGGGTTGCGGGCTTCTCGGTGCATCTGCCCGACCCTATCGCCCGATCCCGGTGTGGACGACTTCGCCACCGACGATGGTGAGCACCGACTCGATCCCTGGGATGCGATCCTCGGGAACCGCGAGCGGATCGTCTGATAGCACGACGAGGTCGGCGTGACTCCGCGGGCGCAGATTGCCCCGGGAATCATCCTCGAATGAGAACCATGCGCTCCCGCTGGTGTAGAGCCGCAGCGCCTCGTCGATAGTCAGCCGCTGCTCCTCCT
>JBOGEV010000277.1:0-3037 GCA_050742015.1 Acidimicrobiia bacterium
GACCAAGGCCGTGACCAAGGGTTTCGCCATCGGGTCGGCCGTCATTGCGGCCGTGGCGCTGTTCGCCTCGTTCATCGAGACCATCGCCGGAGAGCTCGGGTTGACCACCGAAGGTTCGGATCTCTTCTCCCTCCCTGAGACCTCGATCAACGTGGCCGACCCCACGACTTTCATCGGGCTCCTGATCGGTGGATCGGTCGCCTTCATGTTCTCCGGTCTCGCCATTCGCGCCGTCGGGCGGTCGGCGGCGGTCGTGGTCCAGGAGGTTCGCCGCCAGTTCGCCGACGGGGCGATCATGCGGGGCGAGCGCCGTCCCGATTACGGCCCGGTCATCGACATCTGCACGGCCGCCTCGCTGCGTGAGCTGTTGACCCCGGCCCTGCTTGCGGTGCTCACTCCGGTGATCATCGGCTTCGGCATCAACTACTTCGCCCTCGGCGCATTCCTGGCGGCATCGATCCTGACAGGCCAGCTCATGGCCAACTTCCTGTCCAACTCGGGTGGGGCGTGGGACAACGCCAAGAAGTACATCGAGGACGGGCACTATGGAGGGAAGGGCTCCGAGTCGCACAAGGCGGCCGTGATCGGAGACACTGTCGGCGATCCGTTCAAGGACACCGCCGGCCCTGCCCTGAACCCGCTGATCAAGGTGATGAACCTGATCTCCCTGCTGGTCCTGCCCGCAGTGATCGCCCTCCAGGACTCGGCCGCTCGCTACGTGATCGCCGGGGTGGCCCTGGTCGTCCTCCTCGCCGCCATCACCTGGTCCAAACTCCAACCCAGTGTCGGCGCCATGTCCGGCGAGCCGGCCGAGGCCACGACGCCGTCAACCTGAGGTTCCACGTTTCATATATGGAACGAACGCTCTCAGGTTCGTCACAGATGTAGTGGCAGGTTGCGTAGGTTCGGACACCCGAGGCCTCGTAGCTGAGGCGGTTTGTTCCATATACGGAACGCACAACCTCAGGTTGGATGTAACAGGCCCTGGATGTGGTCGGCGAAGTCTGCGGGGATGCGGCGGGGTTTGCCGGCGAGGTCGGTGAAGGCTGCGGAGACCGTGAGCCGGGCTACCTCCTGTTCGTTCCGGAGCATGACCTGGCGCCAGGTGGACTTGACCCGGCCCACATCTTCGATCCAGGTGTGGATGATCAGCTCCTCGCCGAACCGGGCGGCGGCGGAGAACCTGGCCTGGAGGTCGACCACCACCAGCTGCCACCCCTGCTCCTTGAGCCGATCGAGCCCCCAGCCCATGTCGGTGAGATAGTCGATGCGGGCCGTCTCGAAGTAGGAGAAGTAGTTGGTGTGATTGACGTGGTCGTAGGGGTCGAGCTCGTAGAAACGCACCTTCACCGACGAGACGTGCACCTCTCGATCGGTTGGTAACTCGACGGCCAATCCCTCTCCTCGACTCTGAACCCGCGAGGCTACCCTCGCCGCCATGAAGGCCTGGCAGCTCACCGACACCCAAGGGATCGGTTCCTACGCCCTCAACGAAGTCGACGATCCGGAGCCAGGACCGGGAGAGATCCGGGTCAAGATCAGCCACTCGGCGCTCAACCACCTCGACCTCTGGGTGTCCCAGGGCCTCCCCGCCCCCAAGCACCTCCCCCACACCACCGGGGCCGACGCCGCCGGGTACGTCGATGCGGTCGGCGAGGATGTGAGCGGGTTCGAGCCAGGTGACGAGATCATCATCGACCCCTCGTTCTCCTGCGGTCAGTGCCCCCAATGTCGAAACGACGACATCGTCTACTGCGACTCGTTCCAGATCCTCGGCGAGCACCGGCCCGGGACTTTCACCGAGAAGCTGGTGATCCCCACCATCAACGCCGTGCGCAAGCCCGAGGCGATGCCTTGGGAAGTGGCGGGATCATTCGGCCTGGTCACCGGGACCGCACTTCGGATGTTGGAGCGGTCGGGGCTCAAGCCGGAGCAGACCCTGCTCGTGGTCGGGGTCGGCGGCGGTGTGTCGGCCGCGGCGATGCATCTCGGACTGGCGATGAGGGCCAAGGTGTACGTCACCTCGAGGTCACAAGACAAGATCGACTGGGCCGTGGAGCAGGGGGCGACGGCCGGGTTCAACTCGGAGGGTGAGTTCGGCTCCGAGATGTCCGCACTGGGCGGCGCCGACGTGGTGATCGAGAACGTGGGGCCGGCCACGATCCGCCAATCGATGCGGGCGGCGAAGAAGGGCGGTCGCATCGCTATCTGCGGCGCGACCAGCGGGCCCAAGATGGAACTGACCATCCCCACTCTCTTCTTCCGCCAACTCGAGCTCATCGGGTCGTCGATGGCCAACCACGCCCAGTTCGCCCGGGCCGCCACCTGGGTGAGCACCATCGGAGCCAAGGCGCCGGTGAGCAAGGTCTTCGACTTCGTCGACCTGCCGGACGCCCTGGCCTATCTCGAGTCCGGCGAGCAGGTAGGCAAGGTGGTCCTCCGTCACCCGGAGTGAGCGATGCGTCTCTCCAACGTCCTGATCCTGGTCGGCGCCGGGATCGTCGTGATCGGGGTGATCCTCCGCTACTTCCCCGGGCTGTTCTCCTGGTTTGGCAACCTCCCGGGCGACATCCACCGGGAGACCGAGAACACCACCATCTTCATACCGATCACCTCGATGCTGGTGGTGAGTGTCGTCGGTAGCGTGCTCTTCAGCCTGCTCTCCCGGCTGTTTCGGGGTGATTGACTCTCAGGCGTCGGGGGCGTCTGGGATTCGACCGACCATGACCACTTGATCCGATGCCTCCGGACCCTCGTCCTCGCGCTCGAGGGTGACCCAGATCGAGGGATAGTCGGCGAGCGGCACCCCGGACCAGAGGACCACAGGGGCGTCGCCGCCGCGGAGATGGAAGGTCCCGATACTGACCCCTTCGCCATCGTCGCTCCACACCCAACCCTCGTAATAGGCGCCATCCGGGGCGGGGGGCAGACCGGTGACGTCGAGACTGATCCACCACCCTGCCTCGGTTGGCCTGACCGCCGCCTCCCCCCAGGCCGATGCTTCCAGCTCAGTGCCGCTCATGGCGATGAGCGTCCC